>JBBQSE010000001.1:0-102698 GCA_038214195.1 Planctomycetales bacterium
GGAAGTGGGGCTGGCCACACTGATTCTGTTGTTTCTGCCTTTAGTAATGGCCAGCGGCGGCAACGCGGGCTCGCAATCCGCGACGTTATTCATCCGCATGTTTGCATTGCAGCCTGCGGATTCCAAAGGAGCCATCAATGGACTGATCGACCGCCGCCTGATCCTTCGTGAGTTTACAATTGGACTGGCCCTTGGAGTAGCATTGGCCTCGCTCGACTTTTGCGTCGCATGGTGCTTTTTTGGACTCAGTGTTCCGGAAGCTGCGGCGATTTCCACCACGGTCGTTATCGTCGTTGTTCTCGGCACTTCTGCCGGTACTCTCTTGCCACTGGGTCTTCGCAGATCCGGCATGGACCCTGCCATCATGTCCAACCCGCTGATCGCCGCCATGATCGACATCCTTGCGGTGGTGATCTTTTATGAAATTGCGGGGCAGTTTCTCAGCTGATTGTCGGATCAGGATTATTCTGAAGCCGAACCGAATGCCCTCACAGGCGAGACGATCGATATGCCGGGTCTCAACAAACGAATTACGGGCGAAGCCGAATTCGTCAAGTTCGCCAGCCAGGAGCGTGTCGGTTCGGTCGTCGTTTTTGATCGGATTGAAGATTGGAACGCCAATCGCCCAGGGAATGAATGGGCGGGGTGAATCCCTGCGATCAAACGATTCCAGCACGGCGACAGCGACATCCTGAAGCACGTCATCACGGTCACGAAAATCCCGCACGATGGTCGTCAGAAAAGCCGAAACTGCAGACTGGGCCTGAGTCCACAGTCGAGTTGCCTGTCGTGTTTTTTCGTCCACAGTGACTCCTCAAATTGATTCTCCAAATCATATTTATCCAGCATGGACGGATTATGACTGGCAATTTGAGAATTTCTGCGCGTTCGAAATCATCTGGCGGCAGGTCCATGTGGAAGACACAGTCGAAGATCGGCTCTACCGTGCGGCGGCAAGTCCATCGGGTTGAGCCGCTGTCGAAGGCAGCAACCCCTGCGATTTTGCAATAATGTGCAGCAGCGATTTGTTGTCCAGGAAGGGTTCCGTGTCCATCGCGGCCCAGATAATACGGCCAGTGCGATCAACGATGAACGTGCCATGCATGCGGAATTCCTGCTCTTCGCCGGTCTGTGGTTCATAGACGTTCCATGCTTTCGCGACCCCGTTATCGACATCGGCCAGGACCGGGAAGTGAAACCTGCCATACTCCTCAAACCGCTCGGTCGTATGAGCAGGTTCGTCAGCGCTGATGGCCACGATGTCCGCATCCAATTCGCGGAAGTAGTGCAGATCTTTGTCCAGGGCGACGAGTTGTGCAACACAGTGGCTGCAGCCGTATCCCAGGTAAAACACCACAACCACGGGACGATTGCTGCTGAGCTCCGCCAGTGACTGCGGTGTGCCGGAATCATCCGGCAACGTAAATGCCGGTGCGGTCTGGTTGAGGAGCGGATGCTCCTGAGTTGCGGCTGGCTCAAATCCTGTTTCAGCCAGAATCTGTGCCAGCCCTTCGGTCAACGTCTGATGTTGAACGACTTTCAGGTAAGCCTCGGCATCCTTGCGCACATTACCGGTGGAAACCAGACCATATCGCAGACAAATCTGGCGGCAACGCTCCAGAATTCCATCGTCTTCAGCGACGGTTCCGGGCGGGCGCGACACATGATAAATCAGCATCGTGGCATAGGCACATGCGATGAGAAAGAGGAAGCCCAGGAATGTTCGAGTTCCCCATTCACGCCCCTGCGGTTCAGGAGTCAGGGGGTTCGTTTGTTCGACCGGATTTGACACAATGGCCTCCGATTCGGATGGGTGAGGCGGGAAGATCTGGCGGGTTCTGCATCACTGCAGCCACCTCTGATCGTAGCCGACTCGGCGACAACCACTGAGCGCGATATCCGACGATTCTCAAGGTTGATCGATTGTCCGGAAAGCGCGAAAAACCAAGTGGCGATCGTCTCAGAATCCGGAAACAAAATTGGCTCGCCGAGTTGAGTTTTCGGTCACGCATTTTGGCTCAGATGTAAAGGAATTCCTGTGACTTCGGAACTCTACTTACGCGGGTTTGACGACCCTTCATTCAGCATTTATTGAACATTATTGCCTTAAGTCATCCGCAAAAGGATGCAGACCGCCGAGGCCACCGGCTTTTGGCAGAGCGTTCAGGAACAATTCGGCGAGACGAAAGTCCTCGTTGGTGGTGATCTTGATGTTCATGGGCCAGCCATCAATGACCGTAACCGATTGCGCGATGGATTCTACAAGAGACGCCTCGTCGGTTGCCCCCGCGAGGTTTCGGCAACTCGCGATCGCTTTTTGCAGCAGAGCGGCGGAAAAAACCTGCGGTGTTTGGGCTTGGACCAATCCAGTCCTGTCGATCGTCGCGGAAATCAAAGCATTGTCTCCAACCCGTTTGACCGTGCTGCTGATCTTGAGCCCCGGAATGGCGGCTTGATGCGACTCAGCCGCCGCGAAAATCTGATCAATCCATTTGGCCGTCAGCAGTGGGCGAGCGGCGTCATGGACGGCGATATAATCCGCGGGCTTTTTGATCGCCGAGATGCCGTTCCGCACGCTCTCGGCCCGCGATGCTCCCCCTGCAACCACAGTGATGTCCATGAACGCCAGATTTGCCCGGAACGTATCACGAAACCAGTCCAGGTCTTCGGGGGCAATCACGAGGATCGTCTGACAGACGTCAGGCCGATTCAGAAAATGCTCGGCGGTCCTTACCCAGATCGGACGCCCTTTGAGTTCGACGAAGGGCTTCTTTCGCTGAAATCCTTTGAAACGCGAACTCTGTCCAGCTGCTGGCAGGATGACGGCAAATTGAGACATGTAAAGTTCTCTTTGAGCGAAATTCCAAATCCCGACACCAAGTGGTGAGGACTATTCAACCAAACGTCAAGCGGTCAGAATCGAGGTGCAAAGCGCCCTGCGATTGTCCCCTCTCCCCCCGCAATCGATTTTCCAACTTCTCAATTTTTTCCGGGGGGAGAGGGCCAGGGTGAGGGGGAATTCATTAATTCCTGAAAATTCCGCACCAAAGACAGCCCCCTCATCCGGCCTCTGGCCACCTTCTCCCCCGATCTCGGGGGAGAAGGGACATGCGGAACGTTGACTGCTCAGTGTACTGAATTCACGCCGCGTGACATGTACATAAAAAAGGACGGCGTTTGGACCCCGAGACCGACCTCCTCCTCGCCAAAAACCCGCATAACTGAATATGGCGTTCGACTTGGGAAAAAAGCCGCCCTGCCGCGCGAAGCCAGTTGATTCAGGCTACGATGTGGTCTCTAAAAGGACTGCGATTCTTATCCGAACGCGGTCAAATCCACGAAACGCACTTTTTCCAGGGAACGCACCCTATGACACGCAAGAGCTGGGTTGATCCGGAAACCAATGAACCGCTGATCGATGACTACGCCAAGAAAATGGCGACGTTCATGCAGGCTTTTGCGGATGGCGTCATTACGGAGAGTGAAATCAGTGATCAGGAGGCACGTCTGGTCGATCTGATGCGCGAAGTCGAAACACATCTGGACGATGCGACGCATGCCAAAGTGACCCGCATGTTGTGCGAACTGACGGCATTCAACATCATGCAGTTTGTCTACGACATGCAGATGTCCCGCGCCACAACATTTCGAGGCTAAGAGTATCCGATCATGTCGCTTGATCCTTCATTCTGCCTTGTTCCGTACGAAGGTCATGGTGTCACTTTTGAATACCCCGGCTACTGGGAAATTTCCGAAGAGGCAGTTGGCAAAGATGTGATCATCACCGTGGCTGCGGACAATACCTGCTTCTGGACGCTGCGGATTCTTTTTGATTGCCCGCGACCGGACGAAGTTGTTAATTCCTGTCTTGACGCCTTCAAAGAAGAGTACGACGACCCTGAAGTGACCGAATCAACCGGCGTTCTGGCAGACATGCCCGCGTTCTGCCGTGAAGTGGAATTTTCCTGCCTTGAACTGTTGAACTCCGTGTCGCTCAGCAGTGTCCGCTCATCGAAGATGACACTGCTGGTCTGGTGGCAGGGAACAGATCACGAACTGGAATCCACCCGGTCGATTCTGGACCGCATTACTCAATCCATTCGCATTCCTGATCTCTTATGAAGTCTCCCACCACACTTCCGACATCCGCCGAGTTTCAAACGCTGGCAAAGCAGGCAAGGTTCGTTCCCGTGTATCGGCAATTGACGGCCGATACACTGACTCCGGTGACCGCGTATCAGCGAATCGCATCGGGGTCCTGGGCCTTCTTGTTTGAAAGCGTGATCGGCGGAGAAAAAATCGGACGCTACAGCTTTGTGGGAAGTCATCCCTTCATGACTCTGACCGCGACCGGCCATAGTGTCGTGATTGAACACATTGGCAAGGAGCGTCGTGAATTTGAAAGTGCCGATCCGCTGAAAGATCTGGACGCGCTGGTTGCGCAGTATCAGTCAGTGGCCATTCCTGGCTTGCCTCGATTTTGTGGCGGTGCTGTTGGATTCGCAGGCTACGACGTCATTCGCTATACCGAAAATCTGCCGCATGTTCCCGCCGATGACCGTCACCTGCCGGACCTTTGCTTTGCATTGTATGACGCGATGGTCATCTTTGATCATATTCGAAAGGTGGTCCTTGTCGTGGCTCTGGCCGATACGGCGAATGGCGACCTTGAGGAATCACGTGCCCGCGCTGAAGAACGGCTGGATGTCCTCTGCCGACAACTGTCGTTCAGCGGCGGTGATGTGCAGCTGACCGATGTCGATCTGACCGTTGAACCCGCCCCCGAAGTCAAATCTAATTTCACACGGCCACAGTTTCATGCCGCAGTCGAAAAATGCCGTGAGTTCATCAAAGCCGGCGATATCTTTCAGGTCGTCATCAGCCAACGTCTGGAGTATCCTTCGCCCGCCAAACCACTCGATGTTTATCGTTCGCTGCGAATGGTGAATCCCAGCCCATTCATGTTTTTGCTCAAAACTCCTGATGTGGAACTTGTCGGCAGTTCTCCGGAAATCATGGTGCGTGTGGAAGACGGCGAAGTGACGATCCGACCACTTGCCGGCACTCGCAAGCGAGGAAAAACGCCTCAGGAAGATCGCGAGTTGGCGGCTGAGTTACTTGCCGACCCCAAGGAGCGCGCGGAACATGTCATGCTCATCGATCTGGCCCGCAACGATGTTGGTCGCGTCTCCCAATACGGAACGGTTTCATTGACCGATGTCATGGTGGTCGAGCGCTACAGTCATGTCATGCACATTACGTCCAACGTTTCAGGACAGTTGCGGGAAGGCTTGTCGGCTGTCGAAGCGCTCCGCGCGGGATTGCCGGCCGGAACCGTCTCGGGTGCTCCCAAAGTTCGCGCGATGGAAATTCTCGACTCCGTCGAACCACTCAAACGTGGCCCATACGGCGGAGCGGTGGGGTATTTTGACTTCACCGGCAACATGGACACTTGCATCGCCCTGCGAACCCTGGTGATCAAAGACGGCACGATTTACATTCAGGCTGGTGCTGGCATCGTCGCCGACAGCGTGCCCGAAACCGAGTATCAGGAAACTCTCAGCAAGGCCCGCGCCATGTTGAAGGCCATTCATATCGCCGAAACACAACTGCTTGCGGACGAGATTTAGTTCAAGTCGGAGAACCTACAACCGTGCCGTCCGCCTGGGAATCACTCAAAGGCCATCAGGAACAGCGAGAACTGTTCGCGCGCTCGCTGGAACGCGGTCGGTTGTCGCACGCCTACGTTTTGACGGGGCCCGATGGCGTCGGCAAGCGCAAATTCGCCCGGCTGCTGGCTCAATCCATGTTCTGCCGTGAACACGCCGACGGCAAGATCGACGCCTGTGGGGAATGCCGGGCGTGCCGCGGCTTCGTCGCGGGAAACTGGCCGGACTTTATCGAGATCGGGGTCCCGTCCGGCAAGACCGAAATTCCCATAGCCCTGATTCTTGGTGATGAAAACAGACGCGGTCGCGAGGGGCTGTGCTTTGAGTTGTCGATGGCCCCGCAGGCATCGGACCGGCGAGTCGCTCTGATCAATGATTCCCATCGAATGAATCAGGAAGGCGCGAACGCGCTGCTCAAGACGCTGGAAGAGCCGCCCGCGAATGCCCTGATTCTGCTGGTCTGTGACAATCCGGATTCCCTGCTGCCAACCATTCGATCCCGCTGCCAGGTAATCCGCTTCTTTCCCCTGATCGAAGCAGATGTGGCGGAAATCCTTCTCACCGAAGAACTGGTGGAATCACCCGAAGAAGCTGCCCAGGTTGCCGGTCTGTCCGAAGGCAGCATCACCCTGGCCCAGCAACTGCTCAATCCCGACCTGCGGGCATTGCGGGAAATGGTCAGCGGCCAACTGGAACATCTGGAACAGATGAAACCGCTCGAACTTTCGAAACATGTGTCTGACGAACTGGAACGAATTTCGTCGGGAACAGAAGAACAGCGACGCAACGCAAGATGGCTGTTGCGTTTCATCGCGGGCTTCCTGAACAACCGCCTAAGAAGGCTGACATCCGGCGATTTTTCCGATCCGCTGTTGCAGAGGTTTGGCGTCCGCTCCGGCGTCGATCTCCTGGCTCCACTGCTCGACCGAATCATCACAGCGTCGCATCAGATCGAAAGTAATTCGCCTGTGCGACTTGTACTGGATGCCATGTTCGATGACATCGCGCGGCAGCTGCGACTGGGGCCGCTTTCGGCCCGTTGAGGTTCTGTGCTGATCTGAAATTCTGCCCAGGCGTTTTTCGGAAACCCGCAGGAACCCCATATCAATCAAGTCGATTGAGCAGGCCCTATTGCAACACGTCAGCCTAAAAGCGCAAAGATGAGGCAGACAATCGCAGCTGCCCGGAATCGAACTGAACGGCGTGCGGATTGAGTGAAAGCCAGCGCGGCAGCGGCGACCATGAGCGTAAGAAATACGGGCCGAGTCAAATCACGGAGCAAATAATGAAGGCGACTGTTGAAATGGTCAGCCATTGACGGCATTGGGAACGCCAATCGCAGTGCAGTGACAAGTATCGCCAGTGAGACGACGAGAACATAATGGCTGCGGATCAGGAACGCTGCCACGCGTTCCGGAAACGGAAGTGAATTGTGCTGGATGGCGGTATTGGGATCTTCTCGTCTCACAGGATGTACCAGGCGAAAGGCGATGCGCGTTTAAAAATCGGGGCCGGATTGTCCGCGAGCTGAAATGTTCCGTGAGTTTTCTACGAGCGTTGTATCAACAGTGCTTGTTCAGCGAGGCAAACTCGGAGAGAAAGAAAATCCAATGGGCGAATGACAAACGCCGGGCTTCCAATGTGAGGACAGATCAGGGCACAGGCTTCAGTTACCCCAGAATTCCCTTCACGACCTCGCCATGGACATCGGTCAGTCGGTACTGCCGTCCCTGATAGCGATACGTCAGTCGCGTATGATCGATGCCGCACAAGTGCAGCATCGTGGCCTGCATGTCGTGTACGTGAACGGGGTCGGCAGTAATGTTCCAGGCGAAGTCGTCGGTTTCCCCGAATGTAATGCCAGGTTTGATGCCGCCGCCGGCAAGCCACCAGCTGTAGGCCTTGCCGAAATGATCGCGGCCTTTGGGATTTGCCGGATCTCCCTGACCGAATGGCGTGCGTCCAAATTCACCACCCCAGACGATGAGCGTGTCGTCCAGCATTCCGCGTTCTTTCAGATCTTTCACGAGCGCGGCTGAAGGACCTTCGGTGTCGATACACTGCTGTTCCAGCTGAGTAAACAAATTGCCGTGCTGATCCCAGCCAGCGTGCATCAGTTGCACAAACCGTACGCCGCGTTCGAGCAATCGGCGGGCGATAAGACAGTTGTTGGCGTACGTGCCCTTTTGCAGCACGTCAGCACCGTAACGATCGAGAGTCGCTTTTGTCTCACCGGAGAAATCGACCAGATCCGGAACACTTGACTGCATTCGAAAGGCCATCTCGTACTGGGCGATTCGTGTATCGATCTCGGGGTCGCCATAGTCAGCCAGATGAGCCGCATTCATTTCGGCCAGATCATCCAGCATCGCTCGGCGTGACTGACTGCTGACGCCTGCCGGATTGGTGAGATACGGAACCAGATCGCCCGTGTTTCGGAACCGGACACCCTGAAACCGACTGGGAAGAAAGCCGCTGCCCCAGTAATAATCGAAGAACAACTGACCGCAGGTCTTCCCCTTGTCGCTGGACGTCATTACCACAAACGTCGGCAGGTTATCGGTGTCATTGCCGAGCCCATACGAGAGCCATCCGCCCATGCTGGGCCGACCGGGAATTTGTGATCCGGTCATGAACAGCGTCACTCCGGGAGCGTGATTGACGGCCTCGGTATGCATACTGCGAACGACACAAATGTCGTCCGCAATGGAACCAACATTCGGCAGCATCTCGCTTAACGAGATCCCGGCCTGACCGTAACGACGGAACGGCTTGATCGAGGGTTGACAGGGCCACTTTCCATATCCGCTGGACATCGTCGATAAGCGTGTCGTGCCGCGAATGGAATCCGGGATATCTTTCCCCGCCATCGCCCGCATGGCGGGCTTGTCGTCGAAGAGATCGACATGCGACGGACCTCCGCCCTGCCACAGCACGACGACGCGTTTGGCCTTCGCCGGAAAGTGTGGCATCCCCGGCAAACCGCGATCCGCAGCCTGTGCGACAGGCAAGCCACCCAGTGAGGCCAGCGCCGCCAGACCGATGCCAGTCGATGTCGAACCGAACATCTGTCGCCGTGTGACACGAGTGATGTTTTCAAAAAACGGATTTGTCATAGCGGAGAAATAATGCAAATGTTGAACTGCTGAAAAGTTGGCGACCAGGTGCCGATGTTACCAACGAATGGTCACGGCATTCAACTCTGTTTCCCGGCACAGATGCCTTCGTCCACCGATTCTGGCTGGAATGGCATGGACTTATCCCTAGCATGGGCATGAATGGGAGTCTTGCCAGTTTAACCGCTACGAGAATTTATGAAGACTACTCCATTTGGGTTTCCCCCGCCGCGAGGCAGGATTCCGTGATTGTGGACTGGGGGAAAACCCCGGACACACTGGAGTATGCATGTTTTCGTGTTGCATTCTTTTCCACAAATTGTCAAAAACGCGTTCTGAAATGACCGCGCCCCACCGCGCACACCTTTGAATGTACACCCCATAGAACGAAATGTCGGCTTTCAACCGATGATCGATGCGCAATTCAGGTCTCCCGCTCAATATTTCATTGTCGCTTCTCGATGCGATTTCCGACAGTGATCCTTCCGCGTGGTGTTTCATCCCGATGGATCACCAAGAGGCCGCGTTATGTTCGCAGGCTTTCGTGCGTCTGTGGAACTTGACGGCACCTGCGACTGAAACGCGGACTCAATTCGCAATGGATTCCGTTGCCTGCGCGTTGGACGCTGCGGGAGTTCCTGCGATTGAGTTGATCGGCAGCATCTCGGCGATCGTGACGAAGACCCCCGAAATCATCCCCGTAATCCGTAAGGATGGCGTTGCTGTGCAAGTCTGTGCCCAATGCATTCTTGACGGTAGCAGCGGAGCGACTGTGGGGCACCTCGTGAGATTCGACACGTCATTCGGCACGAGTGAATTTAACAACTTGCTGGAACAAATCGCAGACTCGCAAAGAAAACTCAGCGTGCTTTCAAAGCGGGAGTTGGAGATTCTTAACATGGTCTATGAAGGTCGCACTAACAAGGCGATCTCGATCGTGACAGGGATCAGTGAAAAGACTGTCGAAAAGCACCGGGCTCGAATTGTGCTGAAACTGGGACTCACGTCCACAGCGATGCTCGTCCGTTTAATCACCGTGGCGCGTCTGCTTCCGATGCCATTGCAGACTGGTGGCAATGAAGACTCGAAAAACCGGCGGAAAGACGACGACGATTAGTCATCGACTGGATTCAGTTTCCAGCCGCCAACAGGCTGAGGAGCGGGTGCCAGCGGATCTGGCATCGGTTCACCGATCATGCCCAGCGACCAGCGAGCGCTATTGGGAATTCCGGACGGGAAGGAATCCACACTGAAGGCTTCTATGAGTCCCGGCACACCAGTTTTGGCGCGCATGAATCCGAGCGCGACAGTACACTGGCGGCGGACGGGTTCCAACTCCGGCATCGGGCTCGTTCTGTCCGCAATACGTTCAAGCAGCGACTTTACGAGTCCAGGGGCAGGATCATTTTCATGCAACAGCCCAATCGCCCACATCGCCGCTGCGCGTTTGTAAACTCCCCCGGGAGTCGCCTTACTGAAATTCGGCTGCAGAAACGGCTGCATGTCCGTCAGACGCAGCAGCGCTACGTACTGAATGAGATACGCACTCTGCTGCCCGACATCGGCGGGATTGGATATTTGAACTGGCCCCGCAAGGCCCGCTTCATTGTGACGGAGTCGTTCTTTGACGGCATCCTGTACAGCGGCGTCCGGAAAAAGATGCAGCAGCCATGCTGATGTCACAAGCACCTCGCTTCGTGAATGCTCCAGCAAGGGAATACAGCGACCCGAGAACTGCGGCACGCGGAGCTGGCCGAGCAGCAACAGGCACTGTTCAATTCCCTGCCAGTTGTCGGGCTTGCCACTCAGCGTGTCACCTGCCAATGCAATGATTTCCTCGCGCAGGGATGACTGCTCCTCGGCCACCAGAATTGACATTTCTCGCGCAACGTTGCGGACCTGCAGGTGCCGGTCGCTCATCATTTCATGCAGCCAGCCAGCACGCTCGGAAGTTGGGAAACGTGCCATGATGCGTGCGGCCGCCATTCGGATTTCCGCATCGCGATGGTTGCGTCCCGTTGGTAACGCCGCCACCAGCAGATCAGGATTCAGCCGGAGCAATGACAACCAGGCCGCCGAGGCGACGCCGTCCGACGGATCAGCGCACAGCGTCGCGAGCGTGGTCTGAGCGTCCGGCCTGGCACTGGAAAGCAGTTCCACTCCCAGCCGACGGCTAAGTACGTTGCCTTTGACGAACGGCGCTGCTTCGACGTTGGCCATCGCCGGATCGATGACGCACAACGCCTTCGCAGCCGCCATACGTTTTTCATAAGAGTGCGGCGAGTTTTTCAGGAGTGACAGAAGAGACTCTGAAACACTCGCATCACCGAGCGCAGCAAGTCCTTCGCAAGCGAGTGCAACGCCGACTGCGGTCGCCTGCCTGTCGGTCAGCCGCTGCTTCCACATGGCCGTCGCTTCAGCCACCTTCCAACGGGCCAGCGCAGGTTCGAGCCACAGTCTCTGTGAATCATCAGCGTGCTCATCCAGTTTCAGGATCGCGGATGCGGACTGGGCCAGATCACAATTGATCAGCGCTCGCGCACAGGCGAACCGAACTCGGAGATCTGCGTTGGACTCCAGATGCTGCCTCAGGATGTCAGTCGAAATGGCGATGTCCCGCAGTTTTTCTCTACTGACTCGAGCCAGACTTAGAGCTGCCGTTTCCAGCAACTCAACGTCGGCCGTTTCCCGCAGCGTCTTGTCAAACAAAGGCACATAGCGTGAATCCAGCACGATGGGTGACCTGTCGATGAGGATGTGCGGTTCAAGGAACATACGCATCGGCAGGTCGGAGTAGCGGGCGACAGGAGCTATCTCAAGCGGTCCACGAAATGGCCCACCGGGAGAATAGTCGGGGCGCGGCTCTTCGCTCTGCCGCGCGACAACGACGCTCGCCTCATCCAGCGCGAACGCGACTGATGAACGCGGCAGAAGAAACGCCACCAGCAGGAACGCGGCAACTGCGGCAAACACGGCTGATTGCTGACAGACAGCGGGAATTCGAAACGGCTGAAAAGTCATGGGAAAGCTCACGCACACAATTCGATTCAGAAAAACATCAATCGGGCTGACCCAGACGTCGCACTCGCAGGTACAACACCATTAACAGCACAGTGCAGAGGACAGAGCTGATCCACCAGGACGAAGGGATCAGATCAAATGTTCGAAAGCCATCGGCTTCAATCGCTGTCAATGCCGCAGCCAGTGGGTTCAGCCGCAGCGTATTTTCCACCAGCGAATGGCCAAACGGTGCATCCAGATTGACCCAGACCAGAAGCGTCCCGGCAAAGAGCGAAATCAGAATGCAGTACGCCACGGTCGTCGCCACAGCGGTTGAACGAAAGAAGCTGCTCACCGTCGCGCTGATCAGCATTGACGTCAAAGCCGCGAGAACCAGACTCACCATCACCTGCCGCACCTGTGCCTGCAGGTTCGGTTGAATGAGCATGATCACTGCATAACCCGGCAGCGTGGCGCATAGCAGCAGTGCGAGAGTCAGTACGACGCTGGAGAGCTTGCCAAACAGGATTCGCAAACTTCCCATCGGCGTCATGCGGAGCAGATTCCAGCTGCCGCTTTCCATTTCACCGGCGATCATACTGGCTGCCAGACCCGGCGTGAGCAGCACGATTAGCGCGACCTGCAGCACAATGATGATGGCTCCTGTGAAGTTGACGCCGCGTGTTTCCGCCCCGCCAGCGGAAGCCAGCGTCAACATCAGCGACAATACCGCACATCCCGCAATCAGTCGGAGCAGCCAGTGCAATCGTCCAAACTGGCGGCTGCGAAACTCCTTAACCATCACAGGATTCAGATACCATGGAATTCCCGCTGATCTGCGTTGCGGATCGACAAGGTACAACACACGTCGAGCCGCGCGGATGCCAAGCGATTGTTCGTCGGTGATGCTGCCCTGTGATCGAGATCGATCCAGCAGCGAATGGCTCAGACGAAAGATGCAGACAAGGCTTCCCGCGACAATTGATACACCGGTGAACACCAGATACCAGAACATCAGCGGACGCGTTTCAGCCACGCCCGTGCCGCCGATCGATCCCTGTCGCAGCAACTGAATGAGCGATGGGATCGGTGAAAGCATTTTCAGCCAGCCTGCGGCGTACGCGATCGGGCTGTCATTTCCCTTTAGAAAATAATCCGGAAAAGTCGGGATGATCGTGATCGCGAACGTCACACCGTAGCTCCAGCGGAGCGCGGCTTCCGTGCTGCGAGCAAACGTCCCGACCAGAATCCCAATCACGACCAGCTGAGTGCAAACCAGCAGCAGGAATCCGTAGAGCCTCAGGACATCGGCCAGTGACAGGCCGCCCATGAGAAAACAACAGGCCATTGCCGGCAGCGTCGCAAAGAACAGCAGCAGCACGAATCCCAGCATCGCCCCTGCTTTACCAAAATAAATTGCCGAACGGGACAGCGGCGAATTCAGCAGCAACTCCAGCGTGCGTCCACGAATTTCCCTCACCAGCGATGTCGATGGAAACACGGGCACGATCATGATCGCGGCCCCCAGCATCCCATAGGTCAGCCATTGATAGGTCTCACGCGCCTGCATGCCGTTTAGGTCCGAGACTCCACTGGACGGCCACTTCAGAATGACGATCACAGCGAAGGCGATGGCCACGAACACCAGAATGAGCAGCGTCCTGAGATTGCGGAGCAGGGCTAGCAGCTCACGTTCAATGATGACAAGGCAGCCTTTCATTGAGCCACCTCCGACGATGCCCGCAGTGACGCTGCTGCCGGTGCCGGTGCCGCCTGACCGGTGCGTTCCGCTTCAGCTGCGCGAGAAGCTGTAATAAAGGCTTCTTCCAGATCTGCGGCGACTTCACGGAACTGAGCGACCTTATCGCCGTCCATGATCAGCTGGCGGAGCAACCCGGCCATTGTCTCGTCTGTGGCGGAAGTGCGGCAGCGAATGATCAATTCCGCCTCCGAAACCTTCACCTCCGCCGTCGGTTCCAGCATCTTCCGAACTTTGTCAGCCACCTGATTCAGTCCGTCAGCCGATAAAAACTGAATCTCCATAGTTCGCATTTGAGATAGTTCGCGTGTGACTTCCTGGAGTGTTCCAAAGGCTCTCAATCGACCGCCCGCGACGATCGCAACCTTGTCGCAGATCCGCGAAAGTTCAGGAAGAATGTGACTGGTCACGATCAGCGTCTTTCCTTCAGCGGCCAGCTTTAGCAAGATCAAACGCATCTCAATGCGGGCTTCCGGGTCCAGCCCGTTGGCCGGTTCATCAAGAATCAGAACCTCGGGCTTATGCAGCAGCGTCCTTGCGATTCCCACCCGCTGCTGCATCCCGTGGCTAAGGCTTTCCACGTAGCGATCCTGCATCCACGTGGCGTTTGTCAGATCCAGCACTTCGGCGATCCGGTTCGCTCGTTCCCGGCGCGCGATTCCAAACGCCGCTCCAAAGAAATCCAGATACTCCCGCACACGCATGTTGTCGTACGAACCGAACTTGTCCGGCATGTAACCGACAAGGCGGCGAACTTTGGCCAGTTCCCGCACGCAGTCCACGCCGCCAATGGTCGCGGTTCCTGACGTTGGGCGCGACAACCCGACAAGGATGCGAATCGTCGTTGTCTTACCGGCGCCGTTGGGACCGATAAAGCCCAGAATACTGCCACGATTGAGTGTCAGTGACAGATTGTCCAGCGCAACGAATTCCCCGTAGTGTTTTGAGAGGTCACGGATTTCAACAACAGGCGTTTGATCGACCATGATTTGTGCAGCGTCTATATGAATAGAGAGTTGATTTAGTCGCACTCGTGAATACTATCGCAAATTCGACCGTTTCCGTTCAGGGAGTTTCCGCAGATCGCTTGCCCGTGAGTGTTAGCCCCAGGTGAGAAACTTCCCAGTAGTCGTTTTGATTCTCGGTCGATCCATCCGTTCGCAGAGCCTCATCCAGATCGCTCACGATGACTGAGACATACACCCTGCCATCGCGACAGGACGCGCGGATTAACTCGACGGGAATCGAGATCCGTGTCTTTCCCAGCGGACTTTCCAGTTCGCTGACAAGTGTTTGTGATTCAAAGCTTCCCGCGGACACGCGGACGTTGCGGGAGCCAGCTCGAACGACGAGCACAAGTTCTGCGGAACTGACTTCGAAAGGAAGACAGACCGATGGCATTTGAAACTGCATAAACGAATGCCCGCGGACTTCGGAGTTTGTCCAGCGACGCCTTGAGTTGTCATATGTTGAACTAAATCCCTTTCCGTCCGCGTCTGACATAGTGCGCAGTTCCAGGAACGGTGACGGGATTGTAAATATTTGTCCGATTGCTGGCGGCTCGATGAGCAGAGGATGCGACACCAATAACGAACGTTCCCGCCGCATATCCGATGCACCGATGTCCAGCATCTGGCGATTGGACTGCGCCCAGAACAGCAGGCTGGGACGATCCGGAAATGCCACATCGCGGCCCGAGAGGTCGAACGCTGACGCATAAATTTCCGCTCGACGTTTCTGTCGTTCAGTAACAATTGCGCTGCCGGAAAAATTTCCCGCTGCCAGCACATCCTCAGACGTCCCACGAAACTCACCATTTGAATCGAGCCGCAAACTCATCCGATCCGGATTTGCGCCCGCGATGATCAGATCACCGGCATCCGTCAGGCCACCAGCGTCCAGATGTCCCACGACACCTTTTTCGTCAAACGTCGCCGAGACAAACAAAGGACGATCGAGCGTCTCAATCGAACGTTCTCGAAATGTCTGAATCCCGCCGGGTTGGGGAAGTCCGACCCAATGTGACGTCTCTGAACCGGTCCAGACCAGGCTTCGATAGTCACGGTTCGTTGGATCGAAGTCGACCTCAACGATCGTCCCCTCGGTTCCCGAAACGTTAAGTGCCTCTGATCCGAAATCAAAGACCGACGCATAACCGTCCGACACCAGATGTCTGGCACCCGGCGCGGACTGCACAAAAGCAGTCTCGATAACCGTGCTGGGGGCGACGCGACGTCCCAGCGAACCGATCCCAATCGCGGGCAGGGCAATTAGCAGAGCCAGCGCGGGCATGAGCACAATCAGTCGCTCACCCTGCTCGCGACGCTGCAGCCAGATACCGACCGCCAGAAGCAAAACGGGAAAACACAGCGTGAGCCCCACTGCGGTGAATTGCGAAGGGATCCGGTAACCGATTACCGTTGCTGCCTGCTGCGTTACGACTTCCCGTCGCAGGACGGGCTGCTGCGATCGGGCAAACAACGCCGTCTGCATGGCCATTCCGGAGGGAATCATTCCATATTCCGGGGCTCCATTTGCAGCTGGTCCCAGATGCATGGAAAACGCGGAGGAGTCCACCGTCGTAACAACCACTGTGCCGCGACCAACGGGAATACTGAAGGCGACCGGCCAGCCATCGATATTCCAAATGACTTCGCCGCCGTCCTGAACAACGCGGACGTAGCGGATCGGTTCATCAAAGGTCCGCTCGACTTCTCTCGTTGGATAGGTGCTGTGACGAAACTCCGGGTTCAGCGTCAACAGTACCGTGTTGGCCGACGTTTCTCCCACGACAGTGAGGGGTAATGCGTCATCCAACAACGCGCGAGCCACATCAATTCCGGTGCGGTCCAGACGAATCCAAAGCTTTCCACCACGTTGCAGCCAAATCCGAATCGCTTCAATTGCATGAGGATGATCGAAGAGTCTGGATGACGCTATCGTCAGTTGATCAAAAGAATCGAGGCACTCGCCATTCGGTGGCAGATCATCAGCCCGCAGAGCGCTGACGTTCTGCTGTCGCCGCTGGGCATAGGACATTAGCCGGAGCAAATTTAGGGATGAATCCAGCTGAGCACTGGATTCGTCATCATCCGCAATAAACCCTGTCAGGCCCAGTATAGAATTTGGCTCGACGAGCGCATTGTACTTTGGAACAAAATCGTCGTGCTCCTTTCGCCGAATCAGGCCATCTTCCGCACCGTTCGGGAACATAAGATATTCAACGTCCGCCGTCTGCTCTTCGATTCTTCCGACTCGAACCGGCCAGGACACGTCGTACATCGTGCGACCGGGGACGGTCAGTTGCTTCGCGTATTGAAGCCCCTCACTACCGGGCGGCGTGACAACGATCAGTGCTGCTTGTGGATCCGTGCTTTTGTTTGTCACGACGGCATTGGTAATTCCCCAGCGATTCGCGACATATCGCCCCATGCCGCCCGCGTGCATCCTCAGCTGCAGATCAGTCTGAGGCGCAGTGGAGGCAGGTTCGTCCGCGTGAGCCCGCCCATGATGACCAATCAACGACGCCAGCAGGAAAATTACGGATAACAAAATGCGCCGTCTCGCGAGCCCGGAATTCGCGCCTGCGGGTGGGCAACAATGCGACGTCATGAGAGAGGTCCCGTCCATTTTTCGGTCTGTTCAGCGTGCAGCCTGTGGCAAACAGGGATTCCAACCGCTCGCCCCAGATTTCACAACTCATTGGGGTTCAGTTCCTGAAAAACGTCCTATTTACTTCAGAGACATCGTGATGTTGCGTCACCCGGAGACGCGCCGCTTATTTGCCATTGAATCTTTCTGAATTCGCCCCGGAGCCGTTTCTAAAGTTCCGAGTCTATTGCCCGCACCACGAAACCCATTGGCTGTTGATCAAGTCCGCGTCCGGAACCGGCGGCGAGACTTTGTTGTACTCGACGATTGTCCTGTCGCCGTGGGACAGGGCCAGGGTGATCGTCGCGTCGGACTCAGTCACTTTGAGACTCGGAGCCGCAGCGCTGCCAGCGACGCAGCAGACCACAAGCAGCCGCCCGGCTCGGTGGAGGAAGTTCGGCAAATTTAAAAAATGTGGCATCGATTTGATCATGTGATGGGACGAACTGCTGCCACCTTCTCCCCCAATCTTTTTGGGGGGAGAAGGGACAATCGCAAGAAAATCCACAGCATCATTTCTGACCGCGTAAAGTATGTAACCACAATTCCGCAAATTGCTGAGACAAAACACGGCGGGTGACGTCATCTCCTCTGGAGGAACAAGTTTACAAAGTTGTCGCGAGGCATTGTGTGCTTTCATCCGCTGAATTACTCCGCCTGTGGCAAAAACATGCTGCAGCACTCCTGCTGCTGGCTCGTGGCCATTGCGGCAGGGTTGCCGGTGGAGTCGCGGAGGACTGCGTGCAGGAGGCATTTATTCGGCTGGCAAGTCAGCAGTCGGCTCCGGATAAGCCCTCCGCGTGGCTGGTGCGAACCGTCCGAAATGCGGTAATCGATGCTGTTCGCTCGGAACAGCGCCGAACAAATCGTGAACAATTGGCGGCCAGGGATCGTCCGGCATGGCTGGAACCGCTGGAATCGTCCAGTTTGGATGTTCCGTCGCCCGACGAGATCCTGAGTGCTCTGCAAACTTTGGACGACGAAACGCGCGACATCCTTGTGGCGCATCTTTGGAATGACATGACCTTCCGCCAGATCGCGGAAGTCTTTGATATTTCACATGCGACAGCCCATCGCAAATATGAAGCGGGCATTGAACAGTTGCGGGCGGCGTTGACGACAGTGGATGACTACAAACAACCAGTGAGCAAAATCCTATGAGCGATGCATCCTTCGAATCTGAACCGCGAACTGCATTTGAACGACAACTCAGGCAATTAAAGCCCGCCCAATGTGATCAACTGCTGCCGGACACCTTTTACCGCGCGGGCTGGCAGGCGGCGCTGCAGTCAAAGAATGTCCGACCTGAAGATTCCGCAGTCGGCAGACGTCCGGGGCGATCGTTTGCGTCCGGTTTGCTGTGCGGACTGCTTGTGTCTGTTGGTCTGGCGGCGTGGCAGCTTTCTATCGGCGATCGATTCGGGCAAGATGGCGCTGACCAGGTTGCAGAACGCGCTTTGCTGACAACGGAAAGTGGAACACAGCCAGCGGATGTCGTGCAACTCGCCGAAGAACAAAATTTGGAGAGTGTTCGACCGGACAACGCCAATCGGGACATCCCAATTGTCGCACGAGATGTTGACAGTGATTCAACAGCGCACAATCTGGGCGGCGACGAGTGGGTGGATGAGATTCCGCTGGCAATCCGACCGCTGAGTGTCGTCGCGCGTCATCAGTGGAATCAGATGGTGCGTGCGGAACCGCCCGTCGCCACGAGTCCGTCCGGCGTCGAACATGTCTCAGCGGGCAACCCATGGCCACAACTGCGTTCCTGCCCGGCCACGGAAGCAATCATTAATAGTTTACTATAGGAGCAAAAAACCATGAGACCCCACATGAGCCTTAGATCGATCACCTGTCTCTTCGTCTTGTTCCTCTCCAGCAGCCTCGTCATCGCGGACGACAAGCTCGGATCCACGATGACGCTGAAGCAACTCCAACAGGCGCGCGACGCACAGTTGCAGCCACAAGGGAAACCTGGTGGCGACCCGGAACAGCGCGGAAACCCGATTGACGTTCAGGCCGCCGGCGAACCAACCCCGGCACTGCGACTGCGGCTGTATCCGGCCAAATGGAAACTCAAGCCGGGCCAGGCGCTGCTCCACTTCAGTCGTGCTCAGCTCATGTTTTCACAGCAGCCAAAGGAACAACAGATTCTGTGGCAATCAAACGAATGGGTGGAACGAACAGGAGATGGTCCGATTCCGACCGATGAGGAACTCCAGACTGCGGTCGCCGCAATGGAACATGTCTTCGCGGAATTGCATGACCTGGCGATGTCGGAAGACTTCAAGTGCGATCATCGGATTCGTGACCTGCGTGGTCCGTCAGTCTACGCGTATCTGCTTCCGGATGTTCAGGAATCGCGAACGCTGGCCCGAGTACTGAAATTCAAAATTCGCCACCAATTAAACCAAAAGGACTTTGACGGCGCGGTGTCATCGATCGCCGATGGACTGCGGCTGGCGGAATTTGTCGGACAGGGAGAATCGCTGATCCAGAAACTCGTCGGCATCGCCATGACGAATATGATGCGCGACAGCCTGACCGAAGCGATTTCAACGCCCGGCTGTCCGAATCTGTACTGGGCTTTGGCAAGCATTCCCCAGCCACTGATCGAGATTCGTGAATCCGTACTGTGGGAGCTTAGTAACGTCGCGGAAGTGCTGCCTGTCCTGGCCGAGGCGGAGACGCAGAAATGGACAGAAGCGGAAGCAGGCCAAAAATGGCTGGACACGCTGAACCAACTGGAGCTGCTGAACGAATCATCGGAACGCTGGAGAAAGGACAAAATCACCCTTGCTGTTGCCGGCGCGGCGATGGCGGACACTGTGCGTGCGCGACTGCTGTCCCGTGGCATGACCGAGCAGCAATTGTCCGGGATGCCGGGCGTTCAGATTCTGTTGATCGATGCTGCGGGTGAAGTTCGAAGAGTCGGAGATAATCTTGGAAAGGCCTGCCTGCTCCCCAGAACCGCCGCAAGACCGCTGCTTCAGAAAAGCAATGAGCAGTTTGAGGCATGGACCAAAGACAAGCAAAGCTCGCCCCTGGGTGCCACGATCGCTGGAATGCTATTCCCAAATGTCCTTCGTGTGGGTGAAGCTGAAACACGAACGCTCATGACATACAACCGGCTGATGACTCTGGAAGCGTTGCGAATGCACGCGGCCGAGCATGACGGTCAGCTGCCGGAATCACTCGATCAACTTAGCCCCGTGCCGGCCATGCCGGATCCCTTTACCGATCAGCCATTTCAGTATGAAGTGGAAATGGTGGATGGTCACGCCATCGTCAGCCTAAAGTCCGACGGACCTGCGAACTACAAACCAATGCAGGAACTGCGCGTCCGATTCTAACACCACAGCGCCATTAGCATCGAGCGGAAAACAACTGTCGGTTCTTAATCAGCCGCTGGGCGCTAGCCCCCGGTTTTCTCCATGAACCGGACGCTAGCGAGTTGCGGCTGATAAGACAGTAATTGCCCGCAGGGCGGACGAGGGGGCCGAGTTGTGTGGACATGATGCCACGAAAACTCGAAGCCGATTCAACAAACGAAACTCAACAGGATCATCAATCATGATTACTCCAACCCTTCCACAATCTTCACGCCAGCGAATCGCCCGCGCAATGCCGCGCCTGCTGGCACTTTTGATAACACTCGCTTTCATCAACACAGGCTTCGCGCAGGAACCTGGAGCCTCGAATGCGGCCCCGGTCGAACGCTACATGAACGACTCGACGGCCATCGTCGCATGGGCGGACATTTCAAAGATCGACCTCGCTGCCTTGTCCGACTTCGGAATGAAACTGAATCCAATCGAAAGTCCTGTCAAGAAACTTGAACCCGTCCGAGATGCTCTCGTTCAGCTCGGTGTGAAACGAATTTACTTCGTGGGAGATCTGTCGGTCTTCATGCCGGGGCCAATAGCGTTTATTGTGCCCGTCAGCGCAGACAAGGCGGGGACTGTCAGGCTTGTGCTGGGGACTTTAGTTGGTACCGAAGGAACGGTGATCGTTGATGGTGACGCCGTGCTCTACGGCGACAAGACTCAGATTGAGAAACTGCAGACAAAACGCGATGGCCCACCTGACGCCAGTTTCGTGAAGACGATCAACGGTCTTCGTCATCCTCACGGCCTTGTGATCCGAACATCCGCCTCAACGCTGCAACCGCTGGTCGCAACGCTGCCGGAAATGTTTGGCGAAAACGCTGACGTTGCGACACGAGTCGGCGAATTGCTGCTCAAGATCCGATCTGTTGCCATGTCGGGCGAACTGCCGCCATCAAAAGCCAAACTGCAGATTGAGACGGACTCTGCGGACTCAGCCAAACAACTGGCGGCCCTGGTGAACGAAGAAACAACGCGGCGAATCGGCAAAGCGGCGACCACTCTGCAGCTGACATTGGAAGATCTGAATGTTGTTCACAGCACCGATTCAGCGGAACAGATTGACGCCGTCATCGCCAGCTTGAAAGAGTTACTGACGCCCGCAAGAATGCGTGCCCAGCACATGCAGACCTTGAACTCGCTCAAACAAATTGGTCTGGCGATGCACAATTTTGCCGACAGCTACGACTGCTTTCCGCCTCAGGCACTGGCGGACGAAAAGGGCAGGAGACTCCTCAGCTGGCGTGTGCTGATCCTGCCGTATCTCGATCAGGAAGCGCTCTACAATCAATTCCATCTGGACGAACCCTGGGACAGCGAGCATAACAAAACGCTGATCGACAAAATGCCGGCCGTGTATGCCGATCTGACTGTCGATGCAAAGCCGCCGGAATCCGGGAAGACGCGCATGGTGGCACCATTGACAGAAAAGAGCATGTTCGGTCGCCCTGGCGCAGGAGTCCAGTTCAAGCACATCAATGACGGCACCAGCAACACGCTGCTGGTTGTCGAAGTCAGCCTTGAAAAATCCGTCATCTGGACGAAACCTCAAGACGTTGAAATCGATCTCGAAAAACCCCTGGCATCGATCATCAACGAAATGTCAGCAGGCTTTCACGCCTGCCTCGCTGACGGTGCTGCTCGATTCATTCCTAAATCTATCGACCCCAAAATCCTGCGAGCCCTGCTGACAATTGACGGCGGGGAGATCATTGATTTCGACAAACTCTGAGCGCCAAATCCCCAACCGGCTTCACGCCGGTGGAATTCAGGTTCGAAAACTTCAGCGTTTTGCATTCGTAGTCACGGATTTGGCATTCATGCCTGAGTCTCCGAAGACTCACGAAAGCCGAAACATCTGCATTGCATTCGCGGTCGTCTGCTGATCCATCGCTTCCACTGTCAGGCCGTGTGCCGTCGCAAGGCATTCACAGGTCAGACGGACCCAGGCGGGTTCGTTGCGTTTGCCACGATTCGGTTGCGGGGCCAGGTACGGCGCGTCTGTTTCGACCAGCAGCCGATCGAGGGGCACGGTGGCGGCGACGGAGCGCATCTCTTCGTTCTTGCGAAACGTCAGCATCCCCGCGAATGACAGTGACATCCCCAGTTGCAGACAGTCCGCCGCCATCTGAGCGTTGCCGGAGAATGCATGCATCACACCGGCAAATGGACCACGTTCATGTTCTGTCCTGAGTACCTCCAGGACTTCCACATCGGCTTCGCGGCAATGCACGACAAACGGTTTTCCGATGCGTTTTGACAATTCAATGTGCCGAACGAAGTATTCCTTCTGCAGATCCAGCGGGGTGTGGTCCCAGTACTTGTCGAGCCCCGTTTCCCCAACTCCAACCACGGATGGATGCGTTGCAAGTTCTTCGATCGATTCCCAGTCTCCGGGCTTTGCTGACTGCGCGTAGTTGGGATGAATGCCGATGATCGCGTTGACGCCCGGGAATCGATTGGAGAGCACTATCGCCGCCTGGCTGGATTCCAGCGTTGTGCCAACCGTAAGCATGCGTTCCACCCCAGCATCCAGAGCCCGCTGAATAACGGCGTCAATCTCCTGATGAAATGCTTCCGCATCCAGATGACAGTGCGTATCAATCATACTTCGCAGCTTTCGGTGAAAACTTGGCATCGAGCGGAAACAATTGTACGTCAGCCTTTCGAGGCTGACATGGAAACACGACAGGTCAGGCTGGAAAGCCTGACGTACTTCCGCCAGTAATTATTCGCTCGATGCCTACGTAGTCAGACCTGTCTCAGGTCTGAATCCCTGGATCAATTATTCTTTGGAACGTTCGGCAGGTGCCGGAGTCTCGGCAGTGCCTTTCGGTTTAATGGCACCCGCTGCCGCACGCGGTTTCAGCACCAACAGTACCGGGGTTCCGTCCGGAGGAATCTTTTCCGTCCAGGCTTCGTACGTTTGACCGCCGTCACTGGCTGTGCTTTCTTCGCGGATGTCCAACAGGGCGTCCGAAAAGTTGGACACACAGATCAGATGACCGCCTTCCGCCTGGTAGTATTCTTCGCCAGTGTCTTCATCCTTGTACATGCTGCTTCCGACAAACACAAAGGACGCTTTCATCGGAACCGACTGGCTCTCTTTGAAGAATTTTTCAATCGCCTGCTGGTACTCTTCGTTCTTCGATTTGGACAGCAGGTCGGTGCGATCTTCTTCGGTCATGGGACCATACCACAGCAGTTCGTTGTTAAATTTGTCCCAGCGAAGATCCTTGTACGGAAACGTCAATCCAGCCGGTGGCCCAGACAACGGCGCGGCATAGTAGCGATGGATATTGTGACGCATCCACTCGCAGGCGTTCACGCGGCGCGTCGTACCTTTCTCGTCCAGCCAGATGAGTTCCATTTCGATCTCCGGACCGGACGGGGCGACGAATTCAGGAGAGAACTCCGCAGCCTTTCCCGGCTCCAGACCAAGCGCCAGCAGGGCCGTGTGAATCACGAAGGCTTTAGAGCGGATTCGCAGAATCGTTTCATGTTCGCGATTGCCTTCGGGAACGAGAAACATTTCCAGAATGCAGTTTCGACAGGCGACCTCCGTCCGCAATACGACGCGTTTAGACTTCACGTCGAGAAGCACCGTGCCGTCCGGATTGAGCGGCGTGGTGCCCTTCAACTCATTGCTCAATGCTTCGGGCAGGGCCTTGAGTGGCTTTGGTTTGGAATCAGCGTCGGCTTCCGGCACCGGCGACAACTGGGGATCCGAGGGCGTCTTTGAATCTGCCGTTGGCGATTCTTTCGGTGTTTGTTTCGCCTGAGCCATCAGAGTCGAATCGATCGCGAGGATGGCAAGGACTAGTGCGAATCGAAGCATGACGGTGCCTAAAATTTAGAAAAGCGGGAGTTGACAAGCTGGAAGCTTATCCCACTTCAAATTCCGAGTCATCCGGAGAGGGACGTCTTTTTGTTCGCTTTATTTGGTCTGCGGCTGATCTGCGATGGTTTGCCTGAGCCATTTTCGAGCGGCGACGCGGGCTTCGCTCGGACGCAGAACCCACGAGTCGTTATGATTCCGGAACCCGGTGCTCATGAAAGTGAGGTTTGCCTGCGGCACGAGCGGAGTCAGATACTCGCGAACAGATTCGGCCCCGTTTCCTTCGGAACAAATGAACTGAGGTCGATCGCCGAGCCGGTTCAACCTTATCCGGGCGGATTGAAGATCAGAACCGGGATACGGCCACGAACGCACGCCATCGTAGTGACTGTACGCAAAGAAGCCGCACCACAGCTTCGAGGTTGCGTCGTCATGCAGCCCCAGATAGTTACAGGCGATCGCACCGCGTGAGAAGCCGCAGAGGATAACCTTCTTTCGGTCGCCACGGTAATCGCGACACACGGTTTCAACCGCAGCGCGGCAGTAGCGGAGCGTAGGCTCAGGATCGTATGCTGGCGGATCGCCCCACCACGTGAGGGCAATATCGTTGCCAGCATTGTTCAGATAGGGAAGACAGAGCCAGATGAAATCGCGACCCGCGGAAAGCCCGTAGCCCAGCTGACTCCCTTCCGGACGTCCTGTACTGAGGTCACCAAACGCATTGGAGTAACCTCCATTGCCAGCCAATTCCACCAGCACAGGATACTCAGCGCCATCAGCACGCCAATTTTCGGGCAGATGCAGAACGTGATAGACCTTAGTGTCTTTCCAGTCAGGCAACGTCTGTCGGACACGCCGACCTGCCGACGGATCACCTTCCGTCAGCGCGGGTACCTGCAGATCGGCGGGCACTGACCGAATATCCGGCATGTCGTCTGCCGCGACGAAGGAGAGTGACAGCACGCAAGCAGCCACGCACTGTCGAATGATCGTCCTCATTGAAGTGCCCCGTCGAAATTAATGGATTAATTTTTCGACCAACCTAACACGAAACCCTGTCCCTTCTCTCCCTGGCAAGCATGGTGTCGATTTAGTGTGTTTTACTAACCCGAAGCGCCAGCGAGGTGGCATTTCACAATGTTTTTGAAGTCTAAAACCTCGCTGGCGCTTCGGGTTGGTATTAAATCGACTGCCTGCAAAGGGGAGAAGGTGGCCGCAGGCCGGATGAGGGGTTTGAGCACCGCGTGAACCGAAATCAGCCGCAGAGCGCTAGCTCACGGTTTTCACAGAACCGGACGCTGGCACGTTTCGGCTGAATGGACTCTACGCCTTCAGCCTAGCTACAATCTCATCGACAATCCGACTTACCGGCACGCGGTCCTGCTGCAGCGTGTCGCGGTCGCGAACGGTGACGCAATTGTCCTTTGCGGTTTCGCCATCGACCGTGATGCAGAAAGGCGTCCCGATTTCGTCCTGACGGCGATAGCGACGACCGATGGCACCCTGTTGATCGTACTGACAGTTCAGGCCCGCCGCCTTGAGTTCACCAAAAATCTCGGCCGCTTTTTCCGGCATGCCTTCCTTCTTGATCAGCGGGAACACGGCGGCTTTCACGGGCGCGATGCGGGGATGGAACTTCATCAGGATGCGTTCCTGCATGACGCCTTTTTCATCCGGCTGCTGGTCTTCGTGATAGGCTTCGCAGATAAACGCCAGGGTTCCTCGGTCAGCACCGGCGGACGGTTCGATCACATGCGGCAGAAATCGTTCGCGGGTCTGATCGTCGAAGTACGTCAGATCCTTGCCGCTGCCGCGATGTTTTGGTGTGCCATCGGCGAGTTTTTCGACTTCCAGTTCGCCCGCCGCGTTTTTCGCCAGCTTGCCTTCCATGTGCGAACGCAAGTCAAAGTCTCCGCGATGGGCGACGCCTTCCAGTTCGCCGAATTCGCCTTCGCCGAGGAAAGGGAATGCGTATTCGATATCCGCCGTACCAACAGAATAATGAGCCAGCTCATCCTGATGATGATCACGCAGAATGATGCGATCTTTTGCGATGCCCAGGTTCAGATACCAGTTGTACCGACGATCGCGCCAATACGTGTACCATTCACGCGACTGTGACGGATGGCAGAAGAATTCGATCTCCATCTGCTCGAATTCGCGTGAACGGAACGTAAAGTTGCGAGGCGTAATTTCGTTACGGAAACTTTTGCCGACCTGACAGATACCAAAGGGCAGCTTTACACGCGTGCTGTCGCAGACGTTCTTGAAGTTCACGAAAATCCCCTGAGCCGTCTCGGGACGCAGAAACGCAGCATCGTCTTCGGTCCCCATAGCGCCAAGGATTGTTTTCATCATCAGGTTGAACTCACGCGGCTCCGTCAGTTTGCAGCCGGTGTGCTCGCCGACCATCTTGCTGGGCTTTTGAGGACACGGTGTGTTGGGAATATGGTCCTGCCGAAAACGGCCCTTGCACGTATGACAGTCCACCATCATGTCATGAAACAAATCATAGTGGCCGGAACACTTCCAGACTTGCGGATGCATGATCAGAGCTGATTCCAGCCCGACCATCTGAAACGTCGCCGGTGCGCCAGCAGGCTGCACAAGTTCATTGTGGGCCGACACCATGTCGTGGTACCAGACGTCGCGAACATTGCGTTTGAGTTCCGTGCCGAGCGGCCCGTAGTCCCAGAAGCCATTCTGTCCGCCGTAGATTTCGGAGTTCTGAAAAATGAAACCTCGGCGTTTGCACAACGCAACAATTTTGTCCATCGAACGGGTCATGGGGAGTGGCGTCTTTTCTTGAGACCAATGAAAATGAATCCGCGATTCCTGCCGCAGTCTCATGGGATTGTAGAAGCAGGACTCATTGACGCAAAGCACTGCCTCAAAACTCGACCCTGGAGTCCCGTTCGTCGGCGAGCGGCAGGGCCATCAACCCAATGGCATTCACTTTCACATAGTAGACCCCACTCTCTGAGGCTGTGAAAAAATGGGTCTGGCTCCGAACTTCATTACTGTTTTCGTCGGAGATTCAATTGGTTGTGAGGTGCCTGACCCAATTTTTCACAGCCTCTCTGAGTGAGGAAGGCCGTAAAACGCGGCCTTTGGCATTCGTCACTCAGAGAGTGACGGCTACTTTAGTCTTGGCGCGGGCTTCGCCCGCAACCCAAAGTTTGCCATTTCGAATCGCTCTCCATCCGACCTTGCGTCGGTGGTAGCAAGACTGATCAGCTACAACAACAAGACGTCGCGAACAACACCCTCCATCGACCCCGTGTCGGTGGTTGGGCGACTTTTGGCTACTCATCGCGGCTACACCGACGCAGGGTCGGTGCAGGCCAGGGCGGAGTACCAGTTGTCTGCTGTAGCTCAACAGTCAGTGGTCCACCGACACAGGGTCGTTGGTGCCAGAAATCCCAAAACCGACGCCTCGACGAATAAAAATCTTCTCAGCAATACAAGTTTCCGACTGTTTGCGGAGCAAAGTGAGCAACAAGGCGTCAGCCCAATGGTACTCACTTTGGACAACAGGCCTTTCAATCGGGAGGGCGAAGCTCCTGCTGAGCCGCGAGAAGCATTGGATATCGTTTGGCATACGGTTCGGCAGGAGCCTCGCCCTCCCTCAAATCGAGTGCCATTGGGCGTCAGCCCCCGGAGCGATGCAACTGTTGCCGAACTCTCCGATGTTAGTGGGATCGACATTGCCGGACCGGCCCCCGCGAGACAATGTTCGCGAAGGCCACACTTCCGCACGAGCGAACGGAACCGGAACCGGATGAGCCTTCAGTTATGGAATGGGCGGCTTATCGGGTGGTGAGTTTGCTGCTGCCTTGTGAGGATGAGCAGTGGATTCGGATGCAGTTGCTGCGAGATCCGGACTGGTTCCGGGGGCATCAGCCGGAAGTTGGCGGTACGATTTATCTCGACATGGGCGAAATGGGTGTCGAGGGAGATGCCATCGTGGAAGCCATCGAACCGTGTCCGGAAATCGAACCTGGCGAAGGCCGAGTCGTCACAGCCACATTCCACCACTCAATCGGTGAGTGTCTGGAATTGGATATCGAAGGGGAAGACGAACCGTTGCGAGTCACTGCCGGGCATCCGATCTGGCGAGTTGACCGCTCGGATGTGTCGGAGGATTTCGCAGACTCAACTGATTGCTGCGGCGATCCCTCCGGCTGCGGGTGTGATGTTTCCGGTGCGGCACGCGAGATCATCGAATCGCTTCCGGAACTGCAGGAATTCCAGTCGCAGATTGTCAGCCTGCTGGAATCCGTCACGGCCACCATCGAATCGCCTGTCGCTATGCTCAACCTGCATCCCAACTGGATACCAGCCCGTCACCTGCAACCCGGTGACACGGTCAGTACCGTGAACGGGGACGCCGAAATTTCGACGGTTCGAATGGATCACATCCCATGCGCCGTGTTCAATATCGAAGTCCAGGGAGATCATGTCTACCGTGTCACATCCAGTGCGATTCTGGCCCACAATGACTCCGGATGCAGATACAAGATAATCTACGCAAATCCAACAAATCCAAAATGCCGCGATTACAGAAACGGAAGGGGAGGGGACGGCGTCATGATCGATTTTGATATTCTAAAGATCGAAATACCCGGCCTGAGCTACGAGGAGGAACAGGACGCATTAGCAGAGCTGGAAGGAAAACAGCTAACCGAGGCGGTAACGTCAGATGGTGGATGCCTTGGAGGTACTGATGTAAGGACCGGCCGGGGTTGTACAATCAGCGCAAACGGGATTACTCCGGGATGTCGTGATCTGTATGGAATTTGTGCCTCACCTGCTGAACGGTTCCCATTAGGGATTTGCACAGAGACCTTCACACAGAAGCTGTTTGTTGCTGGGCAACATGCTGAGACTTGGAGAATCGTCTTCAAAATTTCCAGGGGTCCTAACGGCGTATCTGGAACAGTGACAAGAGAGCAGATCGAATGAACCCAATCGAGAATGTCATCCGGGACTCAATTTCGGAAGTCGCGCGCAAAATCGAGAATCGGTGTCGGCATGTGCTTAACTGGATTGATGATGGGACAACCATCGTTCATCCATCAAATTCAGCTGGCGACATCGCATTGGAATTGCGGCAGCTAGTTGATCGAAACCCATCGATCCGTGTTCTTGAATTTAAATCGCGAGCCGTATTGATTCCTGTTACGTTTCAGGAAGCCGCAAATCTGATAGTCGAAGGTGTTGACATTCGTGACACACCCAGATCTGAGGCAATTCTCCGCTATTTAGAACATGTGCGACTTGTCTCCGATCAAGAGATTGATATCGGCGTAGTTTTCAAGGGGCAGTTTAATTCACCCGCCTTTGAAGATGAGGTTACGCTTTCAGCCCGAAGTAGTTTGGTCGAGCATCTTTGCGAACTACTGGGTGATGATCGCGAACTCGGATTTGTTATTCTGCTTGACCAAACCGACCAGTGGCTCTTCTGCTTACACTAGGAAGTAATTCACACAGGTGTTTGGCACTTGGGATTGTCCCTCAGTACGCTTCATCCGCTTGGCGGCGTGAGCGGCACGTCTGCAATAACGAGGGAAACATGGCCTAGCAACAAGAGGAACCTTGAATATCGATTGGACATTGAGAAGTGCAAGAAAAGTGCCACCCACCATTCTTGGGCTCTTCGAGTCGGAGATCGCGTGTCCACACGAGCGAACGGAACCGGAACCGGATGAGCCTTCGGCGATGGAATGGGCGGCTTATCGGGTGGTGAGTTTGCTGCTGCCTTGTGAGGATGAGCAGTGGATTTGGATGCAGTTGCTGCGGGATGCGGACTGGTTCCGGGTGCATCAGCCGGAAGTTGGCGGTACGATTTATCTCGACATGGGCGAAATGGGTGTCGAGGGAGATGCAATCGTGGATGCCATCGGACCGTGTCCGGAAATCGAACCTGGCGAAGGCCGAGTCGTCACAGCCACATTCCACCACTCAATCGGTGAGTGTCTTGAACTGGATATCGAAGGGGAAGACGAACCATTGCGAGTCACGGCGGGGCATCCGATTTTGTGCTTCCTGAGCACTTCAATGACTATCCGCCCGAACAAGTTGCCTGGATGCCTTTGCCGAAGCAGTAATACACTTCTTCGAAAGCCAAAGTGCAGCTGGTGCTTTTTCCTTTTCATTTGCCTCCGTTACGGGCGTGTTGGAGTGCCGGGGCCATCCAAAGCCAGTTGCATAAAGTCTGTACTTTGGATGGCCCCATGAACAGATTCGCAGAGTTGCGTCAGGCGGCGAGTGGAAGTGCAAGTCGTGCTTGAAACGTCATCGATCAGCGGATCGCGACTGATGCAATTGTTGGAGGAACCGCAGGGGCTGAATCTGCGTCATTCAAGCGGCAGGAATGTCAACGTGCCGGCCAGCATGTCAGGGATAATCAGTTGATTGTTCTGCTGATCAAAGTAGAAGTCCGCTGCCGACTGGAGGCCTTCGAGGATGACGGTCTGTTTTCCAGTGCTACAGTCAACGCGCCAGACTTTTCCCTGAGTCCAGCTGGACGCATAAAACAAGTTTGGGTTCACTACGGCCAGCCCATCAATTCCTCGCATCTGGCTGGCAACCACATGATACTTTCCGTCTTCATAAGTTAGGATCCTGCCGGTGAAAAAATCGCCGATGTACAGCAATTCTTTTTCCTTCGTGCCGCCGACAGTCAGACCATTGGGAAAACGCATGGCAAAATCTGGCGGCACAACCTGTGTGACTTCTCCCTTGAGACTCACACGATACACACATCCCTTCCTGGGAAGTTCCATCGCCTGTTGACTGTTGTCGTCCCAGAGTTTTCGTTCTCCGGAGGTATCGAACATTGGTTTTGGGTCACTCATTTCAGAAACATAGACACTTTCCTCGTCCCTGCTCACTGCGACGTCATTGAGAAATTCAATGGTGTTGGGAAAGTCCTTTGCCTCCGCCAGTTTTGTCGCTCTGCCATTCTTGTCGATCTTCCAGACCGTGGTCTCATCCGCCGTCACCAGGTAACCGCCGACAAACACGAGTCCCTTCGGAGCGTTGAAACCCTTCGCGAAGTCCTTCACGACGTCTCCGTCAAGGACAACCACGGTTCCGTCACCGGGCTCGTCTTCGTTAATCATCGTGACATACAACTTGTCGCCGAAGCCTCGACAGACACTCTCAGGGTTACTGCCGACGGCAATGGTTTTCAGCGGTGAATCAGCCGTTGTCTGCGCCTGCACGGAACTTGCAAAAACGAGTCCGACCGTGACACAACGAGAAAAAAAACCGAACATGTAACTCTCCGGCCAGGAACGAGGTAGACAGCAGAAATCCTGAGCGTCGTAAATCGGTGAGTCAGGATGTCAGGGATAAGACGTTAACGGAAGTCGCAAGACATCAAAAGCGATGCGGAGTATTTTAATGCCGTTCCCGCCCGGCGGCGGCACTGGTCGCGGGCTGCGGGCCGGGATTAACATTGTCATATTTTTCGCGTAAAAGTTCATCTCGACACCGGTACGATTGTGCTGGGTGCTTTCCTCACCTGATAGATTTTGCGACGATTCGCCACCGGCAGCGATTCGCATGTGGTTCGAAGCTTCTCCAAACACTCTCAGGAAAACCTGATTCGCAATGGAACTTCAGGAACATGAAATTGTTGGTCAGCGACTTGTCGGAGCGCTGCCATCAGCGGAACTGGCGGACATGCGGTGCCGGATTGCGTCGAAAATCGTGAAGTACGGATTTGGAATCTGTTATCGGGACCTGGATCCGCCGCGCACGAGGATCTTCAATGGGCTTACGATTACCCTGGATCCGGATGTTGGCTTTGAAATGCAGTGCTTTATTCTGCTGCACCTGTTTGGCCATTCCGTACAATGGGTCGCTCCGAGCCTGGAGAATTCACTTCACGACCTGCAGCACACGCGGGACAAAGAGACGTTTTTGCGAGTGCTTCGCAGCTACGAATTTGAAGCGGCGAGACTTGGTATGACTTTGCTGCATGAATCAGGTGTCACTGCGCTGGATCAGTGGTACAGTGACTTCGTGGAGACCGACTGGCGGTACGTGCGGCATTATTATCGAGAAGGGCACATTCCGGACTGGGATGCGTGCCGAGCCCAGGGCTGCAGGATTATAGAACCGATCCCAATTCCGGAACTCAGCCTGCGTGAAGTGGCCGTTCGATTTGCGTTTTGATGTCGTCTTTGCGCAGCGGAACGAGTCGTAACTGGATATTGAAGTGAGCAAACGATGAGTACGATTGAGATTCAGTGCCCAGGATGTCAGAAGCGACTTCGACTGGGCGAGCAGTCGCGTGGCAAGACCGCGCGTTGTCCGGCATGTCAGACGACGTTTGCCGTCAAGGCCGCTGCAACGCAGGATTCAGGAAAGCCAGCAGCATCACCGACCTCGCCTGCAGCGCCAAAAGCTCCGAAACGCAGTGTCACCCCGGATCCGCCTGCCGAGCCGAAGCGGTCACGTTCGCCGAAGGCATCGAGCCCCAGCCCGCGCCGTCGAAAAAGTCCGCCTCAGGAATTCGTCGATACCAATGTTTCGGATGATCCGTGGGGCGAGGATTTGTACTCAGACGACTACGACAATTACGACGCGGACGATGCGACCTCTGGCTCGTACGGAGAGGCGAGGCCGAGTGCTCGGGCTCGCTCAACGAAGAAGGGCGGATCGACTGTTCCGTGGAAGACAATCATCACCTCCGCAGCTATCGTGCTGGCGATTGCTCTTCTTGGCACGGTGGGCTACTTCGTCTCCGGGCCGCTGATGAATGCCATGACGTCGCTGGGTGGCGGTTCACTCTCGGACGATCTGAAAATGCTGCCCGCGAAGACAACGGGAGTCGTCCACATCAAAGTTGCGGACCTCCTGCCGTATGAAAACGACTATGCCTTCCTGAAAATGGACACGATGTCAGACGTCACTTTTAGTTCAAGCAGTGCCGACGCTCGCAAGTTTCTGGAAACAGTGCGATCAGTCACCATCGGACTCCCTCAAAACATGACACCGGCGGCGGCGATTGCAGGAAACAATTTGCCGTTCTCAGTGATGCGCCTGAGCAAACCGATCAGCGAGTCGGAGTTCCGGGATGACTCAAGATTCGGATCGACCAAGGATACGATGGAGGGTTGGACGGTGTTTCGCCGGGGGAAAATGGTGCTGTGTCGATTTGACGGCTACACGATTCTCTCCGGCCATGAATCCGATGTGTTGAGTGTCCTGAAAGGAGATCGCAACGCGACGGCAGCCTCAGAGTTCACGCTGCCGGCTTCATCCGGACAAGTGGCCTGGTCAATCAAAAACACGCAGTTTGGCCCTGACAAGCTTGCGGGCATGCCCATGTCGCCAAATGCGCCGGCGGCGCTGCAGAGTATTCAAAACATCATGCAGTCGATTACCGCGACAAAGATATTTGCCGGATCAGTCAGCGTGGGCAGCACGGGGTTGGATTTGACACTTGATCTTCAAATGGACTCATCCGATCGAGCGACAAACCTTGAGCAACAGGTTCGCCAGTTCATGCAGGGTGGGCTGGAGCAGCTGCAAAACCTCAGCAATATCCCAGCGCCAGCCGGGGCTCTCGATTTCGTCCGGCGAACACTGGCTGCGACCAACATCTCCGCCAGCGGCGACCATGTGATTGCGAAGACTCGTGTGGGAGTGGAAGACATCAAGACGCTTTCAAGCCAGCCTCGACGGTTCCCGTTTTGAGAGGAAAAGTGTCCTCCGGCCAGGTCACTGCGATCGGTTCTAGAAAACAGGAACGCGCAAATTTGCTTCGTTGACCGGCTTAGGGAAAGTCGTACACTCAGTTCATGCAGCGATATGAAATCACACCCGAGTTTCAAAAGATCATCAAGGCGGCCTTTGCACTGGCAGAAGAGGTTTCCGCATCAGCGCTGCTTATTCTGGCGGATCGAGCCTATGACTTCGCGTCACTGAAGCGGGAATCGAAAGGCTTTCGCCTGATCGTCGCATCCGATAAAAAGGACGTCCAGGAAGCCGTGCGGCTGGACGATGTTGACGTCGTGGAAATTCAGCAGGAACCACAGTCTCGCCAGATTCAGGTGTCGCAAATTCTGCTGGAAGCGATGGCCGACGAATTGCTGCAGACCGGGGACGTCGTCGTCGTCACCTATTCCATCTACGAAAAAGACGGCTGCGATACGGTCAGCGTCGTACGGCTGGCCGAACAGCTGGCTCGGCTGACTTCGCGCGATCTGCAGCGGCTGGAAACCAAAGTGCCGCTGGAGACACTTCGGATCGTCGTGGATCTGGCCTGCGAAATTGGCCGCGAGGGTCGCGAAGGCAAGCCGGTGGGAACGCTGTTTGTCGTCGGCAGCCATCGCAAAGTCATGGAGCTGTCCTCCGAACAAGTGCATGATCCGTTTCGCGGCTACCCAAAGTCGGAGCGTGCAATTCGCAATCCGCGCGTGCGGGAAAGTATCAAGGAACTGGCTCAGATCGACGGTGCGTTTGTGATTTCTTCGGACGGTCTGGCCATTGCTGCAGGACGCCATTTGCGGGCGTCTGCGGACGGGCTGACGCTGTCAAAGGGACTTGGTTCACGTCACTGGGCTGCAGCGGATATTTCCAAAGCCACCGGGGCCATCGCAATTGCCGTTTCCGAATCGACCGGCACGGTGCGAGTTTTCCAGGACGGCATTATTGTGTTGCGTATCGAACCCATGCGAAATGCCATGAAATGGACTGACGGCAAGCCGGATGGCATTGGTGATTGAAGCAATTCCTGTCACAGAAGTCGAGATGCCTGTTTTGATCGAAGCCGTCAATCTGCACAAGGTCTTCCAGACTCCGGTCGGTGACGTGCATGCAGTCAACGGCCTGAGTCTGAACGTCTCCAGCGGCGAAGTCTTCGGACTGCTGGGTGCCAATGGAGCGGGCAAGACGACGACGCTCCGCATGATTCTGGGTTTGATGCCGCCGAGTTCCGGAACGGTCTCGGTTGCCGGATTTGACGTGGCGACGCAGGCGGAACAGGTCAAGCGCAGTGTTGCCCTCGTGTCAGCCAGTGCCGGGCTCTATCAATGGCTGTCGCCGCGAGAACTGATGCTCTATTTCGCCGATCTGTATGACGTGGCGGAAGACGCCGCAAATCAAAGGGTCGAACAACTTGCGGACTTGTTCGATCTGCGAAGTTTTATCGATCGGCCGTGTGCCGGGCTGAGCACAGGGCAACAGCAGCGTGTCAATCTTGCGCGATCACTGATGCACGACCCGCCGGTCGTGTTGATGGATGAGCCGACACGCGGACTGGACATTGTCGGTTCCAAACGCATCTTTGATTTCACCGCTCGCTTGAAAGAAATCGGCAAAGCTGTGATTTTCTGTACGCATCGGCTGGAAGAAGCTCAGCGATTGTGCGACCGTTTCGGGCTGATGTTTCGGGGTCGATTGCAGTTGCACGGGACACTCGCGGAATTACGGCAGCAGTCCGGACAGGAATCGATCACAGACATGTTTCTGGATCTGATGGAAGAGAAGCAGGCCACCACCGAAGAAGCGATGCAGCCACAGCCTGTAAGCGCTGTCATCCAGCCTGGAGGCAGCTCGGCGTGAACTCACAGAGTCCACATTCTGAACAATCGCCGAAGTCCAGCGGCAACGGCAGTCATTTGCAATCAGCACGTCCCGCCCGCTCGCCGGTCGTTCGCGTACTGCGGCTGGCTCGCAAAGAACTGCGAGAATCTCTGCGTGACCGTCGCACGCTGGCGACTTTAATCCTGATGCCTTTGATCGTTTATCCGCTGCTGGGTTCGGTCGTTCAGCGATTTGCGATTAACAAAGTCAATCCAAATTCCCCGCCAGCAATCGTGGCGTTTGACGGCAGTTTTTCACCCTCGATGATTGCGGCGATCATCAACGAACGTCCTGCGAGGGCAGACGTTGCCGACGACTCGAAAACCATGAACACGGCGGATCCAATTGAACCGGTGGGCGCACCGTCATTCATCGAAAACGTCACCGGCCCTAAAACGGCTGCGGCGATAGGATCTTTAACTAACCGTGACGAGTCAACGTCGCCGCCGATTCGACTGGAAGTCTATAAAAGCCTGGTGAAGGCGGAGTCCATTGAGGAATTTTTGCAGGCTGAAGGTGCCGACGTCGGAGTTCGTCAGACGCCACGAACAGTTGATGAATCAACCGGCAAAACTCTGCCCGGCAACTTCGAAATCCTCAGCCGCAGCGGCGATGCGTTCAGTCAGCGCGCGGCGGCTGAACTTGAACAGCGACTGCTGGCATTTCGCGAGCGGGAAACGCGACGAGTTCTGGATCAGACGCGGTTCGGATCAGCCATCCTGCCGACGGTGTCACGGCAGTCCCTGGCAAATAACGGCCCGCGAACATCACCCCTTGGCGCATTCCTGCCGCTGATGCTCGTGCTGATGACGATGACCGGCGCTGTCTATCCGGCGATCGATCTGACGACTGGCGAACGCGAACGCGGCACGCTGGAAATTTTGATGGCCGCGCCCGTGTCGCGGGCTCATTTGCTGACGGGGAAATTCATCGCAGTGTTGACCGTGGCGGTTCTGACAGCGGTAATTAACCTGGTTGCCATGCTGCTGACGCTCTATACGACGGGCTTTGACCGAGTCGTACTGGCTGACGGTGCCACGCTGACGATGTTTCTTCAGATTCTGGCCCTGCTGGTCGTGTTCGCATCATTCTTTTCCGCTGTGCTATTATCCATCACCAGCTTCGCCCGCAGTTTTCGCGAGGCACAGGCGTGGCTAATTCCCCTGATGCTCGTGTCACTTGCACCGGGAATCCTGAGCCTTATTCCCGGTGTCCAACTCACCGTGGGACTGGCTCTCGTGCCGCTGGTCAACATTGTGCTGCTGGGTCGTGAAATCTTTCAGGGCACTGTGGCCATTCCACTCTATGCAGTGACGTTGCTGTCGACGCTGGCCTATACCATTCTGGCTTTGCGCGTTGCCGCGCGGGTCTTTGGGCATGACGCGGTACTGTTCGGAAATTCCACAGGCACGGCGGCGCTGCTGAAACGACCTGAAGCAACTTCGCCCGGTATTCCTTTCGCAATCGGAGTCGGCTGGCTGGTGCTGCTGATTCCTTTGTTTCTGGTACTCTCGGGTCTGCGGAGCAAAGTTGTGCCGATTGATAACCTTTCGGGCCAGCTGATGCTTTCCGGGTTCCTGACGATTGTGTTGTTTGCGGCGATTCCCGCAGCCATCGTCCGATGGATTCGCGTCTCTGCCTTTGAGGCCTTCGCCCTTCGCAGGTTCCACATCACTACACTGATCGGAGCTGCCCTGCTGGGTTGTACGATGTGGACGATCGCCTATCAGATGCTCGTCTTTTCGAAAGCGCCTTTGCAATGGCTGGAGATCCTGAACAACACCAAACTTGCGGAACTGGTGAAACGGCTGACGTCCGAGACTCCGCTCTTCATCCGGCTCGCGACTCTGGCGATCATTCCGGCGATCTGCGAGGAATTCTTCTTCCGCGGATTTTTGATCAACACGTTGATGAAGGACAGGAGACACTGGGTCCGGCCGATGCTGATCAGCACTTTCGTCTTCGCTGCATTTCATGTCATCGCGGATCCGTCGCTCTCGCTCGAACGATTCCCCGCCACGTTCCTGCTGGGGCTGGTGCTGTGCGGCATTCGGCTTTCCAGCGGCAGCATCGTTCCCGGCATTGTGATGCACGCGCTGAGCAACGGATTGCTGCTGTCTCTGACGGAACTTGATCCCGTACTGCAGATGATCGGATTGAATCTGAATGCCGAAGACGAGGCCTCACTGCCTGGCTGGTTCCTGCTGGCGTCTGTGCTGATCAGTTGCACCGGAATCGGCCTGGTCTGGCTGGGTCGCGAGCGTGTTCAGGGCAGGACTGGCGGAGACTGATGAGACCAGGCTAGGTTCAGCCATTCCGTTTGCGGCTGATTCTGCCGATGTTTGCAGGCATTATTCTGTCATCGTCTTCAAATGCAGCGTTATTCAGCACGCGGTCAGAAATGGTCTGGGTCGCAGCGTCAGGATTCGTCGATTCACAGGGCTCGTTCGTTCGATATAAGTGGTAGAAAGACATTCTGTGTTGTCCCCGCCTGCGTGAGCCGGAAGACGTTCCGTCGATTGACGTCGTGACAGAGGATTTCAAATTCCTGCAACCGCAGAGAAGCGGCATGGAAATGAGGCAAAACGGGATGCGAATTGCGACCAGAAATGCAGTGTTTCTGGCAGTTGTGATGACGAGCCTGACGCTGTCCGGGTGTATCTCGGAGCGGTTCAGTGCCGCACATCATTCGGCCTTTGACCGGTCAGCTGTCTGCGCTGATAGTGCCAGTGCGGTGGATATTCGCTGCGGTCGCCCCAATCAGCTGCTCGACGGTACCGGCTGGGTCTTCGGCATTCCTCGCAAGTTGCTGCTGTGGGACCGCCGTGTGGACAATCACGCCGTCAGTGATGAAACGTCGGACTGGATTGCCCAGTACGCGGAAACGCGGGGACTCGAAGGTCTCTGTGTCCGCGTCAATGAATATGATCCCCTGGATGAATTTCATCGCCTGCGGATGAATCAAACAGTCGCCCCCGGCTGGCGTTACACTTTCGGCACAATGCGTGTCGTCGGCTATACACTGGTTCCGGGTCGGATTTTTGGCGGTGATCAGTACAACCCTTTTACAAACAGCGTCTACATCTATTCTGATGTGCCCGCCCTGGCAGTCGAAGCGACTGCGTACGCTGATGATGTCCGCAGCCGATCGTGGCCTGGAACCTATGCGGCGGTCAATGAACTGCCCCTCGTATCGATCTGGCACGAAACGGTGAACACAAAAGACGCGGCGCGTTTTGTGGAACAGCGAGGCACGAAAGAGCAACAGGAAGACGGTCTCCGCGTACTGCATTCAAACTACGGCTCGACCGTTGCATTGGCCGTTGGTGCGGGACCGATTGCGCAAATTGGCGCAGCGGTCGCTGGACAGTTCACTGGAACCTTCCAGGCCTCACGGCTGCATAAGGCATACGCCGAAGAGTCCGACGCAGATTCAGACTCTGTTGATGAGCCCGGCGTGCATCTCGCGAGTGCTTCAATCACCACTGAGCCCTAAATCGACAGTTCCCAAATGCGTCAGAGCTGGGACAGTCGCACCAGGTTGCTGCATTTCGCTCTTTTGTCGCTCGTCTGCGGTAAGCTCGGACGATCAACCCTGGCCATGATCGCCGGCATCTGAACATATGTCCCGACAGTTGGACCGTCGCAGTCGTTACAACCGGAGCCAAGTGCTCACGGTTCGTCGGAAGAAACGGATTTGCAGCTACAAAACGGCAAAAAATGCTTTCAAAGGGTTTGCCTTTCGGCAATTCTTGCAGCTGGACAGTGTTGATCGTCGAAATTGAATTACGTTTGGCAGCCTGCGGACAGTTGTGTCGCCGGATGTCTAATGGAACTTGTAACTGTCGACCGCTGATCTTTGTTGGATCCGCAAATTACCATCAGGTCAGACAGCAATCATTCACGACGTGAGATTGACCAGGGACTGGACATGCTAGTACTCAGCCGGAAGAAAGACGAAAAGATTGTCATTGGAGATTCGATCACATTGATGGTGATTGAAATCCGTGGCGACAAAGTGCGGCTTGGCATTGAAGCCCCACGCGATGTCACCGTCCATCGCGAAGAAGTCTACGAAGCCATCAAACGTGAGAACGCGGCCGACAAGAAGCAGGAATAGGTTAATTGAGGTGACGGCTTTTTCGTCGTCACCTGCTGTTAGCCTCTGCGATGTCGATCCGAAGCGTCATGCCTGTGTCAGCGTTTTTGCCACAGGCCGCGATAGATTGGCAGTCCCAGTTTTCGTTTCTTCCGCTCGAAGCTGGTATGATAATCCATATCGCTTGTTGCTTCACGTTCTTCAGGTGCCGGGCAACGGGTAAAGGCGGGATGTTGATCCATCAGCCCCGTCACCATTTCGTAGTAGTCCGCCACATCAGTCCATGAATGGACAAAGCCGCCGGGTCGCAAAATTCTGGTCAGCAGGAAAGTGAATTCTTCGTTGAACAGCCGACGTTTGTGATGTCGTTTCTTCCACCATGGATCGGGGAAGTAGACATGGGCGGCCTGGACGGATTCCGGTGGGATCAACTCCGCCAGCAGCGAACGGCAGTCGCCTCCGACAACGCGCGCGTTCGGCAGGTTCTTTTTCATCAATCGCGTCGCAGTGCGGCGACCTTCGCGGTAATCAATTTCCAGTCCAAGAAAATTGGTCATCGGTGTGGTGAGGGCCGCGTTGAACAGGAACAACCCGCGACCGCAGCCGATATCCAGTTCCACCGGGTTGCCATTGCCGAAGAATTCGTCCCAACTGAGTGACGGACCAACGTCTTCAACCGTCCGGAACCAGGGCTTTAATGGTGTGATGGGAACGATTGACATAGTGACAGTTTCGGCAGGAAATTCAGGCGCGATTAAAAACGCTGGTCGTCGAGCGTTTATGAAAGAGCGGCCGGTCAACCTTTGTTAACAGTGACTCCCAGCATGCAACCTTCGAACATCAGTTCGCCATCAACCCAACCCTGAAAGCTAAATTGAGCCAGCCTCCGAGCCATGACTCGGGTGACTTTTGCGATCAGATCCAGGCGAGTTCCGGGATAGATGGGCTTCCGAAAGCGGACATCATCAATGCCGCCGAATCCCAGATAATCGCCGCCGATTAGGCTGTATTTACGGGCGTAGAAACCACCCAGCTGGGCGGCGGCTTCGCATTGCACCACGCCGGGCATGAGTGGAAATCCGGGCATATGACCACGGACCCAGAATTCATTGTCTGACAATTGCTTGTATCCGACGATCAGGTGCTGAGATGGATCGACATGGATGATTGCGGAGAGCTGCTCCATTTCAAACCGCTGCGGGTTTATTTCCCGGATCTGTTCGAGCGTGAACAGGGGCTTGCTGAAATCCAGTGATTTCAGGTCACAGATCGGTTCCGACGCCATAGACGATTTTCTCCCGCGACGCGCGATTGACCGCTTCGTCTTCAATCAACTGAAAGACCGGATTTTCGGCACCCTGACGGGTGCGGATCTTGCCGGGGATCTACTTAGCATCACGAATTGCAATGCCAACAGCAAACTCTCGCAAGGCCACAAGCGAAATACACGCCATATTTTTTCACTTCAACCGAAGAATTTCTCCGAACTGCGGACCAGATCACATCTTGAGTCCTGTTACGACCTTGCCGAGATGACGAATCGCGGAATTTAGCGATTCTGGTCGTTCCAGTTTCCGGCGTTGCTGGATTTCCCTGCCCCTGCTGTTCAGACTGCCGACTATCATCATCGGAATTCCCAAGCGAATTCCGACGTGACCTTGTGGGTTGACGGCTCCTCCCCGCCGGACAATTGCGGTACAGGCATCAGGACTCAACGGAAAACACGCAATTCGACGATGCGCAGGAAGTCAACGACAGTTTTGGAATGCTATCCGGTACTCTTTTCGTCATGCCTAAAGATTCATCACCGCGAAAAGAAGCCTGGCGGGTCGCCACCCTGGTGGTGTTAATGCTGTCGCCGGTTTGGATGCTTGTGACATGGTATCAGGCTTCGAACGCGCAAGCCGAGCAGCGCCAGCAGATCCGCGAGATCCTGAGTCTGCATCGGGACTCCTTTGAGCAGCCCATTCGCCGTTTGGAGAGTGAATTGGGGCAGCTGCACGAATTTTCGAGACGACATGATGGGGATTCGCCGGAAGATTTTGAATCGGCGTTTGAGGATTTTTCCAGCGGAATGCGAGCTGATTCCGGCTGGGTTCAGGCATATCAGTTAGTTGATGATGGAATTATTACACACTGTTTTCCACGGTCAGGAAATGAAATCGTTCTGGGGATGAATCTTTACCAGCATCCTCGTCGCGAAGTGTCGGACGATCTGAGGTGGGTCATGAGGACCGAAGAACTGCGTGTCACCGGGCCGGTGGAGCTTTGGCAGGGAGGTACAGGCATCCTTCTGCGCGGCCCCGGATCAACGGTTCGCCATCCCGGTCGGAGTGTCGCGATTATTGTCCGACTGGAACCTTTGCTTTTGGAGTGCGGCATTGACTGCAATCACGCGACATTGCAGTGTGCCATGCGACAAAGCGGCCAGGCTCCTTTCTACGGAGTTCAGGATGTCTTCGAATCAGAGCCCGAAATTGTTGCCTGTAATGTGATGAACAAATCGTGGGAGTTTGCGGTGATACCATCGGATGGCTGGTTTGCTTCCTACCGCCAATCTTTGCTGTTTTTTGGAGGCAACGGAGCCGCAATTCTCGCACTGGCCTGGCTTCTGACGTACTCAGTCGCACTTCGCCAGCGATCCCTCAGGAATTCACTGACTCAGCGGACGCAGGAACTTTATTCCGCGCATGCTCAGCTTGAACGGGAAGTCAAGCTGCTGAGTGCCACTGAATCGCAGCTGCGATTCAGTGAGACTCGCTTTCGCGCAATCTTTGAGCAGGCGGCGCTGGGTGTAGCCATCGTTCATCCAAAATCGGGACAGTTCGTGCAGGTGAATGACTGCGCCGCCGGGATTCTGGGCTACACCGAAGCCGACCTGCAAGGGGTGCAGTTGTCTCAGGTGATCTGCTCTATGGACATCGACAGCTGTGCTGATAGTCTAAATCGATTGTTGGCAGGAGAGATTCAGGAATACTCGCTGGAACACCGTTGCGTCCGTCGGGACGGCAGCCTGGTCTGGGTCAATCAGACGGTATCGACCATTGACGAGAATTCGGATACAGGCACGCTGTTGATCGTACTGTTCGAAGATATTCAGCGTCGCAAATCCAGCGAACGGAGGCTTCAGGTTCTGGCCGATTCGTTACCGGGTCTGTTGCTCTACATCGACCGAAGTCTGGTCGTGCAGTTCGTCAATGTGATGGGCGAAAAATGGCACGCGCAGGGACTCGGCATGTCGAACGACGAAATGTTGGGCAGGAGTTTGCGGGATGTACTGTCAGCGGAACAATTTGAATTTGTGTCGCCATGGATCGCACGAGCACTGAACGGAGAAACCGTTGAATTTGTATCATCGGAACGCCCTTTGGAAGGCGAGCCGCGTTTTCGCAACATCATCTACGCTCCGCACTGTGCGGAGGATGAGTCTGTCCCCGGATTTTTCGCGCTGATCATGGACATCACTGATCGAAGACGGGTTGAGTTGAAACGGGACGAACTTGAACGTCATCTGATGGAAGCTCAGAAAATGGAAGCGGTCGGCACTCTCGCCGGAGGCATCGCTCACGACTTCAATAACATGTTGCAGGTCATTCTGGGGTACAGCGAAATCCTGTTATTACAGTCGCACCAGCAATCGACCGCCTTCGACCAGCTGAATGCGATTCAGAGTGCGGCCCGCCGATCGTCCGACCTGACACACCAGCTGCTGGCATTCGCGCGGCGACAATCAACCGCTCCCCTGCCGATGGATCTGTCCGATGCCGTGCCGCGAATGTTGCGTCTTATGCGGCGAGTCGTCAGCGAAGAGATCTGTATCGAGTGGAATCCAGACGACGACCTCTGGAGAATTCTAATTGATCCGGCTCAGCTGGATCAGATCATCGCCAATGTCATTGTCAATTCTCGCGATGCGATCAGCGGGCCAGGTAAGATCACTCTCGCGGCGCGGAACCTGAGCGCAGGGGAAGAACCGCATTCTGACATTATTCGTTGCACGCCGGGAGACTTTGTTCACTTCAGTATTTGCGACAACGGAATCGGAATGGATCAAATAACTCAGTGGCGAATCTTTGAGCCATTCTTCACGACCAAGGAATTGGGTAAGGGAACAGGCCTTGGACTGTCCACAGTGTACGGCATTGTCAGTCAGCACAACGGGACAATTTCCGTCAGCAGCGCGCCAGGCTGCGGTGCGACGTTTCACATCTGCTTCCCGCGATGTTTGGAGCCTGCCAGAACTCTCGCGTCGCCCCCAACTTTCGATGACGATGAGACGGGGTCCGAGACGATCCTGCTGGTTGAAGACGAGCCACTTGTGCTCAATCTGGGAAAATCTCTGCTGGAACGGCTGGGCTATCGCGTGATTGTGGCGGAGACGGCTGACCAGGCCATTCGAATTGCGGAAACCACGATTGTGCATTTGCTGATCACTGACGTCATCATGCCTGACATGAATGGCCAGGATCTGGCGGAATCGATTCTCAGCCATCAAACCGACATGCGAGTGCTGTTTATATCCGGCTTTTCAAGCGACGTAATGCAACCCGCCGACATTGATGATTCGGACGCTGAGTTTCTTCAAAAGCCATTCAGTCCGGGAGAACTGGCCAATATTGTTCGCGAAATTCTATCGCAACATCGCGTCAAACACACGGATCTGCATCGCTCCTGACCAGACAGCTTTCGAATTCGCGCTAACACGCCAGAGTCCTTATGTTTGATCATCTCAAGAATCTGTTTCGCAGCCCCAAAACGGAAACACCTGGCGAAACACTGACGGCCGATGGCGCGGCAACCAGCAGCCTGCCTGACGATGAAATTCTCAGTTGCTGGCGGACGGATTCACTCGACAATCGGCGAGTTGATATCTTTGTGCCGAAATCCGATCGACCGCTGCAGTCCGCCGTTCTTTTTCTGCACGGACACGGTCGCGTGCTGCTGAATGAAAATATCGTCTTCAGTCGTCTGTTTCAGCAGCATGGTTTGATCGCCGTCTGCCCAAATGGCGATCGCAGCTGGTGGCTGGATGTCGTCTGCCCCGAATTCGACGCTGAACAAACTCCACAGGCATGGCTCCTGAATTCTGTGGTCCCGTATATCCACGAACATTACTCAATAGCCCCACCGCGCGTTGCGCTGCTGGGAGTCAGCATGGGTGGCCAGGGTGTCCTGCAACTTGCGTTTCGTCATGCGTTGAGATTTCCGGTCGTTGCCGCCATCGCACCGACTGTGGATTTTCAGCAGCTGTATGGCTCCGGGATTCCCCTGGATTCCATGTTCCCGGATGCCGAAGCGGCTCGGCAGGCAACGGTCGTACTCAATCTGCAGCCCCTGGCATGGCCACGCCATCAGTTCTTCTGCTGCGATCCGCAGGACTCTGAATGGTTCGACGGCGCAGCGCGACTGGGGATGAAGCTCTCTTCATCAGGCATACTCCATGAACGCGATCTGGAGACTTCCGCCGGAGGGCATTCCTGGGACTATTTCAACCACATGGCCGACAAGGCACTTCAGCACGTCGCCAATTGTCTGAATAAATTGGGATAGTGCGATTTGAACGGCATAAGTCTGCAACTTACCAAACAAACGCTGTCGATTTCCGGACATAAATTCTCCATCGAATTTCCGTCCAGCCAGGATCAGTTGCTTGAACACGCATTGCGTGACGCAGATGCGGTAAACTGCGACGCAGATCCTTATTGGGGATTGCTCTGGGATGCTGCGCCCAAAACCGCAGCAATGATTCTGCGTCAGGATTGGCCGACGAATTTGAACGTACTGGACCTCGGCTGTGGCGTGGGGCTCACGGGCATTGCGGCACTTCAGGCCGGGCATCGGGTGACGTTTGCAGATCATGCAGCAATGGCTGTGAAGATAGCCACTTCCAACGCGGCACTCAACGGGTTTCCCGAGACATCCGGGCTCGTGTTCGACTGGCGACATCCACCACGGGAACTCTTTGAACTCATCATTGCGAGCGACGTGCTGTATGACGCGGCATCGCACGCGCCGCTGCTCTTCACTTTGCAGTCGATGCTGAAGGATCGCGGCGCTGTATGGATCGGCGACATCGGCCGACCAAATGCGCTTCACTTTGCGAAACTGGCGGTCACATGCGGCTGGAAACTCCAGTACTTCGATGAAGATGCCAAACCTTGTCCCGAACCGGCTCACATGCAGTTTCGCCTGCTGATGCTTCGCCGCAGGAATGACTATGCCTCGCACGGTCTCGATTGAGATGTTTAACCGCCACGTCATCGACGTGCGCGCCCACGCCGATGGCGTTGGGGGGAAAACTGGCAAAACTCTCATTCATGCCCACGCGAGGTATAATTTATCTTCACTCAACCTCCGGGAGTGTCGCGATGGACGAGCGGGACAATCATGGAATCCGGTGTCAACGTTATGCGCCGAACCCCAGCTTGCTGAGCCAGCGACGTGAACCACTGTTGCGCGCGGTGAGTTTCTCCGGATTGACAAGCGTACCGTCGTCGGCCAATTGCAACCCAAGCTGTCGCGCGTTGTGTTCAATCAACTGCCTGGTGTTGTCGAGTTGGTTGACCTGGCGGGCCAGCCGTGCGCGCTCAAGTGACAGTTCCAGTTCGCCGATCCGCGAAATTTCATCCAGCTGCGCCAAAGTTTGCATGACTTCAGCAGCCAATTCTTTCGGAAGCAGATCCGCCATGTTCCTCAATTCTTCCGCAGGAAGTCGAACGTTGCCGTTTTGATGCAACTGTCGCAGCCGTCCGATCAACGTGGAAATAAATGATTCGCGTTCGTAAAACACGGCGCGCAATTCCGGAAGGCTAAGAGCCTCGGGATCGATGGCACGCGGGACATCGATAATTGCATCAGGATCATCCGGTGCCGATGACTCTTTGTCCGAGGGCGTTTTCTTCTGAGTGACTTGTGTCTTTCGAGATTTGCCCGGGCCGGCTTCTGCGGACGCATCCGGCGCGTCGCCCCTCGACAGAAGTTCAAGACGGATTTCCGCCCAGGACTGGGGAACATCGTCCTCGTTGATCGTCGGTTCGGACAGGTCAATGCCGACATCCGAATCTCCGATCGATGATTCAACGCGTTTGCCGGAATTATGGACCTGACCAATTCGCTGTACAACTCGATCTTCCAGTGCGGACAGCCTTTCTTCCAGACCTCCGCCTCCGTTGTCGCCCATGGCCGACGACTTGAAGATGATTTCTGTCAGCGTCTTCAGAACAGCGCTTTGACTTTCCGCTGCGGCCGCCTGAGCTGCTTTCAGATCATCAATCGATGCCCGAAATTCCTGCCGCAGTGTATTGATCAGCAGTGAATCAGTGGCGGGAATCTCCGTGTCGGACTGGATCTGAACAGAGGCTGGCTCCTGCGAAAACGAAGCAAGCCCATTCGCATCACTATTTCGCGATGGTTCAGTAAACGATGAGTCCGACTCGGCTTCAGTGTCGGTCTCGCTGTGCAGCTCAAACCCGGCACCTTCGGCAGCGTCCTCCCGCCGATCGAAATGAAGTTCGCCGCAAGATGCGAGGAGTGAATCCAGCGTCGGCTGTGGTCTGCCCATCCCGGATCCGAAAGTGCCATCGGTTAACTCGTACGATTCGACGACACAAGTGTCTGCGTCCACCTGGGCGGCAGTCGATTTGCCTTCGCAACCGCCCCCGATTCCGCAGAAATGGCTGTTTGATTCGGATACCTGGCCGCTTGAATCCTTGCTACGCTGGCGACGAGGGCGTGAACTCCGATGTGACATGGACTTGTTTTCCTGCTACCGCGAACTACAAAACGCCAAACCAAAATCGGATGTACCGGAGTATTGGAGTTACCGACCGACTACCTGCAAACGTAGCTCATAAACTCAGGCAATGAGGAACGTCCTCCGGGCTGCGATGAGCATTGGTTCATCAGATAATGCGGATTTTTCCGACTGTTCCGATCGCAGGACGTCGCGGAATTCTTTTCGAACAGGTCAGGAATGGCTCGACTTATTCTCAAATCAGCCGTCTTTGAAGATGGCGGCATTCGAGTGTCCGAAAGCGACCTGCCGGTAACACTGGGACGCAGCCACCGGGCCGATATCACGATTAACGACGTGCTTTTGAGCCGAATTCATGCGGAAATTCGCCTTAGTGAACACGGCGGATTTGAGCTTGTGGATCATGAATCCACAAATCTGACGATCGTCAACAATCATGACATCAAGCAAGCAGTGCTCAGGAGCGGCGATTGCATATTGCTCGGAGAGACGGAGATCATTGTGGAAATTGACGCTCCGGAAATTGATCTGCATGAGAAAACAACGCGGGAACTATCAGTCGTTGATCCGTCAAAGCCATTGTCCCCGGATTCCGCTGGTGATGCCGGGCAGGTACATTGACCTCTTAAACAAGGACATGTTATCAGTGTCTGGTTTGCACGGCGATTTGAGTACTACAATCAGGAATGAATTCAAAGATGTTTGATCTGAATATGATTCAATCGGCCTTGACCGAATTTGGCTTTGCTGGCTGGCTGTTGTACGACTTCCGAGGCAGCAACGTGCTGGCACAGCGGATTTTGCACATGCCGGATGGATTCGCAGGCTCGCGGCGATATCTGTACTTTGTGCCCGCGCAGGGTGCCCCGACAAAGATCGTGCATCGCATCGAGTCCGACGTACTCAATCATTTGCCTGGCGAGAAAACGATCTACCTGCGTTGGCAGGAACTGGAAGCGGCTATTCAGCTGGCTGTTGCCGGTCGCCGAAATGTGGCGATGGAGTACTCGCCACGCAATGGCAACCCGTACATCTCGCGTGTGGATGCCGGCACCGTCGAACTTGTGCGGTCGTTCGGCTGCGATGTTGTCTCGTCTGGTGATCTGATCACGCTGTTTGAATCCACTCTGACGGACACTCAGTTGAAAAGTCATCTGGAGGCATCAGAAGTCACGAACGCCGCCTATGCGCGAGCGTGGAAGTTTATTGCGGATCAGGTTCGGACAAATGGTTTCGTGGAAGAGATGGCCGTCTCCGACGAGATCATGCGGCACTTCGCCGAACACAACATGACGACGTATCATCCACCCATCGTGGGAGTCGATGGCAATGGTGGCAATCCGCACTACGAAACCGGGACCGGAGCTGTCACGCAGATTCGCGAGGGCAGTTTTGTCCTCGTGGATCTCTGGGCAAAGCAGGACAAACCCGGTGCCATTTACAGCGATCTTACGCGCACAGGTTACGTCGGTACCTCCGTGCCGGAAAAGTACACGAAGATCTTTAACATCGTCGCAGCGGCTCGCGACGCGGGAATCGAATGCGTCAGGTCAGCGTTCGCGGCGGGTCGGCAGCTTCAGGGCTGGGAAGTCGATGACGCCGTCCGAGGCGTGATCGACGCGGCAGGGTACGGCCCCGATTTCTGCCATCGGACGGGCCACAATATGGCTCAGGAAACACACGGCAACGGAACGCATATCGATAATCTGGAAACCCACGAAACCCGGCGAATTTTGCCCCGCACACTGTTCACGATCGAACCGGGAATCTACCTGACCGAATTCGGAGTCCGCAGCGAAATTGACATCTATATTCATGCGGACGGACGCGTCCAGGTGACTGGCGGACCAATTCAGACCGCCATCGTGGCGATTCTGGCTGAGTTTTGAGGGGCCGGAACCGGTTGGCACTCAATTGATCTCAGAATTGCGGCAATCGCTCCAGACACAGGGATTCCACTCGTCCCGGCAAGGTTTGGCGACACGAATCGTTGATCCGCGTGTTAAAATACAATGCGATTTCAAAATCCCCGCCGCTTCCGCTGTATTTGATTTATCCGCCAGCCTGCAATCTTTCCCCTTCCTTCCGTCAAAGCGATGAGGCCCATGAATCCGTCGTTTCGTTGTGATTCCTGCAACTTTAGATTTCGCGTCGAGGAAAGATTTCTCGGACGCCGAATCCGTTGTCCGAATCCGCAATGTCGACAGCCGATGCTGCTGGAGGCCGGCTCCGCACTCTCCGACGCTACTCAGCCAGCATCTGTTTCCGCGACGGCAGAATCAAAAAGATCGACAAGGTCAGCTTCGGCACCCTCGTCGGCAACAAGGGAGTCGTACCCAACAAGGGCATCGCGACAGGGGCGATCGTCGATGCGAGAAGAAGCATCGACATTCGCAAGTGCTGGCGAAACTTCCGGGCAGCGTGCTGCTCCCAGCCGAAGTCCTCGCAGTCGTATGTCGATGGATCGAAACGGAACACACGGGTCAATCTCGCCGTTTGTCGTCGCGTTTTGTGCAACTCTGCTTTTGGGAGGCGGCGCTGTCGGGGGATACTGGTTCTGGAACCAGGCAGACAACGCAGTGGCAACTCGCGGGAGTGATGAATCCGGAGACGATAGTTCCGGCGGAGGCACAAGTTCCTTCCCAAATTCCATTGACTCGGCGTTGTCGCTCGGTGGGATCGCTAATAACACCGCAAGTCTGGCTGCCGTCAGGCCAACGTCGGCAATCAGCGGCGCGACGTTGCGGAAAAATGCCATCCGGCAGCAAAAGCTGGAAGATAAAATTCTACCATTTCTGAAAACGCACTGCGCAGATTGTCACAGTGCGGACACACAGGAAGGCGGCATTGTCGTAGATCATCTGGCGACAGTGGATCAGTTGCTGAAGGAACGCAAGACATGGGAACGTGTCTATCGCATGATCAATGCGGGGGCCATGCCGCCCTCCGACTACGATTCACTGCCGACCGATGAAAGCCGCAAAGAAATCGCCGGAATCTTTTACGATGAACTCTACAACTTTGACTGCACTCAGATTCATCATGCCGGTCGACCCGCGCTCCATCGCCTGAATCGCGCCGAATACAACAACACGATTCGTGATTTGTTCGGGATCAGTCTCACGCCGGCTGATAGTTTTCCGCAGGATGATGTCGGCGAGGGATTCGATAATATCGGCGATGTGCTAAGTGTTCCCCCATTGTTGATGGAAAAATACCTGGACGCGGCCGAGCAAATTGCGGCGGTCGTTATCGACACTCGCGATTTTTCGAAGGGCACGACGCAGCGTTTTCCGGCGGACAAGTTGAAATCATCCAATGGCGGAAGCGTCGATGGAAATGGATTTCATGTTCTGGCCTCAACTGGCAGCCTGACTGCCACTGTATCTGCACCCGCGGACGGAAAGTACAAGATCCGGATTCATGCATCCGCCACACAGGCCGGTGACGAAGACGCGAAAATGGCGTTGCGGATCGATGGCAAGGATGTTCACGAATTTGAAGTGAAGGGGCATCGCAAGCCCGCATGGTTTGAACAGGATGTCACTCTTTCCTTGGGCAACCACGACGTTGCGGGGGCGTTCGTGAACGACTTTTATGACCCGAAAGCTGCTGACGAAAAGCGACGCGATCGCAATCTCGCGATTCAGTCAATCGAAGTCATCGGCCCTGAGGGCGGCACGCCGGAGTGGCACGAAACTCATCGACGATTTGTGACGGCGCGACCAACGGAAAGCGTTTCCGTGAAAGATGCGGCGGCCCAGGTTTTGCGTCCGATCCTGTACCGCGCGTTTCGTCGTCCGGTGACCGACACGGAAGTCTCTCGGTTTGCCGAACTCGTTGACAGAAATGTCAGCGAGTTCAAGGAGACGTATGACTACGGCTTGTACGTGGCTCTCCAGGCCGCGCTGGTGTCGCCCGATTTTCTGTTTCGCAAAGAATCGGACCCCGAAGGAAACTCTGACGAACGAAAACTTAACGAATACGAAGTCGCCTCACGGCTGTCGTATTTCCTGTGGAGCAGTATGCCCGACGACGAGCTGTTCCAACTCGCCGAAAACAAACGCCTGTTTGATCCAGCTATTCTGCGGGCGCAGATTGAGCGAATGCTGCACGATGACAAGGCGAGTGCTCTTGGCCGCAACTTTGCCGCACAGTGGCTGAATCTGCGCAACCTGGCCGATGTCCAGCCGAACCCGGAAGTGTTTCCTGATTTCGATGCGGCGCTGCGAAGTGCCATGAGTCAGGAAACAGAAATGCTGTTCAGCACGATTGTTAAAGAGAATCGCAGCATCGACGATTTTCTGAACGCTGACTTCACGTTTCTCAACGAACGCCTGGCAAAGCATTACGGCATTGCCGGTGTGTCGGGCGAGCAATTCGTTCGTGTTTCACTCGAAGGCACACAGCGCGCGGGCATTCTGACGCAGGCCAGTATCCTGACACTAACCTCGAATCCCGGCCGCACCAGTCCCGTAAAACGCGGCAAGTGGATCATGGAAAACATTCTGGGTGAATCTCCGCCACCGCCGCCACCAGGTGTTCCTCCCCTTGAAGACGCGGCCAAAGACGTATCGAATCTGAGCCTGCGGGAACGACTGGAGATTCATCGCAAAGATCCCGGTTGCGCGTCGTGCCACAAGACAATGGATCCGCTCGGTATGGGACTTGAAAACTTTGACGCCGTTGGTCGCTGGCGGGACAACGAAGGCGAAAAAGCTGTGGATTCGACGGGCGAACTGCCGTCTGGTGAGAAGTTTTCAGGCCCGATTGAGCTGATTGGCATCATTCGCCAGCGGCAGGAACAGTTCCACCGCGCCTTCGCGGAACGCCTTTTAACCTATGCTTTGGGGCGTGGCCTTGAGTACTATGACAAGTGTGCGGTTGATCAGGCACTTGTCTTGATGAAACAACGTGGGAATCGCTTTTCAGCCCTTGTCGAGGGCATCGTAACTTCCGATCCTTTCTTAAAGAGGAGCCGCGTCCGGGAATTCGAAATCCCCATCGCCTCCAATTGATCCAAAACTTGTTTTGAAACTCGTTCCGAGGCTCCAGCCTCGGAACGCAACGCCCTGGAGGCTCTTGCCTCCCGAATTGGAGGCAGAGCCTCCGTTGCAGTGCGTTCCAGGGCTGGAGCCCTGGAACGAGATTTTAGACTCCCGCCTCCATCTCCTGCCGTATTCAAGTTTAGGGAAAAATGACCATGAGTCGCACGCTTCTCAATTCGCTCAGTCGCCGCACGATTCTTCGCGGCATTGGAACCGGACTCGCATTGCCATTGCTGGAATCCATGACCTTGCCGCGTTTGCTTGCTGCGTCCACCGCCGCGCCAACCGGGCCGGTTCGGATGGCCTGCATCTTTGTGGCCAACGGTGCCATCATGGACAAGTGGAAGCCGACCGGCGAAGGCAAGGAATATCAGTTGTCGCCCACACTGGAACCACTGGCTCCATTTCGTGAAGACATGATGGTGCTCAGCGGTCTGACTCAGAACCACGCCCGCGCCAACGGCGACGGCGGCGGCGATCACGCCCGCAACGCCAGTGCGTATCTCACGGGGGCTCAGCCTCGAAAAACGTCCGGTGCCGATATCTCCGTGGGTCAGTCAATCGATCAATCCGTGGCGGAACGAGTCGGAAACCAGACGCGGCTGCCTTCGATTGAACTGGGCATTGACCGTGGTCGCAATGCGGGCAACTGCGACTCGGGTTACAGCTGTGCGTATTCATCCAATATCTCGTGGAAGTCAGCAACGACCCCGACATCCAAAGAAGTCAATCCCCGGTCGGCTTTTGAGCGATTATTTGGGAATCCTCAAACAGTGGCTGATGCAGAACGTCGACTCCGCAACCGCCGCAGCATCCTCGATTTCGTCAGCGAAGATTCAAAGCGTTTGCAGCAGGCCGTGAGTGGTGCGGATCGCCAAAAACTGGAGGAATATTTTTCCAGCGTCCGAGACATTGAACAGCGCATCGCGCGAGCTGACAGCAGACCGAAGGAAATCCCGGAACTGAATCTTCCCGAAGGCGTTCCGTCAGATATCAAAGAACACATTCAGCTGATGTTCGACATCCTGCTGGTTGCGTTCCAGACCGATTCAACCCGCGTCGCAACGTTGATGATTGCCGACGCCGGCAGCAATCGCACTTATCCGGAAGTCGATGTCCGCGACGGACATCATGAACTGTCGCATCATCAGAATGATGCCGCCAAGATGGAAAAAATCGCCCGCGTCGATAAGTATCTTGTTGAGCGGTTCGGTTACTTCCTTGAAAAACTGAAGACCACCAAAGAAGGCGATTCCAATCTGCTCAACAACAGCATGATCCTGTACGGCAGCGCGATTGCCGACGCCAATCGCCATTCTCACGACGACCTGCCAATCATTCTGGCGGGCCACGGCGGAGGCACAATCAACACGGGTCGTTACGTTCAGCATCCGAACGAAACACCGCTCAACAATCTGTTCCTTGCAATGTCAGAACGCATGGGCACCAAACTCGACAGCCTTGGCGACAGCAAAGGCGTGCTGGATCTGAGTTGACGGGCGAGTCGGCCATGAAACCGAACGACGACGAATTCGCTGACTACGTCGAGCATCCACGGTTCGGCAGATTGCCGCGATACACCGGTCTCAATCCGCAGACTGATTATCGCGGCACACACATTCACTGGCATTCCCCGATCGACTGCCGCATTCCAAATACCGCCATCGTCGCCAACACGTCACGTCAGAAAGCTCCGACTGTGGCTGTGACACATTACTACGATGTGATGCGTCGCTGCCGGGACTGCAAACGCATGTTCCTCTTCTTCGCGGAGGAGCAGCGTTACTGGTACGAAGAGCTCGGATTTGGACTCGATTCCGACTGTGTCCGGTGTGTTGACTGCCGCAAAGTCGAACAAGACACCGCTGGCCTGCGTGTGAAATACGAGCTTCTGTTCCACCGCGAAAACCGCTCCCACGAAGAAACACTTGAGCTCATCGACTGCGGCCTTACTCTCATCGAACGATCAATCTTCGGGCATCAGTCGCTCGACCGCATTCGCTGCTGGTTGAAATCAATTCCGCCCGCTTCAAATCTTCGGCATCAGGCCACGTTTCAGGATCTGACTACTCGCGCTAAAGGCCTCAAGAAGTCAGCGGAGGAATAGGAGTCGCGGTTCAGTGCAGCAATGGGACGCGGCCACAAACAAGACCAAATTCCAGACAAACGGTTCCTTCCACCTTTTGTGCTTCTCACATTTTGTGCTTCTGTGTGATTACGCGACCAGCGAAACATTCCATCAGAAAAATTCCGCCCAAATGTCGGACTCGTCGGTCGAAAGACCTGCTTGTACCAAATTGTCGCCAACGACGGTCCAATCTTTCCCGGTCCATCTTTTTAGCAATTGCCTAAGTTTATCCCTACCGGCAAACGAATCTCTGTTCTGGCCATTCTGTTTGCAGGTCTCCATGAGTTTCGCGAATTGATCGGCAGTCAGTGTGTCAAACACGGTAAGCAAATGTTCCACCGTCCCCGCAGAATCAGCAAAGCTTTCGGATTCTGAATAGGCAGACAAGGCACACTCGAACAGGCGAGACTTGTCAACCATCCGCTTGTAAAGGAGTTTGAACACTTTAACAGCAATGTTGTAAGGGTCATTCCAACTGCAGCCACCCAATGCTTGACCTTTTCCCATGAGTCCATACGGATCACGTTCTAAGCGAACAACAATCATAGGAACTCCACGACCAATTGCGACACCAACTTCCTGGTCCGTCCAATTGCTGTCGTGATAGTCCTCCGTGAGCAAGGCCACCAGAGCATCCATGCTGAATAGTGCTCGCTCAATTTCTGGCTGCCATTCCTCGGTTGGTTCAATGTCTTGATGTGCAACAAAGGCTGAGATTCCACAGCGAGCGAATGACTCTTTCAATCGTGAAGTTTGTTCCTTCACTGAGGACTTGTGGCTCAGAAACACTCGTGCATGTTAAGATCCCCAGATTCGCATCAGCGCTTCAGCGGGAATTGATATGGAAGGTAATCGTGGATGCAGCACACCAGAATTATCTCGCCAGTGATCGCTGTCATCTGGTTCCATCTCGATGAACACAGCACTGAAGTGCTCGTTGCGTTTGTTTTTGAGTTTGTTCAGATCTTCGTTGATCCGGTTCTGAATCTGGTCCTTCGTCTCGATGACTTCAAAATACAGGTTCTCGGGAACTTTGAGCGTGATGGCATGCCCGTATGTTCCGCCGTCCCAATTGTCAAAGTCCCATTCTTCATGAATCGTGACCGTCCCATTGACAACCACGTTCTGCAGGAGTTTGTCACCGCTGCGCGCATACATCCGATCGAGAGTCGCCAGATAATCATCAACCTTTCCTGGAAGGACAAATTTGGTTTCATCCATTGCAATTCCCTTTCTCTCGACCAACGACGAGCTCCCTAGTTGGTGCGTGTCCGTACATTGGGTTGGCGACTGTATTGATGGAGGTAGCGACGCACCACGGTGAGCGAAGAGTATTCCGTGGGATGCGATTGGCGAACGTTGAGAGTCATCGCGACCGGGTTTACACGATTTTGGCGAGTTGTGCGCGTACTTGCTCAGTCGCCAAGGTCGGCAATTTGTAGTCTTGAATCACTTGGGGCCGCCTCCAGGCGGCTTTGAATCGCAAAAGCTGCCATATGAAAAACTTTCCCTTCGTTCCTTGATGTGATAGAGTACTGGCACGACATTGGACATACCCGTGAAGTCACCAAGCCGTACTTGAGAGCCAGAGTGATGCGTTTGACGTTAGAAGAATGCCGACGGCGATTCCCTGAACACCCTCAGCCCGCACCCACTGAGTTTTCAGGACAATGGGTTGCCTGGGATGAAGCACGCACTCGGATCGTTGCGCATGGTGCTGATTTCACAGAAGTGCATCACGCTGCGGTTTCAGGAGGAATCAGCGAGCCGCTGCTGCAGAAAGTGATCTCCACGCCATTTGTCGCTGCGGGATTTGGGAAATGAAGTTTCCCTATTCGATCAACCTCGTGCCAGCCATCGACAATGGCGACGAAATCGTTATCTTGCGACCCGAAATACGGTTGCGGGTTCACGGCCCGAACGGCACCGCCAGCATGATAGCACTCGTTGATACCTGAGCCGACAATTGCATTTTCCCACTGTCACTTGCCAAATTGTTGGGAATCCCTGTAACTGCCGGAAGCGGCCCCGGAGCGACCGCGTTTGGTGGCCAGCGGATCAACTTATCTTTTGCAGATGCTGAAGTTGAGATCACCGACGAGAACAGCGAGTCGCTTCGATGGTTTGCTCGATTGTATTTCACTGACACTTCGAACGCTGACAGCACGGTCATAGTCGGACACGAAGGCTTCCTTGATTACTTCGTCGCAACGTTTGATGGGAAGGATTGCGAACTGCATCTGAAACCAACAGATGAGATCCCACTCAACCAATCTGCGATCGATTTTGAATGACTCTGCGTCCGGCGAAACTGTTTTTCGTTCTGCAACCGGCTCAGGCAAATGTCGGGTTCCCGACTTACTTGTCCAGCGTCGCTCCCTGAGTCATGCAGTACAGTTTCGACGCGGTGCGAATCAGCAGCTTGTTCCCCGCAATTGCGGGGCAGGATATGCAGAGTTCGTCCAGGGGATTGCGTTCGACGATTTCAAACTCCGGGCCAGCCTTCACAACGTAGGTCAGCCCGTCTTCGCTCAGGCAAAACACATGTCCGTTGTACGCCCACGGCGATGACGTGAACGATCCGCCAGGACTGAAGCGTTGCTTTCCGTAAACCTCGGCACCCGTCTTTGCATCGTGGCAAGTCATAAAGCCCTGATCATAAAGCGTGTAGAGATAGTCGCCGTAGACGATCTGCGACGGATTGTACGGCGATGACTTTCCCTGATACCACGCGATGAATTCGCTGTCAGTGAATTCGCCCTCCGGAGTGATATCGCCACTGGCTCCGGGCTTGAGCGCAAACGTGGGTCGATGATTGTCGCCCACATAGCCGGAAGCGATGTAACACATCCCGTGCGCCACGAATGGTGACGGAATCACGAGGTTCGACATCTTGCCATCGAATTCCCACAGCAATGTGCCGTCGAGCGAATAGCTGCGATTCCTCTTTTGCCCCGGCACGACGATTTCCGTGCGGACGTCGTTCTTCCAGACGAATGGCGTCGCCCAAGAATGAGTTTCTTCACGCGGTGTTCGCCAGCGCTCTTCGCCAGTCTTTGCATCAAACGAGGCAATCCAGGACTCTTCCTTATTGTCGTAGACCACGAAGACCTGACCGTCGTACACGACTGGCGAAGCGGCCGCTCCGTAGTCCTGCATTGTCTTCTTTGGCGCGATCGGCTGTGACCACAGCGGCTGGCCGTCCATGTCGTAACAGTACAGGCCAAGGTCTCCAAACAGCGCGTAGACGCGTTCGCCGTCGGTGGTCGGAGTCTCCGCCGCATACGTGCTTTTGGGATGACGCGGCACGGTTGGCTGACCGATGTGGGCTTCGTGTTTCCAGAGTTCCTTGCCAGTGTTCAAATCGAAGCAATAAACCAGCCAGTGATGAATTCCCTTCGAAGGATCGCGCACACCTTCGCCAAGATACAACCCTTTGCTCGGCTTGAGATTTTCTTCGTCGCCGACAACCGTGGTCAGGAAGACTTTGTCATCCCAGACAATCGGACACGCCCAGCCCCAGCCAGGAACATCCGTAACCCATGCCGCATTGTCTGTATTCGTCCACGTCGTCGGCAGACTGTCATTGTCTGGTGCCACGCCTGTCGCATCGACACCGCGAAAACGAGGCCAGTTGTCGTCAGCGTGTGCGATTGAAGTGACGACAACCAGCAGAATGAGTGCGATTGAGCTCTTCATCATTTCCATCCTTATCGATTGTCCTTTCGGCCCCAGTCCGGCCTACCTTGTGAGAAATCCACTCAAGGCACTTGTTCCAGCCTCAATCGGATCCTGTGAGCGTTCAACGCCGCCTTTCTTCAGGGCGTCTTCCAGTTTTGACTGATCGGTGAGTTCTGGATCGATGAGGGCGGTGACCTTTCCCTCTTTGAAACTGGCCGTTGCGCATTCCACTCCAGGCAGCTTGAAGACGAGCAGGTACGCGGCGTACGAACACCCTTTGCAGTCGAGACCAACGACCGGAATCTCGATGCGTTTGAGTTCTTCCAACGGGCGCGATCGCAGCGGCTTGGCTCCGAACGTGCCTCGCGAGGAATTCCGCAGCATCTCATCAAGACGTTCAACCTGTTTTTCGGGTTGCGTACCTGGCCAGACTTTGGCCGAGTCGTATTCAAGGGAAATTTCCGCGTTCGAAAAGTCGATGCTGACGAGTTTGAATTCCGACAGTTTCTCAAACACCTTCCGGAGATCCTCCTCGCGTTCCGGCATGAATAACCCGGTGATCTGATGCTTATGGGCTTGAGTTTCCGGCGCTGCATCCTGGGCGAATGCGGGTCTTGCGTTTGCCAGAAGGCCGAGACACGCAATCGTGAGGATCTGACGACGAAACGTCTGCTGTTGGCTTATCGGAGAGTAACAAGTCATGGGTTTTCTTTCGGAAGTACGTCAGGTTTTCCAGCCTGACCATGCGCCATTCCGTGTCAGCCTGGAAAGGCTGACGTACTCTATCTCGTTTGAAACAGCTCGCTTTGTACGACTTCGTGAATCAACGTGCGGATGCCGCTTCCCTGTTCCTGAGTCCTTGAAATGATCGCCGCGATCTCGTCGCGATCGCTGAAGTTCAGTTTGCGACCGGCCCCGTAAACGACCAGTCGTTCGGCCAGATTCTTCAGCAGATGCGAATCGTCGGCGATCAGATTCTTAAAGTCATGGATGTCCTGGAATGATCGGCCATCGGGCAGGCCCCCTGACGCATCGACAACGGGCCCCAGCTTGAATCCGATGTGAATGAAAGGATCGATCGATCCACGAGGAGCTGGGTCGCCTTCTCCAATCGATCGATATCGATCGCGGCTGCCGCCAATCACGTCGAACGATTCGAGAGCAAACCCCGGAGGATCCAGTTTCGCATGACATGACGCACACACGACGTTATCCCGATGTTTGGCCAGTTGTTCGCGAATCGTCGTCGTCCCTCGCACGTCTGGCTCCACCGCCGCAACGTTGGCTGGCGGCGGATCAGGCGGCATGCCAAGAATTCGATCCATTACGAATGCGCCGCGAGGAACGGGCGATGTGGTCGTGCCATTGGCCGTGATTTTCAAGATCGCAGCCTGAGTCAGAAAACCACCGCGCGGCGAATCAGGCGGCAGTGCGACTCGGCGAATTTGCGAGCCGCTGACGTCTGGAATGCCATAATGCACGGCCAGTTTTTCGTTGAGCATCGCAAAATTAGATTTCACGAGATGGCTGATACTCAGATTCTGTTCGATCAGCTCGCGAAAGTACGCCCGCGTTTCGGCGACCATGGAATCCTGCAGGTAGGCACTGAATTCCGGATAAAGCTTGCGGTCGGGATCGTTGGCGGCAATGAGTTTCAGTTTCAGCCACTGATCAAGAAAGTCGTCGATGAATCGCTGCGATTTGGAATCATTCAATAAGCGTTCGACCTCGCCTTTCAGAATTTCCGGCTGATGCAGAGTGTCGGTCGCCGCGAGTTGGCGAAGTCGCTCGTCCGGGATGGAATTCCAGAGCAGATACGACAGGCGACACGCCAGTGAGTAATCATCGATTTTCTCGGGCCGTTGTATCAGCCACAGGGCGTTAGCCCCGGTTCCTGCTGTCGACAACCGGGGGCTAACGCCCGGCGGCTGATTGAATTCGACATGGTACAGAAAATCGGGCGAACACAACGCTGCCTCATACACTCGTCGCATCGCCGTCTCAAAACAGTCGCCCGCTTCGAGGTTTTCTTTCACTCGGGCAACGTACGTGGCACGCACATCAGCATCGACCGGACGACGAAACGCAACCGGCAGAAACTCCGCCAGCAGTCGATCGGCATCGGCGAGCGGATCGTCACTGTGAACAGTCCAAATCCCGGCCACTGGTTCGACGGAATTGATCGCCCCGAGAATGCTCTGACGCCACGGCGTGCGCACTGGAGGTTTCGCAGTTGGCTGCTGATCCTGTTGGAATTCGGCCAGCGGCAGATCTCCAAACAGAAGTGAATGACTGATCGGCGGCCACACATCATTGAGCGGCCCTTCGACGTCCAGCCAGTCGCTGGCCAGGCCCGGTCCTTCGAACGCCAGCGCCCGCCCCTTGCGGGAATAGTTGACGGCCGGTGCGAGCGAAGCGGCGTTGAATCCGAGCGTCTCTTTTGCATTCAGCCACGTGGTGAATTCATGCACCTGGGCATTTTCCGGTGGAGCATCAAAATATCCAAGCACATAACTCGGATGACCACCACCTCGACCGTTGTTAGTCAACTGAACGGCCGACAATCGAGCGGCTTCGGTTCCGCGCGCCGGAACGACGTTGCCCTTGTCCCAGCCGAAGCTCCAGAATGATGTGCGAATTCGGTAACGACCGGGATAGACCGCGGCGAATTCCTGAAAGTATGGATTGAACGATTCGTCTTCATGGCGAAAAACACCAACGCTGCTGTCGTTGTTGTAAACATCCATCTGTCCGTGTGGACCAAGTCCGCCGAGATGACCATGCTCGCCCGGCGGCGGAAAATCAGGATCGGGCTGCTTGTTCTTCAGCATCACACAATCCCCTCCATCGAGGACAACGCGGACGATGTACTGGCTCGCCAGAGAAATGCGCTGCGTTTTGCTGGCTGGCGGTTGCGGTTGAGTGGCAATCGCAAGATCCAGCGTATGCTCAGCGGCGGCGATATACTTCGCCATGTTGACGTGTGAAATATCCAGCGCGTCGCTGTTTTTGTCGAAGCCATGCGCTGATCCATCCGCAGGCAGGTCGTTTCGCAGGGCAATCCCCGACATGTCGAACAGATCACGAATTGTGTTTTCGTACTCGGATCGTGTCAGGCGACGCAAAGCCGTCAGTGGTTCCGCCTGATGAGCAGCCTGCTCGGCGGCGATCAGAGATTCTTTCAGCCAACTGAGAGTTGCGTCCCTGTCAGCAATGGCAGGACGAGGCTCATCTTTGGGTGGCATCTCGCCTGATTCGATGCGGTCATGAATCCTGACCCAATTCGTGAAATTGTCGGCGTCTGACAACTCGACCTTCAGAACGGTCAGATCGAGATTGCCGCCGGGCGCATCGCTGTTGTGACACGCATAACAGTGTGCAGCGAGAAAGTCGGTGGGATGCTGTCCCTGGGCGCAAATGTTCGATTGCAGGAAACAGAGGAGTGGCAGAGATATCCAAAAATGTTGCATGTGGTAACTTCATCAATCGCAACGCGTCAGCGTGCGGTCATCTGGTAGTAGTCATTGCGCTGCCGAAAACCGTGGACTAACTACCATTGGGCTAACGCCCAATGGCGTGGACTTAAGCGTTCGCTACGACCCCATTCGGCTCGCCCGGATTGGTGAGCCCAGATGGAGAGCTAGCGACCGGCCCCAAAAAAAACTTCAACCCCATCCGCCTCGTGCGGATCGGTGGACAAGTTCAAGAAACCAATTTCAACGGAAATCATGGCCAAACAAACCGATCTGCTTCACCACACTGCGGCTTTTCCAGCTCACCATCTTGTCCACCGATCCAGGCGAGCTGGATGGGGTGTGTTCGATTCCTTTTCGCTTAAGTCCACGCCATTGCGCTATCGCCCGGCGGCTGATCAAAGTTCAAGCCATTTCCAGTCCGCGGAACGTTCCCTTACCCGTCGAAAACTCATCCGTTTCGATGCCGAGTCGTTGCAGCATCGAAACGAACAGATTTGTCAGTGGATAATTGTTTTGCTGATCGAACGCCAGGTGCTGACCGTGTTTGAATCCGCCGCCGGCGAGCAGCACGGGCAGATTGACATTCGAATGCGAATTCGCGCTCCCCATGCAGGTTCCGTACAGAACCATCGTACGATCAAGCAGCGACTGGCCGTCTTCCCGGGTTTCGCCGAGCACCTTCAGGAATTCACCGAGTGCCGCGAACTGGCCTTCTTCATGTCCTCGCAATTCGTTCAAAACATCAGGGCGATTACCGTGATGCGTGATGTTATGAATCACTGTGGTATCGATGAAGAACGACATCACTCGCGTGGAATCGGTTTCCAGAGCCAGCTTCATCACGTCGAAAAAGAGCCGCGTGCGGGCGACGAACTCTTTGCCATCGGTAATGTCCTCAGGAGCCTTCGCGTCCACGACCGGCTTCGGCTTGTACTCCCACGATTCGGCGCTCTCAAGGCGTTGCTCCAGTTCTCGCACGGCGGTGAAGTACTGATCCATCCGCCGCTGATCGCCTTTGGAAAGTGAGCGATTCAGCCGCTTTGACTGATCACTGACAAAATCCAGCAGACTCCGTCCCTGTTTGAGCGCCTCGATGTTCGCAGCCACTTCCGCTCCATTCCCCTGAACAAACAGCTTCTGAAAGAGTTTGTTTGGACTTTGATCAGATGGAATAGGAGCTCCGCTGCGTGTGTAACTCATCGTCTGATTTTCCGTGGTGTTCGCCAGCACCAGCGAAGGAAACCGTGTCTGATTTCCAATCTGTTCGGCGGCGAACTGATCGAGTGACACCCAGTTGCGAAAACCGCCACGTTCAGGATGCGGAGTACCGGTCAGAAAACATTTTTCGGCGGAATGCGCGCCCGTCACACCTGGATGACTGGTCCCGGAAAGGATCGTGATGTCGTTGCGGTTGGCCGCCAGTTTGTCCAGATACGGCGTGGACTCGTAATCACTGCCCGCCTTTTCAGGAAAGAAAAACTGCGGCAGGATTCCCATGTTGGTCTGAATGCCAATCATGCGTCGCGGAACCGATGCGGCTTCGGCGGCTCGCAGAGGAGTCATCGCATCCAGATAAGGCAACGCCACGGCAATCCCCGCACTTCTTAAAAGTGTGCGTCGCGACAATGGCCCTTTGAATATCGAGCGTCGGGGGGTCGTCATTGTTTACCTTAAATTCATGTTACAGGAATTGCCCTGAAGTACGTCAACCTTTCCAAGCTGACAGTTTCATCTGCCGGTCAGGCTGGAAAGTCTGACGTACTTTTCCGGATCAATTGACTATACTCGGTTTCCTTCAAGGAGTAAACGAAAACTGCCGCAATGCCAGCTTCGTCGCACATCCCTGAGCCTGCAGCATTGGCCATTTCAGCAAAAACCGATTGACAGGATTTGAGGTCCACATCCTCAGCCGTCATCGCTCCCGCCGATACAACGAATCTGATAGGCTGGCTGGCACGTCAGTTAAGAACAGTCGCGAAATGTACGTCAGGCTTTCCAGCCTGACATACAGTAGAAAAAGTCAGCCAGGAAAGCCTGACGTACCTTAACAATCAGGGCAATTGAAGATGATGAGCTTTATCGATATGCGATGCCTTCCGACGATGTTCCTGTGCGCAGTGGCGTTTGCATCCGGGACGCAGCACTGTCGTGCGGACGAAGGCCACACCGACAAGACGCTGGTTTCGTGGGTCACGCTCTCCGACATGAAATTTCGCTCCGGCAGTGTCTTGACGTTGCAGCGAGCGGATCGATTCGACGGCATCGTGTTTGCCGAACTGGAGGCCAGGAAATGGATGGCGGGCAGCGAGATGTTTTATCGCTCGCAGCAGCAGCAGAATTCCTACGCGGACGAGACGTCCGACGGGAACACGCTCGTGCAGATGGCGATTGTCTACGAAGGCGATGCCATTCGTATCTATCGCGATGGCAAACAGTACGCGGCTTACGAAGCCAAAAACGTCGATCTGCTGAGCCACAAGGATTGCCTGGCGGTCTTCGGTATCCGACATCTCGGTGGCGATGGCAATATCGGCGGTGCCATTGAGGACGCACGAGTTTACAACCTGGCACTCACTGTCGATCAGGTGCGGAAACTGCGTCCAAATGCGGAGTCCGACATTGAACCGTTTGCGTGGTGGGACTTTGAAGGCGACGAAGTCCGAGATCGCATGGGCCGATTTCCCTACGGTCGGCTCGAAGGCGGCGCGAAGCTCGCTAATGGTCAGTTGATTCTCGGCCGGAATGCCGTGCTTGTTGCGGCTCAGACGGAAGCGGGAATTGCGATTCCGACGGCACGACGCGGTGTCGCCATTGATCCCGGACCGTGGGTTGAAGAAACGCCATCGATGCCGGACGTGGTTCCCGAAACCTGGCTGACCTATCACCTCGCTCATCCCGGTCCCGGTGTTGGCATGCCGGGCGATCCGAATTGTGCATTCTATTACAAAGGTCGGTATCACCTGCACTACATCTACAATCACCGACACGGGTTCGCTTTTGCGCATGTGTCAAGCACCGACATGGTTCATTGGAAGTGGCATCCGACCGTGCTGGTGAGGGCGACCACCGGGCATGGAATGTTCAGTGGGACGGGCTTCTTTACAAAGCAGGGCCAACCGGCAATCATCTATCACGGTGAAGGTTCCGGAAGAAATCAGATCGCCGTTGCTGAAGACGATCAACTCGACAAATGGAGCAAGCCGTGGCCGTTGGAACCCATCATTCAGCCCGGGCAGGACGAGAGTCTGATCGCCAACTGGGACCCGGACGCATGGCTCGAAGGTGACACATACTATGCTCTTTCCGGCGGATCACCCGGCAGCGGCAAGCCACCCACCTTGTTCAAGTCGTCCGACCTGAAACGATGGGACTATCTGGGGCTGTTCCTGACACGGGACATGCAGGATGTCAAGAGCGACGAAGACATCTCGTGTCCCAATTTCTTCCGCATCGGTAACAAGCAGATGCTGTTGTGCATCAGTCACACTCTGGGCTGTCGCTATTACCTGGGTGAATGGAAAAACGAAAAGTTCACGCCCGAATTCCACGCCCGTATGAATTGGAAAGACTGGAACTTCTTCGCACCCGAAAGTCTCGTCACCGCTGACGGTCGCCGAGTCATGTGGGCCTGGTGTCGATTCGACGATGCCGCGATGCAGTCCGGCATTCAATCTCTGCCGCGCGAACTGAGCCTGCCGGACGACGGCGTTCTGCGTATCAAGCCGTTGAAAGAACTCGAATCGCTTCGTTATGACGAAAAGAAAGTCACGGACATCACCGTCAGAAGCGGCGAGAATCAACTGCTGTCGGAAATCTCCGGTGACACGCTTGAACTGGACATCACGATCCGTCCCACGACTGCGACGTCTTATGGCGTATCCGTCTTCTGCGACAAAGACGGCAACGGGTTTCCAATCACCATCCATCCTCAACGTAAAGTTCTGACAATCGGCAGCATTGCTCCGCCGTTTGAACTGGCCAGCGACGAAGAGACACGACTCCGAATCTTTCTGGACAAGAGTATGGTGGAAGTTTTCGTAAACGACCGCCAGGCCGCCGTTTTCAGCAGTCCCCACGACAAGGCAAACGCAGGAATCCGACTGTTCAGTGAAGGCGATGCGATCAACGCAGACGTGCGGGCGTGGAAGATGAAGTCGATTTACGAAGGTGTGTCGGATCAATAAACGACAATCGCACTTCGGTCGATCACAGGTTACAATGGAGACGATTTCCCGTCGCGTCCGAAGAATCCCACAACGGCACAAAAGCCCATGACTGCGAACAAGAATACGAAGAAAAGTCCTTTTCCCGGAATGGATCCTTATCTGGAACAGCACTGGGGCGATATCCATACGAGATTGATGGTTTACATCAGCAACCAGATCAATGCTCAACTCCCTGATGAATTGCAGGCGCGTGTGGAAGAAAGCACGGCAATTCAAATTGAAGACGAAGCGCGAAGGGTCGTTTATCCGGATGTGCGAATTGTCGAAGATCAACCGTTTCAGTCATTCGGCGATGGGGGCGTGGCGGTGGCAACCGAAACGACCACGACGGCAATGCCAATCATTATCAAAATAGAAGTCGAATCTCGCACACAGCGCACTGTTGAGATCGTTGATATCTCTTCGAATAATCGAGTTGTGACTGCGATCGAAGTGCTCAGCCCAGGTAACAAAATCGGGCAAGACAGCCGCCTGGCATACATACGGAAGCGAGCGGCCTATCTTGAATCGGGGGTGAATCTGGTCGAGATTGATCTCGTGCGAGATGGTGAACACATTGCCGCTATCCCTTTATCGTTGCTACCAAAACAGTATTGGGATCAGTATCTCACGTGTGTCCAACGAGCGACAAAGCCATCGCAAATTGAACTGTACCCGATGCCGCTGCACCAGCCACTTCCCGATATCGCGATTCCACTGCGACGCACCGACAAAGATGTGCTGTTGCAGATTCAAGTGCTGATCGATCAGTGTTATCAGGACGGACGGTACTGGCGAACCGACTACTCGCAGGCATTGCGCCCCCGTTTGTCGGAACTTGACGGAGGCTGGGCTAGCGCACTGCTCGCGAATCTTGCTCAGAGACAGTCCTGAAATAAGGTACGTCAGCCTTTCCTGGCTGACATGTTTTTCTTCGTATCAGGCTAGAAAGCCTGACGTACGTTTTCGGATCCTATTTCGGGACTGTTGCGAATCCGCAACGCGAAAATACAGAGTTTCGAATGATCTTCATATCAATGCTCCGCCCTTCCTGCACTACTCAGGTTTGGCCAGATAGAGAAATGGTCGGCGGAACATGCCGCCGAAATGGTGCGAGCAGTTTCCCCGCAGAGTGATCGTGTTCTTGCCGGGCCTGAGTTTGCCCGTCACGTCCAGATCCCATTGAAATGCGTAATCGTTGCGCCACCACGGCTCGCTGTACTTTCGATGGGCGATCAATTGGCCGTTGAGGTATAGCCAACACTCGTTGAACAGGCCGGGGAACATCAGGTGTACCGAGCCCGTCACCTCGTCGGCTTTCAGTTCCAGCGGCGTTTGATACCAGTAATGTCCCGTGTAACTCTGATCATCGGGATGCCTTACGCCCTGACCTTGCAGATAAATGTCCGTCCGCAGCACTTCCCAGGCGTCAGGATAGTCCTTTCGTTCCGGCAGCGAGAGTGACTTGCCCTGTTTATTCCAGAACGACAAGTCCGCCTCCCGGTAGCCCCATCCGCGAGCCAGACCGGTATCATGTGGATCGCGTCGAAAGGCCCACTCCAGCGGAGTCCGGGCAATGAGTGTTCCGCGCGTGCCGTCGGTCAATTCGGCCAGTGCTTTCATCTGCTCGACTTCGCCCGGCCACCACGCGGCACCATGTTCACCAATGTTCTTGTAAGTGGTGAAAGTTCCATTCAGCGCAGTCAGTTGCTCTCGGGTTGCCAGCCCCTGTGTGCCCGCCGCTGCGGCCGCCTTGTAGTCGCACTGCCCGGCACCTGACTGCACGAGCGCCATGTACTGCGTCATGAGCTCAAAGCTCAGTTGCGTAAACTGCATTCGGTCGAGGTACAATTTCTCGTTTCGAGTCGGGTCCGACTTTTGACGCAACTCAGCGACCAGCTCCTGCGCACGAGCAAGATGCTGTTTCAATTTCGCCATCAACTCAGGCGTGTAAATTACAGGAGCCACAAAGTATTCGTGCTCGGTGGAAAGAGTTTCATCCCACGCTGCGTAGATTGCGTCCCAGTACTTGGCCATCGGTTCTGATGCCGGGCCGTAAAACTTATGATAAAACTCGTTCTGCAATGCGTTGACATCCGCATCCGGATTCCACATCAACTGCCCCCGAAAGAACAGATTGCAGAACGTCGTCGCCGTCGCGCCGCGGCTTTCGGTGCCGACTCCCAGAATGCCGGCCTTTTGATAATGCTTGACGTCCTGGGCGAACGCCTGATGGGAGGGATTGGGGAGATCGCGCCAGACGAGTTGTCCCTGATCATAGTCATAGATCGCAAGTTGCCCTTTTGTTAGTTCGGCCCAGCGATACATCATTTCCCGGTACTCAGCTCGAGGAGGCGAGTGCGGATCATCCATGCCATGATTCGGATCGATGTCGATCGGTGCCAGCCACATCACGACATTGGGTTCGACGTGAGTAATCTGCTGCGGAGGGACGGTCACGTTGGCATACGCCATACCACCGATTTTCGTCTTGCTGGTAGGATGCTTCTCGCGCAGGATCTTCGCGACGTTGTTGTACAGCGTCATCATCGCGTCGGTATTCGATGGTTCGAGCGTGAATTTATCCCGCAGACCCGCTTGCAAAGCAGCATCGTGCGGGGAGTCGCTGACATAGTTCCCGTCCTCGATGGCGAGTGAAATTCCCGCAACGTCGCCCTTGGCGTACTCAGCGTCAAGCTGCCCGGCGATCGCCTGAGCCGTCGCGTCTTCCGCCAGCGCAACATTGAACATTGACTTTCCCTCGGGAATCAGCTTTTGCGTGTACTTCCCGAGTGCGTGTCCCATGCCTGCGAAGCTGGTTTCGGTCATGAAGTTGCGACGACGAAACTCGTTGGCACCGGTCTGATCCGCATTCCAACTCAACCAATAATGCCGCAGCTCGAACGGCGGAGCGTACGCAAGATCGATATCGCCCAATGTCAGTGTGTCGTGGTGCGGAATGCACTCTCCGAATTCCGTAGGCATGTACCAACGGCAGCCCCAATCCTGAAGCAGCCGCGCAACAGCGAAGTAGTGCGACTCGTCATTCGTGCCGGCTAGATAAACTCGCGACTCCTTGCGACGAATCACAATCGCATCCGCCCGAACCAGCGGCTTGGGCTTCGCCACTTTGTCGAGCACCGCCCGTAGTTGGGGCTCGGCCGTCAGAGCCGCGGAACCGACGAAGAGCGTTGGCCCTGTGCCAGCCGTCGCGGCCAGCTTGGGCCGATTTTCTGTCATGAGTTCGATGTAATGCACCAGATCCTCGGCAGCCCGCTTTTCCCAAATGCCGGCATTCGCATCGACCACGACGGTCGCTTCGGTTTGCCCACTCCTGGCAATGACGAGATCTTCCGCTCGGGCCACACCAGTAGCGATGAGCAGGGTTGTGAGTAACACCAAAGTTGAATGTCGCATTCAGGAGATTCCTTGTCACCGTGTCGATGGAGTGCAGGTAAAGTAGGAGCTTCGACAGTTTGGTTCTGTTGGACGCAAGATCGTTAGTTCGTTGGACATCGCCAGGTTTTCAAAAATGCAGCGTTTTTAACCATCAGCCGGAACGCGTTAGCGTCCGGTTCTTGCGACATTCCTTTGCAAAAACCGGGTGCTAAAGCACTGCGGCTGATAGAATCTGACGCACGCTTTAAGAATGATTCCGGACGTTGTTGGACTTATGGACGGCGGCGCACGCCGCAACTTCCCTTTGAAAGGTGACATGGAATGCGACGCTACGAACTGAAACGATTTCTGGTTTGCCTCCTGTTGCTAACTGCAACGGCTGCGATTCGCGCGGAGGATACACCGCCACGCATAGGGCCACAACCCCTGGCCGATACGTTGGGGCCGCAGGTCGAAATCATGGCCTATGATCATGGGAATGTCTCACCGTGGGCGGAGTTCTTCCTGTTCGATCGTCCCAGCCATCCGAAGATTCAACAGCTTCGGCGTGAGTACAAGCTGGATGAAGTGGTTCGCGACTCGAAAACTGATTTGGACCGCGCGGTGGCACTCAAGGCGTGGACTTTCGGTTCGCTCGTCTACGGACGCCCCGCTCCCAAAGTCTTCAAAGACTGGAGCGCCATCGCGCTGTTGGAAGGAGCAAAACGAAATGAAACTGTCTGGTGCGGACAGGCCGCGTTGGTTTTTCAGCAAGCCTGCATCTCATTAAGCATGCCTTGCCGGTTCATTGAATCCGGCGTACAGCATAATCCTGCCAACCATTTTCTCGTTGAAGTCTACCTGCGTGAGTTCGAAAAATGGGCCGTGTTCGATTCGACGGCGCACATAGACTTCGACGTCTACTACACCGTGGAAGGCATCCCGCAAAGCGCACTGGAAATGCACCGGCATGTCGTCAACAAAACGCTGGAAAGCGTCACCGAGGTTCGTCCCGACGGCACACGGCAGGGGAGCGACCGAGTGCCGACGAACCTCTTCTATTATCTGCGCTGGTTGACGCACAACGACATCGTGACGAATACGCCACGCTACAACCACATGGAAGACGTGTTCGACAAACGCTGGCACACCGTCGAGTGGACGGATACCAAAACGGTGCCCTGGGAAAAGCAGAATCTCTCGATGTGGTACACGCGAAACGAGCGGCTCACCGCCTGGACCATTTCGGATCCCGACGTCGTCGAGTGGAAGCCTTCGGATCGCGTCATGATTCGCGTCTGTCCCAACGAAAACAGCCTGCTGTTCTTTCAGTTCTGGCAGGCTGATCTGGATTTCGATCACTACCAGGTCGCCGTTGACGGTCAACCGTGGGAAGACCTGCCCACCGGGAACATTACCGAAGGCTATGGCGAACGACTGGGCTGGAGCGGTGTCAGGGAAGATCGTCGCTACGGCTGGGGCAAGGATCGGTGTTCAGTCTATGCAACGCCGGGCAAGCACGACGTTCGCGTTCGCATCGTGCAAGGCAGCGGACAGACCGGCCCCGAAAGCTATGTGCGGCTTCAGGACTAACTCGCTTTACCGGCAGAGTTTTCTGAGATGTTGACATGCAAGGATTGCGTCATCGAGTCGATCGGCCTTCATGTACTTGACAATCCGATCCAACGCCTGACCGAGGCAGGAGGAGTCAAACCGCCCCGTCTGCACATGAGAACGCCGCCGAATTTCCAACCTTCGGATTCTCCTGTCAATTGCCCCGAGCGAGTATTTGTACGACTCATTGCCGTGACAGAAATCATAGACTTTGATCCGATTCTCGATCGCCCAGCGAATACTGAAGGCATGCAGCAGAAGTCCAATGGATGGGTCGGACGATTCTTCGTTGCGACCTGCGGCGATGAAGTACATAGTCTGTTTTTGACGATCCACGATGGTTGCAAGAGCTCCAGCCATGCTGTTGCCTTGCCACAGCACTGGCAGAAACATCGCGTCACAGGCATGGCTTTGTGAAAGAATTTCCATGTATTTCCCGGCCGTAAACTGAGCGTCCTCCGAACCCCGGACCGGTTCCCACTTTCGCAGCCACAGTTCAAGCATCTGCCCAAGGTGATTGGTGAACTCCTCCGGCTTCGTCACGGAAATCTTCAACTCATCAGATTCCTCCAGACGCCTCCAGAACCGTCGAATCTTTTGACGTGTGTTCGAACTGACAGAGTTCTGCAACCACGTTTCATAGTCGTCCGGCAATGCCACAAACGGACAAATCAGATTGTCCACAGTGTCATCCTTCAGGAACGACTCTCCCCACGTGATTTCGTAGTCATCGGCATGGAATCCCTTTAGAAAGAGATCCATGCGATGGGCTGATGCGCTGCAGTTTCGCATCGAAAAATATCCCCAGGGGGAACATTGAATCGCATTCGCCAACGCCGTGATTGCAGCTTCCTCAACGTCAGGACGACATACAAATCCTTCATATTGAGCCCAGGACATTCGTCCGGCGGCTTCGATTTCCGTTTCGAATTGAGACTGACTTTGGCTCCACCGGGTACTCAACTGCAGTGGCAGAAAACAAACATAATCCGAACTGCTGTGACTCTCCCTGACCGCCAGGATTCGCCATTGACCTGGGTTTGCTCGCAACACTTCAGAAAGCCACCGCCAGGAAAGAAAATAATCGGCCTCCGCGTCAAGCACATGGATCCGGTCCCAGCTGTTTTGAATGCGACAGAATTCTTCATAGGTATCGATGATTTCAATTTCCATGACGACGCAGTCTCAACAGATGGGGAAAAATACGCGACGGAAGGAATCCGGTCCACTCAAGGTGCAGATAAACGCATGGCACTGAAATTAGTGATTTCGTGATTTGGACTTTGTCGTTCAATCACTCCTTACTCAGGCGCCATTTCAGCCACGCGAACACCGTCTTGCCAATCTGCTGATACCCGATGGAGTTTGGATGAACAGCGTTGTTGTCCGGGTAGCCATCAACCGTATCAAGGTTCAATTCTGTCGGAATAATGAAAATCCTGTCGGCCTCTCGCTCGCCGAATTGTTCTATCTGGCGTTCCACCAGACGATGCTGGATCCTGTTCCAACCGGAACGCGGATATCGATCCTTGTAGTTGGCAACGAACGCATCGTCGCGAGAATTGCCAGGCGTCGTCAGGCAGACTCCGATATCGGCATCGGGGGCAGTCTGTCGAAACTCGGCCAGAAGTTTTTCGGCTTGATCAAACACGCCGTCAATCTGAGTGTCCAGCACTTTCGCGTCGTCCGCGTTGAAGCCGAAACAATCATTGATTCCGAGTTTCACAACAATGAAATCAGGTCGCGCACCACTGCATCGTTCGTCGAAATATCTTGCCACATTCAGCGCGGGCTTCCCATCGGAATCAAGAAAAACAAATGGGCTGCTGCTGCCAGGCTTCGCGGCGTCTGCTGCGAACCGACTGTTAAATGCTGCCCATGTCCAGCCACCATAACCCTCGTGTGCTACGTTCGCGGCTGCTCCTGAGGGTTTATGGGTCCCCAGCATTTGCCATTTTGGATTCCCGGCCTCGTCGAGCAGGCGTGCGATTTCATTTGGGTAGACAGATGCGTGAGTCAAACTATCACCGACAATCAGCAAGCGAATCTCTTTTCCGACACCGGCATCTGCTGTCACAATATTAACTGTGGTGGATGCTGCTTCCAGAACCGTGCCAGCGGAGTCTTTCACGCGAAGTGTCAACGGCACTGACCCAATGTCTGCCTGCCTCGGAGTGAGTGACCAGGTAAGTGCATCAGAATGCCCGAGTGAACAATCGACTTCATAAATCAGTTCCTGCCCAGGCGCCGTCAGCACTGTATTCGCAAAATAAATCTTCGTTTCCAAATCCGAAACGGCATAAACCTGTGGTGGAAGCGTGAGGCGTATGGATGGTTCATCGTCAGCTGCGCCAGTGTTGCACGTCAGTTGAATAAAGATGTACGCTACAATGGCTATTCGAAATAAATGTTTAGTCAGCATTTGATTCTTTCCAGACAATTCTTTGCGTCGTCCGTTTGACATTAACGTCGATGACCTGCGACGACGGTGTACGAAGATGCGTGTGATCGCGACACGGCAGGCAATCGGACGCTGCATTACGACCAGTACAGTAGGTGATGCTGCTGTATTTCTTCAACTCCATCGTCGCCTTAAATTGTCAGCATGGCACCGTCAGCGACCCCTTCGGCAAAGACGAACCACGTTTCGCCAAGCACACCGGCCAGCAGGAAACCGGTTCTGCGCGAAATGAAATGCGCGGTCGGGCTCGTACCACAAACGAGTGGTATTTGATGGATGCTGTGATTGAGCCTGAAAGGCTCGTACAAATCAGCCTGGGGCAAGAGAATCCGCGAATGCGGATGAACGCCGCCCCAGGTTCACGCACCATCCGAACACGAACCCTGAAAGGGTTCCACAATACGGTTTTGTGTAGCCCTTTCAGGGCAAAACGAATTGTTGTCAACAAAACCTGGCGTTGCCCCAGGCTGACCTGTTGTGGCCCGTTGGGCCGAATCGCAGTGTTTCAGTGGGCTTTCAAGCGTTCGTGGGCCTGTGTGGTTTGCCACACGTCCCGATGACATCCGCGAGTCCATCACATCCGCGAGTCCATCACATCCGCGATTTCTGACACACGCACTTCATTTCGCGCAGAACCGGTTGTACTCAACACCGGCGACTCATCCGTGTTATCCGTGAAATCCGTGGTTAAAAACGGTCGCATGTTTGACCACGGATCACCCGGAATTCACGGATAAAGGCAAAATCGGCACGACTGCCTTGTCAGGCATTGAGCTTAAGGTTCGTCATTCCCGCGCAGGCGGGAATCTAGACCGCAGCACTGGATTCCCGCCTGCGCGGGAATGACGGGTAACCCCAATTTTATTTCTGACAAAGCACTTCGTTGAATGGCTTTGATCGTGACGGATTGGAAGCGGCAGGGATCGGGCCAGGGCCGACCAGTCAAGTCGAACACCCACTGAGGGTACGCCTTGAATAATTCGTAAAGATGTTTGTCAGAATCCATCGGCGGATGCTAATCACAGTCGCTCTCAAACGCCACGCGATGTGCAACTTCACTGATGTCACCAATGCGAACAGGCATCGGGCGAAACTTTAAGGAATCACATGCATAAGATTCAACTGTGCAAAACGTGACGCCGCACGAAACGGTTCCTGACAACTTAAATGCATTTTTGACACCTTAAATGCATTCTCCCTGAAAGCGTCAGCACCTCACACCAATCCAGGACAGTCGAAGTTGACATCGGTTACTGAGCAATCGACATCGCTTGAATCTTCGCCGTCCCGCCTGCGGCTTCGAGTTGCTGCTGGAGTTTGTAAGCATCCGCTACCGTGAGGTTTTTTCGCAACGAAATCGGCACCTCGCGGGTAATTCTCAGCGCGTCCTGCAGATCGACGCCTACGATTTCGCTGATCGCTTTGACCACGCGAAAATCTTTATTTTCGCTCTTCAGCAAAACCACCTCGAATGTTCCGGGCTGTGGTTTCGCAGCATTGCTATCAATCATGAGCATCGACGGCGAACCGCGTTCGGGATGCGGTGGCTGATCAGATTGGTTCAGTGCTTTGCGATCAAACATGAGCGTCGACGATCGCTGAAGCGCCTCCGGTCTGGGCTCGATATCAGCCTCCCAGACAAGAACCAACGGTCCCGCCTGGGAATCGACGAAGGCGACGCCGGTTTTCCACGTGCGATGATCAGTTTCTTCAACGAACAACCGTGTTCCCCGCGCCACAAATTCATTCTCCGGAAGCGGAATGTAGCCTTCAGGATGCAGCAGTGTGATGGGATATTTTTTCACGTCTTCAGCAATCATTTGTTTAGCGCCCTGCTCCAACGCGTCGATATACAGCGGTTCAAACTCCTGGGCAGCACCCGGCTGCTGGAGACGTTCGACGACGGATTTCTCAATGGCATACTTTGTCAGTTCCTCAGACCCGTAATAGCGGTGCCAAAGCTTATCCATGATTCGCACAGAGTTGTCCTTAATTGGTTCGACAACAATCCGCGTTTCCCATACGGGGGTCGGCCCAGTTCGAATGTACTCTTTGATGGGCGTTCCGAGAACGAGTGGCGTCTCAGCTGTAATTGGAATCAAGTTTTCAGGAAGCAGTACATCGCTTTCAGGATGTAAAAGTCGCACACTCAACTTGAACGCGGTCGGATCTTTATCACTTTGTTTCAGCGTATCAACCGCAACAATGACGTATTCAACATAAAGTGTCTCGCCTGCCATACCGTCTTCGCCCGGCAGGTAGATGATTCGCCGGTGACCGTGCTGTCCAGAGAGAAATTCTGCCGACTTGAACGTCTTCGACCGCGTGTCAAAGTACTGCACCGGCATTCCGGGCGGCAGACTTGTCTCATCGGGGACCACCCAGCCATCGGGGAGTGGATAGGATTTGTCGTCGAGCTGGATAGGCAATTTGCTCCCATAGATTCCCCGCAAATGATTGATCCGCAGTTCATCCCCGCGACTTGACATTCGTTCGAGATACCAGCGTCCTCCGTGAGCTGCGGCGACCCCGAAGAGATTAATCGTAGTGCTGTTGGAGCCGGCAACACTGCCAATACCGTATTCAATTTCCTTACCGTTCCGAGGAGTGTATTTCCTTGGCGGGTCGAGGAACTGTATCTGAGGAACGGTAACGATGTGCTCTTTGAGGGGTAACTGCTTCCTGTCGGCTAATATTTGGCGATGGGCTGTTGCAATCTCCAGCATGTTCGCTCGCTGGTCTTCATACCATGCGACATTCACAATATGTACCTCTGACTTCACCGGCGGTGGGATCATCAGAGCCAGGATCGCGGGGTAGTCTTCATCATCCAGCGCCATGATGACTTTTCTGGCCAGTTCGTCGAGGCTGGCTGCCCCTGGCAGATCGTCGGCAAACGCCACAGTGGCAGAGAACGAAAACCACGTAATCAAGCCAATCGTCAGCGCACGCATCGGGCGTCTCTCAACAGAAATTAATGATGATGGAACTGAAGGCAAAATGGGGGAGTTGATAAGGGGAAGCATCTCATCGATTCAGAAATGGTTTTTGCCTCCTTTTCTCTGCGCGTGGCTGATCAGGCACCGTCAGAACCGCAGCAGCTTGTTGCGATCCCGGATCGACCGGAGTCTCATTCTTCGGCAGGCCGCTGTTGGTCGGCACGAGCGAAGAGTTCGGATACTGACAATTAAAAATCCGGGAGGACATCCTCACCGTCAAGGACGCCATCGCGGGGAATGTAACCGGATTCGCCCGCATTGCGATGACAGACAGCGTCGCAGGTTTTGGGATTGATGTACCAGATCATCCGCACTCCGGTTTGTTGATAGACCCGCAGTTTGGCTTCCATCTCGTCGGCTGTGTTGCCGTCAGACAGAACTTCAATGATCAGGTGCGGAGATTTTGCCAGCCTGTTCAACTCAGTCGCGACCGAACTCGTTCCTGTAATTCGGCCAGCTTCGTTTTCAGTTCGATGTCTGTATGACAGGTTAACTCTTGAGTGCCAGAAACGACATCGCCCAGGATCTGCTGGAGCGCCTGAATTGCACCAAGGATGGTGCCTTCTTCACGTCCTTCTTCACGTCCCTCTTCACGTCCCCGCTCCACTCCCTGTTCAATTCCCTGTTCAATTCCCTGTTCAATTCCCTGTTTTCGGGCAGTCGAAAGCATCCAATCGTAATCTCGCTGAGCTTTTTCGCGTTGATCGTGCATTGCTTTGTCCTCTGTCTTTGAAGAAATTGTTTCGAGGCAACCGATTACCGGCTGAAATTCTAAATCAGGAAACATCCGCCGCAGGTCATCAGCCGTATATTCATGAGCATTCAAAATCAGCCAGCACCATTGGGCCAGTCGGTTCGCCCCGGAAATGGTGGTTTCATCGAATCTGGACTTCTGCAATTCTACCGTATGAACTTCGATCGCTCTATCCAATTTTCGACCACTTTTTTCATCCATCATCTGAAATCGATGATGGACCTGATCTGAATCCAGGAAAAGGTTGCCCGTCAGCAGACAGATCGAAATCGTCGTATTCAATTTGGTGTAATCGTCACCTGCTGACAACTGATCTGCCTTGTACCAAAGTGTTCGTCAGGGTTTCTGTACCGTCCAAAGCGCATCGATCTGTGCGAGCGTTTTCTCAACAAGAACATGACCACCTTCAGGTCCAACTTCGTTACTTTCTGCAATGGCACTATAACCGCCGCCCTGAACGGCGCGGGCTGATGGAAGATAGGTGCCAGGTCCGGCAAGCTGGATCACAAATGTCTGGAGGGCCGGACTGCGTGTCTTCATCTGAATGCCATAGTCTGTGTAGAGTTCGAACGGGTTCGTCGCAATGACGATATCTCCCAGCCGAATGACGTGGAGTTCCATCTTGTACGGTTCCTCCGTGCCCGCCAATTGTTGCTCGTAGCGTTTCACAACGCCGCCGTGCCAATACAGTAGAGTTCCCTTTCCCTGTTGCTTCGAAAGATCTTCAATTTTGGCCTTGGCCATCAGCCATTCTCGTTCCAGCACTTCGCGCCGCGGCAATTCAATTTCCTGCACCGTGTGAACCAGGGGCACGTCGGTGTGCTGGTCTTTTTTCGCTCCGTCATACGCTTCGTTCCAGGCAGTGACAATGCGGCGGGCGATTTCGTCCAATCGGCTGATGCCACGCAGATTGCGCATGCGTTCTTCGGCCTGCTTGCGGAACATCAGATGCGGCGATTGATCTCCGCCGGCTCCGGTCCATGCCAGCACATGCAGATCCTTTCCATGCCTCGCTCGAAGCGTTTCACGCACCTGGTGCCAGAAGTCGGCGTTAATCGCCGAGCCCCCTTCGACTTCCTGCGACGGGCAGGCCACGTTCACCGTAGTAGCGGTCAGCCGGTCTTCCAGATCCCAGAAGAACAGGCACTCGACTGCATGATCTTCGTAGCCCTCGATCATGTAGAAATTCGGACGGTTCGTTGCGCCGTACATCGCGGCGGTGCCGTCGTCATACACCGTGCGGCGGTTCTGAGCGATAACGGCCTGGCTCAGACCCCAACTGACTTTGCCGGGCTTGCGGGAATTCCACGCGGTCACAACAGCATCGGCCACTCGTTCCGCAAAGAAATCGACGTATTCCGTCGGCTGCATGACTCCTTCAGCCGGAATCTCGTACATACCTTCGGTCAACACGGGAGCGGTATGGGTATGCGTGGCGCTGAGGACGATTTTGTTGACCGGAAATTCTGGAAGACGTTTCGCAATCTGCTCACGAGTTTTCTCCAGAACGTGTTGAGGAATCGCCACCAGATCACAGGCCACCATGATCGTTTGTTCGAGCGACTTATCACCATCAACAGATTCCAACGCCAGCACCGTAGCCGTCACCGGGCTTTCCACGGAGGTAGAAATCCGCGTGTGCATTTGTCCCCAGAGAGCGACCGGCTGTTCCGGCGTGATACTGACGGTCGCTCCTCCCACCAGCAATTCCGTCGCTTGCACGGTTGTTTCCACGCCTGCGATGAAGAACGTCAAGATGAACAGTGACATTCGCGGAATAGATAACGATTCAAACATCGGCATTTCCTCAGTTGGTGTACTCAAGTACGAAGGATCGATTTCGACGCGTCCTTGGTGAACGCTATCATGTTATAGTGATCGGGCAAGGTTTTGAGATTGGTTTTGCTTGCGTTTCATCCAATCGTCGAACTGAAGGAACATGTGACGCAGGATCGTTCGACGGCCGGCAGTCGGTCAATCTTGTTTCAGGTAATACCACCGACTGGAGAGACGCATGCGGGAGATCCGCCAGTCCGGTTCGGAATGAGGAGGAGGTTCAAATCAATGGACCTTCCCTGGCCCTATCCGAAATTCGCAATTGCCCCCGTTCATGCGAGCATTGCAGCAGGCATCCGAGCTGGAAAAGTTTAAAAGTATTTCGTGGCCCGGTCAGTCGTGTTGACGTCACCGGTTCGAAGCCCAAAGGTGCCGCCGATGAGCGTGCTGTCATGGCTCGCACGGTGGAGTCCGATCGCTGCTATCTGATGGATCGCGGTTACGCAAAGTTCCTGCTGTAGAATATGATCCACTCTGCCGTCAGCAGTTACATCTGCCGAGTTCGCGATAACTCGGTGTACGAAGTCATCGACGAGAAGCCGTTGACAGATGCTGACCGTAAGGTGGGCGTGATCAGCGATCAAATTGTGAAATTCACGGGCTCCAAAGCCAATGCGCTGCCCGATCATCCCGTGCGACTGGTTGTTGTCTCTGCGTCGGAACATGAACAGACGAGCCAGGCTCGACGGAATCTCGCAGAGCGTCAATCCGGCGAACCAGAAACTCTGCGGCCGGAGGTGTATTGAATACGTATCAAAATGTGTCAGCCAAGCAAGTCGCTCATTGGTTCAACTCACCGTTGAGGAGTTGTCTATTTCTCATTGGTCAGATGCGTCACGAACCACGCGACCATAGCGTCGTTGGCCTGTTTGGCGTCTTCGCCTGCAAATCCGTGTCCGGCCTCCTTGAATTCGATCAACTGGCTCGTGACACCAGCCTTTTCAAATGCAGCCTGGATATTTCGACTGTGAAAAATGGGCACAAGTTCATCTTTGGTCCCGGCTAACAGGAGTGTCGGCGCGTCATCGGAAGTCACATACAACAGTGGCGAATCGACAGCAGCAACCTTCTGGTCAATTTCCAGTGCCGGAAATTGTGCATAGGCTGGCAGCCGATCCGGAGCATCCTTCGCGGCAACTCGCAGATCTGTCGGTGCCACGTAGGCAACAACCGCCTGGACCCGATCACTCACCTTCTCTACCGGATCTGTTGATTTTGAGTCGCCTTTATCGGACGCTGTCCCCAACATCAGCGACAGGTGCCCGCCGGCACTCATACCAAAAACGCCGATGCGATTTGGATCGATCTTAAACTCTTTGGCATTATCCCGGATGAACCGCACGCTGCGGCGAACATCGGCAACCGCTTCGGCGATCGAAAATTTCGGACTGCTGCCGTGGCGTACCGCAAAAACTGTAAAGCCTTTGTCGGTCAATGGCCGGAATATGAATTGTGTTTGTTCCGGTGGTGTCCAGTTGGAGTACCATCCGCCACTGACCATGAACAACACCGCCGCCCCGTTTGCATCTGATTTCGGTGTGAAGACGTCAAACGTCGTCGCGAGCCCAAACTTGTGGCCGTAAACAACGTCTGGCGAAATCTCCACATCGTCGGCACTGACGCGTAATGTTGAGACCAGACAAAGTCCGAGAACAGTCAGAATTGTAAAGCGTTGCATGTGATGTTCCGTGCTTGCTAAGTTGTGTGTTGGTGAAACAATAGATTCGTTCGATTAAGGATTCGCAGGATTGTCTGAAGCGAAAGCTTCCAGGGCATGTTTTTTAAAGATGTCGTCGGTTGGAGTTTCATATCCCCATCGCTAGGTGCCGAGGCGTGACGGGTGTTTTTGCCGACACGACCCTGCCATCCTCCATCACCGTCGCGTCTTTCCATTCGGGCAGGTAATTCGAAATTGGATCGTCCAGCTTGAACTTTCCTTCGTCAAAGAGCGACATCGCGGTCACAGCAACGATTGGTTTGGTCATCGAAAAAATGCGAAACAGCGTGTCCTTCTCCATCGGCGAATCGGACTCAATGTCTCGATCACCGAAAGATTCAAAATAACCAATCTGTCCACGCCCGGAAATTAGTCCGATGACGCCGGAAACCTGCCCGTCATCGACCTGCTTCTGCATTTCCTCGTCCAAAGTCCGAAGCACTTCCGGGTTCAAGCCCGCCAATTCAGCCGCATCGTGATTCCGAGCGGTTCGTGTGACAGCTTTTGGTTCCTCAAATTGGACCTTGCCGATGCGGAACCAGCCATCAGCCTGCTGATGTTCTGTCGAGTTAGCAAATCGCAATGGCAAGCCCGATGGCAACGGATTAACAACTCGCATCGCCAGCCACACGGCACCTTTCGGAATTTGCCTCGATTCCACCGACAACTCCCATGATCGAGGCGTTGTTCCCGGCAGCAGCCCGGTGATTTGCCAGTCGGTTGGCCATTGTTTGAGCGGACGACCGCTCTCGTCGAGAGCCGCGACAACGATCTTCCAGTCGTAATAGAACGGTGCGACGCCCGTATTTCGCAATTCCAGCTTCACCTGACTGCGGTCGCCATCGCGTGTCACCGACGCCTGAGTCACATGAAACTCGTAGCCCATCTTCTGAACGGCGCGCGAAGCATTTAATACGCGGGTCTCGGACTGTTTCTTCTCCATCATTCCCGTGTCCATCAGCCATGTGGCATGAGTTTCCCGAACGCATTGATCGAAATCCTGAGCCTGCTTGTGTGAGACCTTGTCGTCGAAAATCAGTCCCCAAAGTTCCGGGCGGATTTCACCGCCGATCGGATGAGTCTTCCATTTCTCCATCGCAGCCTGTCCGGCGACTTTCATCGAAGGCATAAAGAACCAACTGTCTTCATCACGACCAGTTTCCAAAGTCGCCCACGCGAAGGAATCATCGTGGTATCCGAACGGGCGGTCAGCGTTCTTCGCATACAGCCAGTGATCGTCGCCGGTTGGATATCGCAGCAGCACAGGAGTGACGTGAAACGCCGCAGTGAACGCATCCAGCACCTCGGCCTGAGTCTCTTTCGAAGCGAACAAATCCTGGCGAGGATACTCGTGCCATTCGCCCCACGTACCCAGCAAACCGGCTGTGATAAAACCGATGCGTGGATCCCCGTCGTACTTCTTCCCCAATGCCGCTACAAAGTTCGTCAGCGTCTTACGCATGCGCGGATCGTTGTAGTCCGGAGTATGTACCTTCGCGGGTGGAAACGGCTCCGTGGCTGAATTCAACCACGTCGTTACCTTGAGGCCATCTTTTACAAGGAACTCTGGAATACCATTGTCGTAGCCCGGATAAACCATCCAGACTCGAAACACCGTCTGATGGCCTCGCCCCGCAACATCATTCAGCAGTTTTTCCAGCGGCTCCCAATTGAATTCCGACATGCCGGTCATTAACTGTCCCAATGGGAGATAGTTGAATTCCATGCTGTGCGGGAAGTTGCTGCGTTTGTCTCCGGAATACGGAACCAAACCCTTTAGCGGATTGTCCAGTGCGGCCGGCTCATAGCTCAGCGGTTCTTCCGCGACGGCACAAACATTTGCGATCACGAAGACGCACAGAATTAAAACAAGGCGCTGGAACACGAAGGAACTCCTGCAGAAAGGCGTGAGCGGCAGATGGTGGCCAATCGAATTATGCTCAGTGTCGTCGTTTAATGCAAAAGAGCGCGTTTCCGCCTGACTTCTACTCTTTCATGTCCGGCTGGAAAGCCTGACGTACATGCCTTACAGAGAATTGTGATGTCGCAACGCGAATCGCATTCTGCAGCCACCGTCCTGAGTGGCGATATGCTCAGGACATGATCCAGTCGGGGCGCGAGACTGTCACTCATGCGAGAGAATTTGTCGATCTCCTGATAGAGCTCATTATGACCCGTGTAGACCATCAATACATCGGGTTTCACCGACAGGCGGTGAAGCTGACGGATATCTTCTCGCAAAGCGTCACCCTGCCGGGCAACATTGTGGACGACGACTTGTCCTCGACGAATTGCGAAAACGTCGTCACCTGCGGATTCTCCGTGTTGTGACAACGCTCGTTCAAGTTGCCATCCGGCTACCCTCGGAAAACTGTAGTGTGGATGCCACGGCCAACCGAGTGTTGTCGATCCACCAATGCCGGCGATGTGCAGGCCGTCATCATCCGCCCTGGGAAGGCTTTCGGGAAACGTCACCTGTTCGCCGACTGTCCGGTTTACGCACAGGATCAGCAGGCTCACGGATTCACATAACGCGGCGAACAGCAAAAGCGAAAACCAGAACTTGACCAGCCTGGAAGTTGGTCGTTTCCGACGATTTCGAATTTCCCTACATGCGAAAGGCGACGCGGCAATGAGGAAAATCCACATCCCCGGAATGATGGTCCGAAGCCCGATCATGAGTCCCCACGCGACCACGTATGTGGTGGCCTGGCGAATCAACAGGACGATCACCAGGACTCCGGCTCCATTCCAATACAGCAGTTCTTTCCACGTGAATGCGGTTTGGATACGCGTCTGTGCTGAAGCTGTGCCTGCCAGACGCACTTTTTGAATCAGAAAGGCAAGGTTCAGCACGAGACCGGCCAGAATCAGAATCTCGTGCCATAATCTGGTCAGCGGCCACAGGGCTTCCGTGTGGGAAAAAAAAGGAAGCAATACTCCAGCGGCCAGGATCACGGCAAGAAAACAGCGAATGCAGCGCAACCAAATGGAACGCCTCGATGGCTTGATTTGCTGATTCAACTTACGTCATTCCCGGCACTACGGAGTCGTCTTGTTTTTTGCTTCGATCTTGAGCTGTTCGAACACCGTTGCGACGGCGTCGGCCGGAATGGCGAAGGCCGGGAAACGGTCGGCGCGGGCAATGACGATGCCGAGGGCTTTGCCGTTCAGGCCGAGCAGAGGTCCACCGACCTGGCGAGGATAGACGTCGGCATCGATCTGGATGGCTTTCGGAAATCCGCCCGCGTGAGTGCTGGCAAACTGTCCTTCGAATTGATCGTCGCGGTAGAGTGGAAGCATGACGTCCTCGTTCACAAACTTGGATGTGAGCACGATGTCGATTGTGCGAATTTTATCTTTACGCATGAATCGGACAGAAATTTTGTCGCCTGGCTTGAACGCGCCAATTGCCGCCACGAGCGTCGCCGGATGATCAACGGCCTTACCTTCCAGCGACATGATGACATCGTCTTCCTTCAGACCGTTTCGCTGCGCCGCACCGCCTGAAAGCACATGCAGAATCCTCACGCCGTTGCTGTCTTCCGCCATGCGGATGCCCATGAAGGCCTTGCTCGCGCCTTCCATCGTGTGCGTCTTGACGCTGATGACGGTCGGCATGAGTGGCTCTCCCTTGCCGTTCTGCAACACGGCGAGCTCTCCGACTTCCGCCGGATGACGCGCATCGAGCGACACAGGTTGAAGATTCGTGGCTTCGACTTTCAGCAGCATCAGATCAAAGGCATAGTCGGTCGCCAATTCCTGCGCTTTAAAGCGGCGGCCATCGGGGAGAATCACTTCCGGATCAATCGCGCCGTGCAGTTCGCTGGCCTTGGTAAGAATATAGCCATCCGCCGACATCACCGTTCCCAAACACATCAATAGTCCGCCGTCTCGGATGGAAACGACGCTATTTTTATTCGAAGCGACAACGGGCGAATACAGCGTCAGTTCAGAGTCGGCTCTTTTTTCGTGGGTCCCAATCGAACGGTTTTCACTGAGTTGATCCAGGATTTCCTGCTCACGATCATGATCGGCGTCGCCCGATCGTCCCGGTCGTTGCAGTGGCTCGTCCGCTTCATCTTCACTTTCAATTTCAGCGGCATCGTCGCCGGTGACCAGAGCAATCGTCGATTTTTTCCCATCACGCAGGATGCCAATTTCCACTGTCTGTTCTTCTTCCAGCAGATCAAGTGTCGTACTTAAGTCCAGACGGTCTGCGATTCGACCGTGTGCGACGGTGAGTAAAACATCTCCCTGCTTAAGGCCCGCTTTTTCAGCCGGAGTATTGGGAAAGACACGGGAAACTTCGGGCACAAAATCCTTCCACTTCAACTGGACTCCAAAAAATCCGGAGGCCGCCAGATCGTTGTCTGTCGATCGTAAACGTCCCCAGCGATCTCCTGCCAGCAACCGATCCCAGTCGTGCCGGAAACTGTCGATTGCCACGTGCCGGTTTTCGATGATCAGACTGGTGATCATGCTGTGAATTCCGATCACCCTGCCGTTCATGTCGAACAGCGGACCACCGGAATCTCCGAGCAGGATGGCACAGTCGGAGACAACGGTTCGGTTGCCGATGGAAAGAATCCTCCCGACTCGCACGGGTGCCGCGCGTTCGATGCGATGACCACCTGGATGACCCATCGCGAAACAATAGTCGCCAACTTTGGATTCAGTTGTGCTGCCCATCTCAGCGAACGGAAAACCAGACTTGTCCGGAGGTGAATCGTTGATTCGCAGGATTGCCGCGTCGGCGTCACGATCTTTACCAAGGACTGTCGCTTTGAACTGGCGACCGTCCGCCATTGTGATGATTGCCTGCTCGTTTTTTGAACGTCGACCACGTGTCGTCACAACGTGGGATGCGGTGAGCACGATTCCATCCGCACTGACGATCACTCCGCTGCCAACGCCCATGCCATCGGAAACACCCACCACCGCCTCGCCGACTTTTTTCAGAGCGGCCGTGAGCTGAATCTGGCGTTGCTGCAGTTCATCCGGAACATCCGCAGCCTGGATCGCGGCAGGCAGGAAAATGATCGATGCCAGGACACTGGCAAGAGCAACACAGCGAATCGGCCAGAAAAATTTGCTCATCATCAACTCCGGCAATGTTGTGAACATGCAACTCTGAGTGATCTTGAAGGCGAACTGGCGACAGCAATGGGTCGGTCTATTCCGTTACTTCACCGCTGTCGTGCCCTCTCAAACCTGATTCTAGACATCGTTCGTCACGGGTTTCCATGATCAGAACACCAATCTGTCCTCTTTGGACCGCAAAAATTCCGCGACCACACTGCGATTGCGGGGAAAAATCAGGACTTTTCAAGCCTCGTCGATGACGATTTCGCAACCACCAACTATCAGGTTCGACCGGCACCGCCCTTCAACTTTGCTGAATTCCGGCGGGTTGCGCGCGGACGCAGAATTCTTCCTCACTCTTGGCAGGACCATCCAGCGTCGGTGATCACGCATCCGCAATCCAGGACTCAGTGATCTCCTCCAGCATTTCCTGGTCCAGTGTTTCGTGCGCCAGCAAATTGTCAGCAATCACGCCAATGGCAGCCCAGTGCCGGTCCTGTGAAAACGCTTCAAACAACTCAATCGTGATCTGCTCGAGAGCGGCGAATCGGTGCTGGATGCTGCTAATGTGGCCAAGACACTCGAGCGCGGTTGCCCAGTCCTGCCGCCATTCGGCAATTCCCGCCGGATGAAATGGCTTCTGCTGATAAATCATCTCCGCCACCGGCCCGGCCAACGCGACCCATGCCCCCTTTTTGGTCATCTCCTGCTGTGAAAAGCGGCGGCGATCCCAGATGACCACCGTGTCCCCGTACCGTTCGGGGCCATCATCCCGATCTGGGTCAATCGTGACCGACTGCACTATCGCACCAACGTAAATGGCGGCATAAACGTGCCCGGCTTCATGGAAAGCTGTGATTTCTTCAGTCATGGACGATTCATTCAGGGGAATGGGGAATCACTGGTACATCGATTGCTGTCTGCTTCTTTCTGTGCTGCGCTGGCATAATCGCATTGTTGCTTCGCAGGTCAAATGTCTTCCCCGTCTTTGCGGATCGCATGGAGCTTCCTGTGCTGACCACATCAATCAAATCTGCCACGCCTTACTGGCATTCCCCGGCGTTGAAGATTGCGGCGCTGTGCAACGTCTGCTGTGGGGTTTTCGCGGTCTTGTTTCCGATCGCCATTTTCCAATTCCAGGGCGTCGATCCACTGCCGAATTACCCTGAACTGTGGCAATGTTATGGCATGATGGTGGGCGTCTGTGGAATCGGTTTCTGGTGCGCATCAGCTGATTCTGTGCGACACTGGCCAATCGTGCTGGTGGGATTCCTGAGCAAGATTCTGGGGCCAATTTGCTTCGTGCTGGCCGTTTTCCTTGGTCGATTTCCATGGTTAATGGGAGTCACAATCCTGGCAAATGACTTGATTTGGTGGATTCCCTTTGCTTCCATACTGCTGCACGCTCGATGTTCCTGCCTGAGTTCGGAAACGCCAAACCAGTTTGGCCACGCTTCGACAAGGACTAGGGGCGCGTCCAGGCGTCGAGGGACTTCACCCGTCGTCCAGATCACCATTCGCGATTCCCTCGACGCGCGAACCATCACGAAAACCCTGCTCGCTCAGAAATAGTTGTGAGAATTGATGGCGCTATTCGAACAAGATCGCGAAGATCTGATGCGGGAAGCCATGGCGCTTCCGCAACGAGTAGAACTTCAAGTCCAGGGCATGGAAACATTTGTCACAGTCGGGTTCCGCGCCAGTTCAGCCATGAGTGTGTTTATTGGACAGGACCCTGTGTATCAGTTTGATCCTCAGGGGCGATTGCGCCGCGCGTTTGTGGATGGCGTACTTTTTCGCAGTCAGCACACAACCCTCGCAATGCTCAAGCGGGAACGCACGGAAACTCAGACATTGCTCCTGAGGACAGATTTGACAGAAGATCGTTTGCATGAGTTTCACACCACGATGTTGCAGAAACTTGGGTCATTGGAACACGTGCTCAAGATCGGTGACTACGCGGTGATTCGATGCGTACCGGAAGCGGAATCGCATGTCGCGCAGATTCAGACGGCACTTGCGATGATCCGGCTGGCGGATCCGTGGCTCTCTCCGGCGATTCGGCGGCGAGTGTAGTGCTTATTTTGCTTTCACAATTTGCAGCAGCACACTCTGGCCATCACGACCGGGCGTTGACCAGGCCGCGATGGATTCCAGTCGCAGCCGATTTGTCAAAAGATCTGCGGCGTTGGCTTCGTCAAACTCTTCTGTCCAACGCGGCCCCTTGATCAGCAGCAATTTGCCGACTGATTTCCAGACCGGGCCAAACCACAGGAGCAGCTTGCTGATCGATCCGACAGCCCGCACTGTAATCACCTGAAAACGATGTTTCCTGAGAATCGTTTCCGCTCGATCCGCATACACTGTCACCGGCAGTCGCAGGGATTTGACAATCGCCTGCAGCGCGGTCGCCTTCTTGCCGATCGATTCGCACAGCGCCAGTTTCAAATCGGGTCGCAGGATGGCCAGCACAATGCCTGGAACGCCTCCGCCCGATCCCACGTCCATCACGGTCGCAGCCTGTGCGATATGCTTTGCCAGCTCGATGGTGTCAATCAGGTCACGGGTTACAAACAGGTCCCAGTCCGTGTGTCGTGTGAGGTTCAAGCGGCTGTTCCAGTCCCACAACAGCCGACAATAATGCGCCAGCTGCGCAGCCTGATCGTCGGTCACCGAGACCTGATGTGCCGCGACGGCGTGCCGCAACTGCGACACATCTTCCGGAGCCGCAGACGTGCTGATGGGCGGCAGAATATATGGCGTTGCGACGGGATCGGGAGATGAATCAGACAAGGCCAAACACCAGATCCATTTCCTGAGCGATGCGTTTCAATTCCGCTGCGTCACCGCCGCCAACTTCGGCCGCGACCCAGCCATAAAAGTTGATTTCGCGCAGAGCCTTGCGGACGTCGGCATAGTCGATGTCGCCTTCCGAGATCCTGGCCCATTTGTCTTCCGCCCGGTTATAGCCCTTGATGTCGAGCTTGTAAACACGCCTGCCAAGCTGCCGAATCCAGTCGCCCATGCTGCCGTATTTCCAGTGATTGCCGATATCCAGCTGCATGCCGACCCATGGCGAGTTCAGCTCATCGACGTATTTGACGTATTTGTCAGCCGTCTGAGTATGATCGCCGTCGTGATCGTAGAGGAACTGATTCCAGACGTTTTCGATCACAATCTGCACGCCCAGTTGCGCCGCAAGGGGCACGGCCTGCGAGATGTTTTCGATTGATCGCTTCCAGATTTCGGCTTCGTCGCCGTCAGATCCCTTGCCAACGACCAGCAGAGTCGAATGGCCGCCGACGGCGTGGGTATTCCGAAGGGCCGTCTTCAGGAATTCCAGGGCTTTCTCGCGGACAGCGGCATCCGGATCGGTATGGCGAATGCCCCAGTGCGTTGAATTCACCGTGCCGTCTACCAGCAATCCGCTTTCGGCAATCGCCAGCTTTGTTTCGTCCACATTCATGCCGGGAGCGTCCATTTCGATCCCGTCGAAGCCTGCGTCCCGGACCGCCATGAATTTGTCTGTCAGCGATCCGGGAACTTGGACCATTCCTATCTTCAGAGTCTTCCACAGTCGTCCTTTCAGGCCGTCATCTTCTGCGGCGACGGCGGCAAACGGTGCTGCGAGAGCGGATTCACTTCCGGACAAAAACGAACCTGCCGCAACCGCCAGGGCTGATGACTGAAAAAATCCACGGCGTGAGAACATATCAACGTTCATCGCAACACTTTCCTGGGTAGAGGATGCGTAATCCATACGATTTTGAATCTGAGACCGGACCACGACTGAGAGGCTCCAACAACACTTCGCTTCGGAGCAACCGATTGTACTGAATTTTTTCCGCCGGAGCCATCAGCCGCAGATTTTCCTGCTACGGCGGGCAGGATCCTAAGACTATTTTCGCAACGTCAGGACCAGCGGCGCGTCTGCGTTCAGCATCAATTGACGCGCCTCCTCCAGTTCCGGTGGATCGGTAAAGTGTCGTTTGCCAAGTCCGATGAGCAAAATGGTAACAGCTGTTTTCAGAATGATTGTCATGTCGTAAGCAAGTGACGCGCGGCGCAGGTAGACCATATCCAGAGCCAGTTTGATCGGAAGCAGGTTGGCCAGGTACGAGCCTTCCGGATCGCTGTCGTCAAGGTGATCCTGAGAGTGTGTGTAGTAATAGATGCTGCCGGGGCTTGACAGGCCGGGCGCGACATCCAGAGTCGTGTGTGCCTTGGTCGAATAATGCTGTGCCACGATCCTCGGATCTTCCGGCCGCGGTCCGACGATCGACATCCTGCCAATCAACACATCGTACAATTGAGGTAACTCATCAATCTTCAACGCACGCAGAATGCGTCCCGCAAAAAACACACGAGGGTCTCTGGTTCCGGTAATCGCGCTGCCAGCATCGGCTCCGATATGCATCGTGCGAAACTTGTGCATGACGAAGATCCGGCCATGACGGCCAACGCGTTTCGCCGGGTACATTGCCGGGCCTGGGCTCGACAGTCGAATAGCGAGGTATGCCAGTAACAGAATCGGCCAGAGCAACGCTAACGTGATGATCGAGACACACAAATCAAAGAGTCGTTTTACCATTGAGGATTGCTCAGGGATATCGAGATAAATACATGGTGCCTTTTCCATTCCACGCGGCCCGGAGGCGGCAGAGAAGTCCGTGTCGCCGAAAAGCAGTTTGACGAATCTCAATTGTTCGGGTGTAATGCGGAATCAGAAACAACGGGTTGTCCTGGAATCGATGAAAAACTGAAAGTGCGGAACTCCATGATCGAGCTCACTGTGATTCTGTCGGCCAAAGACATTGCCCAAGTGTCGAAGCTGCGCGCGTTGCTGGCTGCGCAGGTGAATCTCTCAAGGGCGGAGCCGGGCTGTGTGCGGTTCGAGGCGTTTGAATCGCAGACTGTGCCTGGCACGTTTATCCTGAGTGAACGATGGGAGTCCCAGGCCGCGTTGGACACCCATCGCACTGCCCTCGGATTCACCACAATTTACGCGCCACAAGTACTACCGCTGGTCGATCGAGTGGCGCATGTCTGCAACGTCCTCCATGACACCTGAAAAGCAAATGAGTGGGAACATGCGTACATGTTCATTTTTGGAGTTGTGGAGTTGTGCTGACTGGAGTGCGAACAATTCTTTCAAATGCGCTCAATTTGCCGTAAAGAAAGGCAGATTTGTTCGACTTTCGCTGACAAAACTGGAAAACTCGGGCTATGAAGTCCGAACTGTTTCATGATGGCCTGCTGGCACAGTGCGACAATTCTGAATTTTCGAACAACATCGAGGGCTTGTCGGCGACTTCCAAAGATTGCGAATTTCGCGATTGCGGGGAGTAATCGGCGGCAAACACATGGACTGATATGTCGACCGTCATTCGAACCTGTCCAGGATGCAAATCTCTAATCCTCTCTGACACCGATCAGTGTCCGGAATGCGGCCACGTATTTCACGAGCGGAAGGCGTCCGAAATCACTGCGGTCGTTGACGTTGGCTCAATGAAGAGCGCCAGCCTGTCTGACCCCTGCCCGCATTGTGGAGAAATGGTGCGGACAGGACTCGTTCGCTGCTGGAACTGCAACGGCTTTATGCGGGAAGACATTGCCGCGCGTTACCGCGACATGACCTCGAATCCACAGCAGATTATCTACAGCACAATCCCACTTGAGCAACGTACCGACTATTTGCCAGCCCGTGACAACGCAGCTGGTGCGGCGATCCCGAAAGTGTACGACGCTGAAGACTTCATCCTGTCGGATGACTCCGCCAAAGCAAGCCCGGCGGTGGCCGACAAGGGTACTGGGCAGAAAGCGATTTCTGAGCCGCCACGCACCGCGCAACCGCAGGCTGCAGCTGCTGGTCCGGACAAACCAGAGTCGAAAACATCTGGAGGAAAACCTGATTCACCACAAAGCGTTGGTGCCGCAAAAGCGGCCGACTCCGCTCGCGCAGATGAGGCCAAAACTGCTCGGTCTGCGGAAACAGCGGCAACCTCTAAGCCACCGGCAGGCGAAGAGGACTTGACTGCAATCGCCATGCAGGAAGAACGCGAAGTCCGAAAGCGACGCAGTGACAAGCTGGCTGAGCGTCAGCGAAAACAGATGCTCATTCCCTGCAGTTGTGGAGCCTGGATTCGTGTATTGGAAGAACAGGGCGGAAAAGCGGTCCGCTGTAGTCAGTGCAAGCAGTCCGTTCAGGTTCCACAGATTCGCCGCAAGACTGAAAAGAAAGAAGAGAAGGCCGCAGCGCCGAAACTTTCCGTCACCTGGATCGAAGGTGTCCGCTTCTTTCGACTGGTCCCAACATCACTGGTTCTGAAACCAGGCAGTGTGGCCGACAAGTTCATCGAAGCCGATCTTGCGATCACCGATTCGCAGATCGTGATCATTGCATTCGCCGGTGCCGAAAAGAAGAAACGCAGTCTGCTCGGGAAAGCACCGAAGGTTGACTATGACGCACAAAGGAAACTCACGCGGGATCAGATAGCGGCTTCTGGTGACTTTACCTCTCTGGCGGACGTCGAAGTGCATGTGATTGCCGCTGAGCATGTTCCGGAGATTCGACTGGTTCAGCCTATTCTCAAAGCGAATGAATCCATGTTCGCCGGAGTCCCGGTGTTTGGCGACGGTCGAATTGCCATCTTTCTGCCGATCGCCCTGGCAGACGGACAGCAGGCATATCTGTCATCGGCCCTCACCGCGTTTCGCGCATTCAACGACATTTTGAAGAACAATTTCAAAGTCGAACTGCCTGCCACCGAAAATGGAGTGCCCGAATCGGACAAGTCCGAGAATCTGAATTGCTTCGTCAATCAGAGTCGCGTCGAGTCGCTGCGCAACCTGAACTACTACCAGCAGGATTCTGCGTTTGAACTGGAATTGTCCGGTTATCGCTGCAAAGCCTGTTCGACTGTCATCAGTGAAGAGGGCCGGGCCAAGAACAAACTGGGTGGAGCCAACGGCAAAGGGATCGCGAAAGCCAAGTGCCCAAAATGCAGCGGCAAGATGGGCGAAGAGCCCTTGTATCGCATCAAGAAATCACCAGCGGTCGCTTCCGGTGAAAACGCTCCGGCGTAGTTCGTCAAGCTTTATGTTTCCCGCAGCCTGTAGAGATGTTCTCCGGCCTTGCGGACCAGCAGCACTCCTTCATCTTCGCGGTCGGCAAAGGACTCCACGTCGATCGAGGCCGGGTCGCGATAGCCAAGGTTGATGCGCTCGCAGACCTCACGCGGAATCGCCGAAGCGACCGTAACCTGTACACGCGGCAATTCGATTCCGTCTTCAAACGTCCCCGTTCCTCTGACATGTGTCGAATGCGCCAGGACGCCCCATGGCACGTCTTTAAAGCGATCCCACTGCTTCGTGAAATAGTCGCGCACGTGATATCCGATCCGCTCAATGTTCGCCCCGTGCGTGACAGAAATCTCTTTCATGTGTGGCGCGTAGATGATCAGTTCACCACCGTCCGCAACGACGGGTTCCAGCTTGTACATGCACTTCCCGGCGACCCACAATTCGTCGTACATTGGCGGAGCACACGACAGGACCAGGCGATAGGGCTTCTCATGCCGCTTGATATGCACACGCCCTGACAGTTCCGAAGCGCCGCGCCATGCCTCTTCAGGCGTTCCGTAGAACATTCCATACGGCGTTGCGTCGGTGGAAACGACGAACGCCAGACATCGCCGCTCCAGAGGAATCAGCCTGGCTGCGCGATCGACAACACGCCGCACAGGCGTATCCTGGACTCCGATAATTCCCACATTCGTGATCAGAGCACCGAGCCAGTGGAAGAAATTCAGCAGATCCGGGCCGGAGATGCCTGGGAAAAAGTACTTGTTTCCGCCGCTGAAGCCAACCACTTCGTGCGGGAACACGGGACCGACTACGAGCGCGACGTCGTAGTCGTGAATTCGTCGATTGATCTGCACGGGCACTTCGAGCGAAAGGACTCCTTCGGAGATTTCGCGTGTCTCGGCTTCCGTCAGTTTGCCGATCGTGGCAAGTTCTGCGGGATCGTCCCAAGCATGATTGAACAGGTTCACATCGCCGCACGGATCATCCTGAGCGATCCCCAGCATGGATCGAATCCTGTCCTGTGGCATTGGCGGATGCGTGCCGAGCGCTACCATCACGTCCAGTGATTTTGTCACGGGCCGCAGCCGATTTCGCAGAGCCGGAAACAGCACGGGCAGCGGAGCAGTTCTGGTATTGTCGGGAACAATCAGCAGTACGCGCTGTCCCTGGAAGTCCTCCAGCGGGACATTTTGCTCGATCCAGTTTCGCATTTGTTCCGGATCAAGTGTCTTCAATGTGTTTGTCATCGCGACTTCTACTATGAAAAAGAGCGCTAAACCCGTATTAGAATGAGAACAGGTGTGGCCGGGTTTCGAGAGTGACAGCTCGAAACCCCGCAGCTTCCTTCGCTCCGCTCAGTCGAGCCTTGGCCACCCCTCGGACGAAACTCAGCTTTTCGAAGCGAACCAGGCTTAGCCTTTTTTGGGATCAGCAGGTGGTGCTTCAACGACGCGATCCGAAATCACCTGAGCCATGCCATACATCAGCGTGATCTGCTCCAGGGCTGGCATGCGATGGCCGGCCACCCATGCCTCAACGTTTGCTTCCATTTTGCGTTTTGCGAAGTTGCGTCCGGCGATCAGGTAGGCCTCCTCACGCCAGACGCCATTCCTGAGAGTCCCGATGGCTTCGAGTAAGTCGCCTGGATCTTTCGTGCTGCGTGCCACGCTCGCAACGAGTTCATTGATGTAAGCCTGTCGCAGACCAGGCAATAGCGGGCCGCAGTTGTTTTCAATCGCCTGCAGACCCTCGGCAAGTTTCTTATTACGATTTGCCCAGGCTCCCGCAAGGACCGGGGCAATTTTCGAGATGAGCGCGGCGTGCCCGGCGTCGATTCCCTCCATTTTCAATGCGGCGTCTTGCTGCATGACCTCCGGCAGAGTCTGATTGGACTGCAGGGTTGACGCAGCCAGCAGACCAGTCAGGTCATCCAGCATGATTTCGTCGGCCCAGCCGTTGGTCTGATCGTTCAAAGCGGCTTGTACGACGGTGGCACCACCAGCACGGATGATCCGCGACAACAGTTGTACGGCACGCAGACGTCGATCTTCGGCAATGACATAAAGCCCTGGCTGATTACCCTCATTATTAAGGTGTCGTCGATACTCCTTAAACGTTCTGTCAATCAGATCGGTATTGCTCGTATTGAGATCCTTCGCGATTCGCTGGCGAGCGGCGGATTCTCTGTGAGTAACTTCTAAAGTCAACTCGCGAATTGCCCTCGTCGGAGGCGCGGCGGCGTTCAGTTCGGCACGCAGGCGAGCCATCAATTCGGTGGCTTTGTCGGCTTCCCCGCAAATTACCGCCGCGCGAATGACTTCAGCAATTGCTGTCGCACGCAGTAGTTCGGCAGGATGTTCAGTACCGTATTTCTCTGCAATTTGCTGCGTAGTCGGCAACTTGAGAGCTTGAGGAACTGAAAGCTGAGCCATCGCCGACATCGCCAATTCCAGCGAGGCCTTGTCTTTCAATGCTGCCGCGATCGCCGCGTGTACTCGAACAGTGATCACCGGGTTTTTGGCAGACTCCGCTGCTTTCGCAATCTGTCCGAAAATGTCTGCGGGAGCCTTTGTAAATCCAGCAATGGTAGCGAGTTCGGAAAGTGATTCTGACACCACAGCGGGATTGCCGTCAGTGATGCTCCATGCGAACGCTTCAGTCCAGCGCTGATGGATCGCAAGGTCACAGCTGACAGCCGTGTGCAGAGGATCGGACCACGCCGTGACATCAGTTGCCGACGGGACCGGAATCACGCTCTCCCGACTATGGTCGGCGATCCAGAACCACGCCACGCTCGCCAGCATATCCCGATTTGACGTAATTGAAGTATCCAGCCGACGTGAATCCACGAGCTTTCGCGCTTCGTCGATCTTGCCTTCTGCGATGAGCACGGATGCCAGCGACAGTGCGGATTCCGTTCCCGCGCGTCCAGTCGGGGGAATTCCTTTCTGGTCCGCAAGCGCCAAGTCCAGCTCTTTCCGGGCGAGATCCTGCTTACCAGCGACCAGATGTTTCCAATACTGGGTGACATGCGGTTCGATCCGATAAAACGCCTTGGTCGAATCGACAGTCAACAACTGTTTCAATTCCTGAGCCGCGAGCGCTGACTCGCCAGCCTCAAGGAACAGATCACCCGTCATCCGGCGCGCCCACGCCTTGTCACGCAGATTTGGCTGCCGTGCCAGACTGATCATTTGTTTTGCGATTGCCGCCACTTCTGCTTTTGGGTTTGGGATCGCCGCCGCAGCTCTTGCGACAGCCTCAGCCTCTCTGGCCAGTCGAGCTTCCAGTTCTTCTTCAGTGTCCCATTCTTCATCTCGGACTATGTCGATCGGTTTATCCATATTGGAATTGTTCGGTGCCTTTTTCAGCCAGGTCACAAGGCCGCCAGCCAGTGCGAGTAACACGACGCCGGCAATCGCATAGATGATAATCGGATTGCGCTGAGCTGGTTGCGATGTTGCCGCCACTTTCTTTGCGGCCGTCGCTTCATCGAACAACCTCGCAGGTTTTCGTTCGGTTACCTTTTCGCCCGACTCGGTCGCTTTGAAAATGGGGACCATACACGCTTCGTTGGCGCAACGAACGGACTTTCCAATCGCGGATTTGGGAACAAATCCGACGGCTTCGCACATCGGACATGTGACTTTGTGAAGCCGGCTCTTGTCGGGTTTGGCAGTGGCCTGAATTGCCTGCTGCGTTGCCGCCGCGTTGCCGATTCCGAACGGATCGTCTTCATCGACTTTTGTTTTCGATCCGGCAGCAGGTCGGGCCGACGATGCTGACGCCGCAGGCTTGGGGACTGGCTGGCCTGTCTGACTGGCCGGAGCTGCCGGTGCCGCAGTCGGTTTCGCCAGTCGGTGTTTTGGAGGACTGGCCTGTGGTCGCGGCACGTTCTTTGCGCCCCGAGATCCATCCATCGCCGCTCCGCAGAACGGGCAATCGACAGCATCATCTTCAAGGACAGATTGACCGCACGATGGACAGGTTGGAAGTGACATGGCGTTGGAAGTCTGTGTGTTTCTGGTGTCGAAAATCTTACGCTTGTGGTAAGTCTAATGTACTGCCAATCTCACTGCGAGTCGCGACGACAGCCGAACAGATGATCGCGGTCCGGAAGTGAATAAACGCGGGACGGACGATGTTCTCCGCCAGGGATTCTCTGCATTCTGACGTTGCCACACGCTCTGTCGTTCCTTCTTTTTCATTTTTTGAGCAGCGGCGGCTCAATAAATTCGGAGACTCCGCGTGTCACCGTCGCCGCCGGAATGATTCGCATCCCGGACAGGCGGTCGGGATTGTTCTCGCGATCATTCACGATATCGCGAATCCAGATTTCCCGCACCTGCGCCGAAAACTTCATTCGTATGACCTGGTAAACTTCCGGATCCTTCTCACCGGAGTCTCCCACCAGAATAAACTGCCGTCGGGGGAATCGTTCCATGAGGGTCGTGATCTGTGTCACTTTGTGCTCAAACGTCATTTCGCTGTTCGTGACCAGTTCCGTCAAATCCCTCCATGACGCCATGCTGAACAGGTTCTTGCGAACAGTCTTCATATGGAAAGATCCCTCCGGAAACCCAGCCTTGCCGTCGATCAGGAACTCGGCCAGCGGATCGTACATCTGCCACGGGCCACCCGAGACGTAGTGGAACGACGCATCCTTCCATGCTTCGTAGCGCATGGACATTTCCGGAGCAGCTCGGAAGGGATGTAGAAACGTGTTGCGTACGACGATTTCCGGCCCGGCGGGAAGTTCCGTCACCTTGATTGTGTCGTCAATGTCGGAAATCACCGAAATTCCTTCCTGATCCACAAGTCGCACACGACCGTCGCCCGAATGGTCCTTCGACGTCACGCTCAGCGACAGCCAGCCGTGTTGAGACTGTTGCACCCGAAGCAGGGAAATGGCTCGATCCTGAGTCAGTGAAATCGTCCCTTCTATCAAACCGTTCAGATCACTCTTGTGAGCGCGACCCATTGAGTCCGCAACCTGCAACTTCTCATTCAGCGGGTCAGCATCGAACGTCAGAGTGACTTCATCACGCGATTTGCTGTCTGCCAGAAAATCGACTGAGCGTGAACGAAAATTAGCAACCTCTTCAGGGGTTACATCATCCACCCCGGCGACGATTCCTCCGGCCACGGCTTCCGCAACACTTCGCCGTTCGTGGACCCACAGACGCAAGGGAATGATCCACTTGTTGTCCTGCTGATATCCGTAAGTCGGATAGATCGTTACGACTGCATTATCACCATAAATTGGGTTGGAAAATGCCGTAAAAATGATGCCGCAGCCGCTGGCAAACAACGTAATCGCACGTGAAAATAGAGCCATCGCAATCTGTCTCAACGAAAGACCAGGGATCATACTGTGCAACGAAGGAATCAGGCGATTTGTGATCAGCATTGAACGGGCATTCGTCCATTTGAAGTTTTAACATCAGGTCACTTTTCGCTTCCCGAAGTCCGATCCCATGATCGTGAAGGTACTACGTCAGATTCCGCACAACCCCACTTCAACTGTTCTCAGAACAATTTGCAAGCGAGGAAGGTTCCGGCACCGGCGTTGAAGTCACCCAGCACTGAACCCATCCACCTCGCTCAGGTCATAGCAGTCTGCAGACGACAATGATCTATCTGCAGTGGTCAGAAATGATGCTATTGCCGGACTTGCGAATGTCACATAGATAAGTAGTACGGATCCTCAACTGCGGTGAAGACTGATTTCAGCCTCGGGATATCCGTGTTCAACTGATTCGTGAGCGTCTCGGCAATGACAGGACGACCGGTGATTCGCAGATTTCGTATACCTACGTGACTGCGGCCCAAACTTCGAATCGCAATCCAGGGATCAGTGTTTTCGGTGATGGGCACAACGCGTACGAGCAGCCCATCAATGTAGACTTGACGCTGCTTGTCTCGCACGACCGCTCGATAATGTACCCACGCACCAAATTGCCCCTGCGGAAAATCAAACGGCTCGAAGACTCCCGCCGTGCGAAATGTATCAACTTCCAGGTGCTTCCGATCGTAACGCGGTCCAACAAACGCGCCAGCCACTAAGACCTGTCCTCGCGCGATATTTGGCGCAGTCAGATCGCATTCCACATCATAATGCCCCAGGAGTGGGCTGCGAAAGAAAAGATATTCATCATCCTGAGCAGAGACATTGTCAATTCGATCCGCTCGCCGTCGCCAGGATGCTGCCGGGTTACCAGTGCCGCGAGTGATTGCAGAGGCACGGCTGACCGAAACCCTTTGCGAAAGTCCGGCTGACGGCTGGATCTCCTCTGGCCTGCCTCCAGTGGCAAGAACTGCCTGCCGCGCGGCCAGTGATGCAATTGGATTGTGCCATGTTCGACATCCTTTCGGCAGTTCGCGCTGTGCCCGCTGTGTATGCAAAAAAGCTATCGAATCATTGGCATTCCAAATCCCATCAATCCACACTATGGCCATGCGATCTGCAGCAGGCAGCCGGATTGTGTGGCGATGAACAATCGGTCGCCCATTGGCCCGGTGCAGATATGAGTTGGCGGGTCCTGTGAGATATCGACGGCCCACTGGATTGAGCCCTCGAAGTTCAACCAGAAGATGCGATTCTCCAGCGTCAGCACGGCCACACGGTTCTTCGTCGCGGAAGCGGACACGCGGCAGGGAATGCCGTCGATGGCGAATGAGCCCAGCTGTCGGCCTGATCGATCGAAGACCTGAACTCCATGATTGAAAGCCGCCAGAAAAATCCGTTTGCCGCCTTCTGACACCGACATGTCACCGGCATTGTTCATCACCCGCTCGTTCCAGATTTCCTTGCCCTTCAGATCAACGCGAGACAACTGGCCGAATTCCGCAGCCCCGATGAGTTCCGGAGTCTCGGCCAGAAAACTCAAATGTTCCAACGCCTGCCGGGTATCAATTTTCGCGATCTCTTTTCGGTCGGATGTGACGATGTGCAGTCTGCCGACATCAGTGCTGAACGCCACATGGCTGCCATACGGCGCAACGGCGACCTCCATGATCTTGCCGGTGATGGACGCATCCCACAGTGGCTTCAATCGATTGTCGAAGCACAGCAAGCGGCTGTTGTTCAGTACCGCCACACCGATCTCACCGTTATCCGACCATGCAAGTTTTTGGAGTCCCGTGTAGCTGCGATCTTCGACGAGCCGATCACCGCTTTGACTCAGGAGGCACAAATGGCCGGACTTCGTACCAACCAGAATGTTGCGAGCTTCGTCAGCGAAGTCGATCGCGACGATACCCTCGGGAAAGAAATCTTCGAAGACTTCCGCCGGGCGGGAACCGTGGCAGTTATGAAGCAGTGGTGAAGCCACGCGGTCTGCCTGAGCTACTTAAGACTAAGACGAGTTCGCAGTTCCTCGATCGCCTCGGCGATATCCGGGTCTGCGGAAAGTTCGTCGGAAGTGCGACCACGGTAAAACGTCACCTGAGTGTCTTCAGGAATCGGTACCTCGACGTCAGGAGCGAGCCCTTCGCCGGCATAGTTTTTGTCGTTAGGCGAATAGAACTTGGCCGTCGTCAGTTTCAGTCCCGTGTCGCCTGGCAGATGGATGATGCTCTGCACAGACCATTTGCCGTATGTCTTACGTCCCACGATTGTGCCTCGATGATGATCTTTGATCGCACCGGCGACAATCTCGCTGGCACTTGCGCTGTTTTCGTCAACGATCAGCGACAACGGATAGCGGCGAACATTGTTCCCATGCGCCTGGAAAACCTGGGACTGCTCCGGCACACGGCCTTTGGTGGAAACCAGCACTCCATGATCGATAAAGCGTTCGATGACAGCAGCGGCCGTTTCCAATAAGCCACCTGGATTGCCTCGCAAGTCCCAGATCAGTGCCTTCATGCCGCGGCGTTCGAGCGTTCTTAGAGCCTCATCCAGCTCATCAGCGGTATTGTGCTGAAAACCTTCCATGCGGATGTAGCCAATGCCGCGGGATTCATCCAGCATCACGGTGCGGGTGACGCTGCGGATCTGGACAGTCTGGCGAGTGAAGACGGAGGTCTTGCGATCTCCCGCCGGAGACTCATAGGCCAGTTTCACCTGACTGCCGCCCGTGCCTCGCAGCAGGCGAGCGGCGTCGTCGGTGGAAAGGTCTCGACAATCCTGACCGTCGATTTCAACGATATAGTCATCCGGCTGAAGACCGCCGCGTTCGGCCGGGCTGTCGAGCAGGACATTGACCAGATGCATCCCGCGGCCTTTGACGCCTTTCATCTCGATGCCGATCCCGACAAGTTCTCCCTGAATGCTGCCAAACAAGTCGTTGTAACGATCGGGTGTCAGAAAATTGCTGTATTCGTCGAGTGCGTTGCAGCCGCCGAAGATGTATTCCATCACAACCGCAGTGTCTGAGATTCCAAGTTCGCGGTTGCAGATCCCGCAAACCGTCGAGATCGCGGAGCGAGCTTCCATGCGGGTCACCACGCGCAGATTCCAGTAGTCCTTAATCAGGAGCTGACGCACGCGTTCGACTGCTTCGTCGTTGCCCTGCTTTACGTTCTTGCTGAGGAATTTTTCATTCTTCAGCGCCATGTACAAACTCTCGGTGCCATGCGCGACAAATCGAGTGGTCGAAACGCTGTCTACATATTCGTACTGAACTCGCGAGAGGATGTCTTCGTAGAGATCAAGGGCCTCAGCGCGCCCTTTCCCGAGCAATTGTTTTTCGAAGCTGCGGTCGGAATAGCGTCGTTCGATCCCGAAGTGAATTCGCGTGCGACGCAGAGCATACGTCAGACTTTCGTCCTTCTGCCATCGTTCAAGCGACGCTTCGTAGAGCGTGATGGCTTCGACCCATTGATGGCCGTTTTCGAGCAGTTCGCCCGCCTGACGCGCTTCGTCGGGATTCGCATAGCGGGAAACGTCAACGCCGGAAGTGTCTTTTGCAAATATGGCCGGATGGACCAGCAGGACGGTCAGGGTGAGAAACAGAAATGACCGCAATCTGTGAGTCCACTTGCTCATCGGCATGACTTTCGTTCTGACCATCACTGCCGATAAGGCAGTCTCCGGTCAATTCCCGCTGTTGCTCGCAACCAGATGGCGTCGTGCCTCGCAATCAAATTTCCTCCGTGAAATTGGATGTATCAGTCGTGTCGATTCGAAGGGATTCGATGACCTGACTGACAGCTTAACTGTTGGCGCTGATTGCAATTCGCGCACAACCCTGTGCAGCCTAGCAACCACCATGAACAAACTTCATGACAAATCGAATATATGGCGGAAAAGCAGGCCGGTCAAACGCTGAATCTCCGCAGAGTCACCTTCTGCGGCAGATTCCAAAAACACCGCAATATTCGTGCATTTTATGCCTCTTGACATTTG
>JBBQSE010000002.1:0-76834 GCA_038214195.1 Planctomycetales bacterium
CCAGGCCTGTCCTTAAAACGTCGTTGCGAATGCCCCGTTCTCCGCTGGTCGTCAGGATGCCGCAGCCGCCAGTTTTTGCAGTTGAAGGGGGCGTTGCCTTTTCATCCACGGTCATCGTCGAGTAGATTGCCCGGCGAATCAAATGACCTCGGAATGTCGCTCGTTCCTAATGCGTCATCATTCAGAATCAGTTCGGCTCAATCCGCCACAATTTCCACAACAGGCTTTTTTGGAACGGCAATATGCTTCGCTCTCGACTCGCTCTTCCGCTGCTTTCCTGCATCCTCATCCACAGTGTTGGTTCCAGTCGTGCTGATGAAGGCATGTGGTTGTTCAATGATCTGCCGCTGGAGTTGTTAAAGCAGAAATATCGCTTCGAACCGACGCCCGAGTGGGCTGAGCACCTGATGAAGTCCTGTGTGCGTTTCAATGTCGGCGGATCAGCGTCATTCATTTCCAGCAGCGGATTGGTGCTCACCAATCATCATGTGGGATCGGATACGCTGTATAAGCTCTCGACACCGGAACGCAACATTCTGGATGTTGGATTTCTTGCGAAGACCCCGGCGGAGGAACTGAAGGCTCCAGATCTGGAACTGAACCAACTTGTCAACATCAAAGACGTCACGGCGGAAGTCAAAGGCTCTGTGACAGCGGAAATGACCCCCGAGCAGGCCGTGGCGGCGCGCCGCGCGATCATTGCGAAGATCGAAAAATCAGAACTTGATGAGACGGGTCTCAAGAGTTCTGTCACGACACTCTACGGAGGCGGACGTTATCACTTGTATCAGTACAAGAAATATACCGATGTTCGGCTTGTTTGGGCGCCGGAAACGGCGATCGCATTTTTTGGCGGCGATGCTGACAACTTTGAGTATCCTCGATACTGTCTGGATGCCTGCATCTTTCGTGTCTATGAAAATGACAAGCCCGCAAAGATCGAACATTTCCTGACATGGTCCAAAGACGGGCCGAAGGAAAATGACGTGACATTTGTCTCCGGAAATCCCGGTCGCACCAGTCGTATCTACACCATGGATGCCATCAAATATCAACGTGACCAGTATTTGCCGTATGTGATGAATCTTCTGAGACGTCAGGAAATCGTCCTGCAGCAGTATGGATTGCGTGGAAAAGAGCAGGCCCGTCGCGCTCGGGAGGATCTGTTCGGAGTTCAAAATTCACGCAAGGCCCGCCTGGGAATGCTCGCCGGTCTGCAGGATCCGCAGGTGCTGGCAGACAAGGCCGCAGCGGAAAAATCTCTGCTGGAAACCATCAACGCGAATCCAAAACTGAAGCCAATGGCGTCGGCATGGCAGACGATTTCACAGACCACGAAAAAGCGTGCCGAAATCCTTGGCACAGGAGTCGCCGTCAATTCGCAGCTGTTTGGAATCGCACTGGAACTTGTCCAAATGGCGGAAGAGGACCAAAAGCCTTCGGGCGAACGGTTGCCGCAGTACGCCGACGCTGGCCGTGAATCACTGCTGCAACAATTGTACTCCGAGGCTCCCATCTACACAGATCTCGAACAGGTTCTGCTCGCAGACTCGATTGCGAGAACACTGGAACTTCGCGGGTTTGATGACCCACTGTGCCAGCAGATTCTGGACGGGAAGAGTCCGGCTGATCGCGCGGCTGAATTGGTCACCGGGACAAAATTGCTGAGCGTCGAGAATCGTAAGAACGTGGCCGCTGGCGGAATTGACGCCATCCGCCAAAGTGCCGATCCGCTGATTCAACTGGCAAGAATCGTCGATCCTGAAGTCCGTCGACTTCGCGCGATTACAGATCAGCTGGATGAACAGGACAAGCAGGCCTACGCGAAGATTTCGGAGGCGCGATTCGCGATCCAGGGGACGTCGGTCTATCCCGACGCCACGTTTACGCTGCGGCTGGCGTTCGGTCCGGTGATGGGATACGAACAGGACGGCCAGACGATCCCTGCCTGGACAAACATTGGCGGCGCGTTTGAGCACCAGAAAGCACATGCCGGCCAAACAGATTACTCGTTGCCCGAATCATGGAAGAATGCAGAGGCGATCCTCAGCAAAGCCACTCCGCTCAACTTTGTCAGCACCGCTGATATCATCGGTGGCAACTCCGGCAGCCCAGTGGTGAATCGCGATGGTGAGCTCGTCGGCCTGATCTTTGACGGCAACGTACAGTCGCTTTCAGGCAACTACGTCTACACCGACAAGCAGGCACGCTGCGTCTCGGTTCATTCCAGCGCGATTCGGGAAGCTCTGCAGGTTGTCTATGGCGCGGATGGGATTGTGAAGGAGCTTGGAAAATAACGACGTCACGTCTGCACAAGTCCGAACGTCCAGGTACTCAACGCGCCTGCCAGAATCACAGGCAGCCACGCTGCAAAATCGGGGCTGATCTGGCCAACGGAACCAAGTCCAAAGCATCCCTGAGCGACCGCGTACAACGCTCCCAGCACACACGAGCAGATGACCATATTGGTGATTAGGCTGTGCGATTCTTTCCGCATGACGAGTGGCAGAGCAATCACGATATTCAACAGGCACAGGAACGGTCGGGTAATTCGAGAATGCAGCGCCAGGCTTTGTCCGCGTACAGGCCTCGGGCCGGTGCTGGGATTTTGAATTCGCTGAATCAGCTGCATCGACGACAGCAGCTTCATGTTTCTGCCGCGGTTATAGAGTTGATCGAAGCTAACCTCTGATACGATGAATACATCCTTGCCATTGCTGCTGGGAATGATCCGATTTCGCCCTTCTTCAGTGAGTAAATCCGTGTCCAGCACTCCCGTCAGATTTTGGAGGAGCCAGCCAGAACCATGTTTCTCCGTTTCGCTGACGAACGTCGCTTTCTCCGCCTTCAGCACGCAGATCTGGCTGACGATTTCGGGCTTTGGCAGTGCGAAGCTGGCACCGACGAGTGTCTGCGAGTCGATGAGGACCTGATCGCCATCAATGTGCATCAGATAATTCCAGTAGTCATAAACGGGCTCGACATTCTGCACCTGAGCGGTCTGGCTTCCACGTGGAGTTTGAAGCTGCACGGCCAGCGCGGGAATGACGAACTCCTGATTGGCGATCAACGCTCCGTTCAGAATCGCGGTCGCGATGAGCAATGGCCGGAGCAGGCGAAAGGCGGGAATCCCGGCCGCAAGGATCGGGTAGGTTTCTGAATGCTTCTGCAGCAATCCGAGCACGACAATCACGGAGATCACAATCAGCATTGGTCCGGCGATCTCGAAGAACTCGGAGGCGCGGTATGCGTAGAACTCGATGATACGCAAAAACAAGTCCAGGTTTGAGGCTGAATTCAGTTGAAAGTCGTCGATATTGGTAAACAAATCGATGACGATGTACAGCCCGTAAGCGGCGACAAACAAGACTGCAAATGTATGCAGCAGTCGTCCCAGCAGATACCTGTCAAACGTGGTAAACATCTTGTCCCCATCCGCCGTTTGTCGCCATTCGTCGCGAGTCACTCATCGCGACCCCTGCGCCAACTCGCCATTCGCCTCAGCGTTCTTTCGCTGTGACACGATTCAGCGGAACGGAGACACATTACAGTTCAGTTACGGAACGAAGGTCAAGACGGCTTTGTCCGCTGTCTGACCACAAACGCAGGAACCCGGTTCATTCAATTCTGGGCTTTCCGCCGTTTTCGAAAACAACTACCGTCCTCTTGCTTCGGCAAAAACTGCCGCTGCGGAAGCGGTAGCGGCAGTGACGGCCTGAGTGGCACAGCATGTGCAGAAAGTGAGTTTGTTTCAAACGCTGTCTGAAATGCTCTGAAGATTCATCGGCGTTCTGAAAAAAATGCCAGAGTTTCTTGTAACTCTGACAACAGGTCTGACCAAACTGGAATGGAATCCGGTGGGCAGACCACGTGATCAAATTGGGCTGCGAGATTGCGGCATCTATTTGGTCCGGGCTCTCAATCTCTTTAGGCAGGGACGCCACCTATGAAGATGATCATGTTGCTGATGATGGCTCTGGATGGAGCCGCCGCCTCAACCCCCGATGTGCAGCTGGTTGATTTTTCCGCTGGCTACTGCGGACCCTGCCAGCAAATGGTTCCCATCCTGCAGCGGATGGAACGTGCAAAATACCCGATTCGGCAGGTTGATATCACCGAGAATCCTGAACTCACAAAACAGTTCAAAGTTGATCGCATTCCGACGCTCGTGCTGCTCGTCGAAGGCAGGGAAGTTCAAAGGTTTGTTGGCCTGACCAGTGAAGGAGAGCTTCGCCGCGCCATGGACCAGGCGTCGGCGGAGTTGTCAGAGAAGCGTGCACAGGCAGCGCCCCCGCGACCTGCCGGATACGAGTTTGCCACAATCGATGAGACGCCTTCCGTCAATGAACGTCCTGCGATTACCCGCACACCGGAAAGACCTTCCATTGGTCGCATGTTCCGCACGCTGATTGGCAAAGATGCCGCGGACGAAACGCTTGATCCTGCAATGGTGCGTGGCCAAAATCCCGCCACGGGTGAAGCTCAGAGCACCGATTGCAACGCGATGGCAATGGCCTCAACGGTCAGAATTCGGGTTGCCGGCAAATCCACTGTAAAGGACGAATTCCTGCAGGATGTCGGCACTGGCACGATCGTCTACAGTGTTACTGGTCAAGCCATCGTGCTGACATGTGCCCATTTGTTTCTGAACATTGCCGTCAAGGAGGCAACTGTCGAAGTCGAAGTGTTTGAAGACGGCAAATTCGTGAAGTACCCGGCAAAGCTTGTCGGTGGCGATCACGATGCTGATCTTGCCATGCTGCGAATCCGGACGGGAAAAATCTTTCCCGCCGCTCCCCTCAGTGCAAAGATTACAGAGTTTTCGCTCGGACAGCCAATGGTCAGTTTTGGCTGCAACAAGGGCGAAGACCCAACACAGATGGACATGAAACTCGTTGCCATCAACCGCTACGACGGACCACCGAATCTCGTATGCACAATTGATCCAAGCAGTGGTCGATCCGGCGGCGGACTGTTCACGGCGAAAGGTGAATTGGTCGGCGTCTGCAGTTGTGCGAATCGTGACGAACATGAAGGACTCTACGCCGGACACGGTGCGATTCTGGATCTTGTCCGTTACTGCTCCCTCAGTGAAATCGTAAAGACCGATTCAGCAACTGTCGGGGAAGATCCGGCCATGGCATTTCAGGAACAGATGACGAAGCCAGTGGAGCCCAAATCGCCGCCAAAGAATCTGGAAGCCGCTGCCACGATCGCAAAGTCACAAACTCCCGCGAATATCCAGTCATCTGATTCAGCTCCCTCGGGACGGTTTACCGGTGAGTCGCCGGATGAACTCATCGAAGTACCGGTCGCGGCGGAGATCACTCCGAAAGCTGTGCCTGTCGCTGTGCGACCAACAGTGCCTGGGATTCAGAGTGGCCCCGAAATCACAATCACAATTGACGACAAATCGGGCGCAAAAAGGGTCATCGTGATTCCTCAGGCCAGTCCATGGATGCTGGAAATGCTGACTGGTGAATCGCCAATGGTCAATGGGCCACTCACCACAGCGCTGCGACCGGGAACGTCGGTTCGATAGCCGACCTTCTCTCCTCCGGCAAACGCTGAAAGCCTTTTTCGAGCAATGCCCCGCTTCGCTGTCGGGGTATTGTAACCAATCGCTAATGGGCTGGTGGTGAATCAACAGCCACCACCTCGGGCATTTTGGCTTCTTCACCATCCAGTCGCCGCTTTGCGTACGAACTCCAGTCGTCCAGATCCTGCTGATCGCGGAACAGTTCGCGGAACAGGTGAAAAATTGCCTGTGCTTCGTTCTTCTTGCCATCGGCAAGCAGTTTTTCAGCCTCCGCCATGCGTTCGGCGATTTCTTTGAGATGCGTGTCGTTCGCCAGAAATTCGCGCTTCCCTGCGTCGCGTTTTTTCTCCGCGATTCGTTTCCAAAAACGCGGTACGGAGATGACTTCGGCAGACGCATCGCCGTCGGTATCAGACGTGGTTTTTTCTGCCCCCACGGGTTCGTTCTCGGGCAGCGATTCAATCAAGGCCTGAAACATTTCCAGTGATTCCAGCTTGTTGCGGTCTGAGCCTGCTGCCGCTCGCATGGCTTTGAGGCACGCCGTTTCGTAACCGTTTCGCCCATCGTCCGATCGGCGGGCTCTTCGATCCAGTTGGGCATCAATGAGAGATACTTCCACATCGTCCAGCCACGTTCGCATTTCGCTGGCGTATTTGCCGTCCGGGAAGCGATTCAGATAAGGGAGCAGGTACTTGCTTCGAGCATCATAATGAGCCACGGGATCGCCAGTCGCCATGGCCGCCTTGGCGTTCACGTAGAGCGTGTCTTCACCCGCCGGCAGCGAGAACCAAATACCGACTGCGATCAACAGGCCAAGCAGCGTCAATAGAAACCACGTTTTTTCATAAAACTCCGACTTGTCTTTTTTCTTTTTCTTTTTCTTTGTCACGGTGACGCTACCAGTGACCGGATCGACAGACACAGACGCTGACCCGGTTGCTCCGGCCGCCTGCACGGATTCCTGAGAAGCAACGGCCACTGGTTCATCAGCCGAACTCAGAATTTGTGTCAGTTCCGTGTGTACTGCCAAAGCGTCAAACGGACGATCATCCTGATTTTTTTGCAACAAACGTTCAATCAGTTGATCCAGCGCAAATGGGCATTCAACGTGTTTCTCGTGGACGTTATAAGGGTAGTCATTCAGATGCATCATCAGCATCTCAGCCGGATTGCTGGAAACAAACGGCGTTTCACCAGTGAGCAATTCGTAGAGTAGACAGCCGACGGCATACAGATCGGTCTTCCCCGTAATCGGCGCGTTGCCGTGTATCTGTTCGGGAGCCATGTAGGCATACGTTCCGACAGTCTTCCCTGCCGCAGTGAGCGCCGTAGCTTCGGTATCTCGGGCGATCCCGAAGTCTCCAAGTTTGATGTGCCCTGCCTTCGAAATGAACAGGTTTCCTGGCTTCAGGTCCCGATGAATGATGCCAGCGTTGTGAGCGTGTTCCAGCGCCGCAGTGAGTTGCCGACCGACCTTGATGGCCTGGTCCCAGGTGAGACGTTTGCGTTTCTTCAGAATATCCTGCAGCGAGCCACCGTCGATGTATTCCATCGCGTACCAGCGCTGGCCTTCGTGAGTGCCTCCGCCGTAATACTTGACGATGTTTGGGTGTTTGAGTCGCTTTAAGATGCCAATCTCGCGTTCAAATCGCTTGAGCAGATTCTTGTCGTCAGAAAGTGCTGGCGGTAATACCTTAACGGCAACCTGTTTACCGGTTTCCGTGTAGGTCGCCAGATAGACGATGCCCATTCCGCCCGCGCCGATCTGGCGTCCAAGGATGAATGGTCCAATCCTGCGTTCTGTCATGACTGCGATCCGGCCTTCACCTGGAAATCTCCAACTGCCGCTTCATGGTGCCCGAATTCCGGGAACATGCAAACCGAAGCTGCAGTGTAACAGCGGCACCGACGACTGCGACGAAGCGGATTGCTAAAATCGCTTCAATCTTTGGCCTGATTCAGGCCTGATTCAGAGTTTACGCTGTGGCAGGGGTAATTTGATGAATGGAAAAACGTGTATTTTTCTGGCGGCAGTCATGGGATTCCTGTCCGTGTTGCTGGGAGCCTTCGGAGCGCATGGCCTAAAGGATACGCCTTTTCTGGAAAACAAATACGCTGCAACGGAAGCCAAAGACATCGCGGGTCTTTCCGTGCCGGCGAGTTACAAGTACATGCAGGACTTTGAAACCGGCATCAAGTACCACATGACGCATGCCCTGGCGATGCTGGCGACCGGTCTACTCATCCTGCGACAGCCATCACGCAGCCTGAGCGTCGCGGCGTGGTGTTTCTTTGGAGGCATCGTGCTGTTTTCCGGAGCGTTGTACATTTTGGTGATCGGCGGTCCGAAATGGATGGGCATCCCCTGGGGCGCGATCACGCCAATCGGCGGGACGCTGCAGTTGATCGGCTGGTTCGCACTGGCCTTCAGTGCATTGTTCCTCAAGGAATCGGCCGCCACGCGATAGCGTCCGGTTATCGGATTATACTTCACGCAGTGCGAATTGATGTCCTTGTTCCGAGGCTCCTGCCTCGGAACACACTGCTCCCGAGGCTCCTGCCTCGCGAGATTTTCACAGGAGGCAGGAGCCTCCTGTGCAGCGCGTTCCAGGGCTGGAGCCCTGGAACGAGAATTGACAGCCTCATACCACGCGGCGTGGAGTATAACACGCTGAATCAGGTTCCGCGTGAGAACAGGAGTTTTCGGGTGGCCGGGGTTGGAGAGCGACCGCTCGCAACCCCGGGGCTTCCTTCGCTCCGCTCAGTCCAGCCCCGGCCACCCCTCAAATCTATCTTCAAATCAGCATCTCTTCACTCAATCACGTCCTCAAGCAGCGAAATACTCACAACCTTGTCCAGCCTGATGTGAACAGTCTTGCGGTTGGGCTGAACGCCATGGACTCGGGCTTCGCGTACGTAGATTTCGCGGGTGGTCGTCGAATCTCGCAGGTCATGCACATCCGCACTTTTCAGGACCACAGTCTTTTCCAGAATCGCATGCAGACGTCCGAGATAGACAAAGGGCGATTCCACATCGACTACGACCTGTTTTCCGATGAAATCTTCCACAGAGAATTTCCTGCCCTGAACAGTTTGTTGACGAGTTGTGTCCATTCCTATTTTTACCGCTTCCGGTGTGAAGACCAGTCAATCGGGAGCAGATCGCTATACTTTGTGCGGCAGAGACCATCCATCGCAATCGGCTTTCCTCAAAGAATCCTCCATGACGTCCATTTTTCGACCTGCCATTGATCGCATGGCCGGATACACACCCGGTGAGCAGCCTCAGGAAGGCGGCTGGGTGAAACTCAATACGAATGAAAACCCGTACCCACCGTCTCCGAAAGTCGTGGAAGCGATCCAACGCGCGGCCGAGGGGCGATTGAATGTGTATCCGGATCCTTATGCGACTGGATTTCGAAAGGCCGCTGCGAAACTTTTCGACGTCGATCCAGACTGGATACTGCCCGCCAACGGCAGCGATGAGAATCTCACCGTGATCACTCGTTCGTTTTGCGATGCCGATGAAACGATCGCCTATCCGTATCCAAGCTATGTGCTCTACGAATCGCTGGCTCAGATTCAGGGCTGTAAAGTCGTGCGGCTGAACCTCAATTCCGACTGGCAATGGGATCCGGTTGATGCTGCCCGACTCCGACAGTCCGTTCGAGTTTTCTACGTTCCCAGTCCAAATTCTCCGACTGGCAATGTTTGGACCGCTGAGCAGCTTTCGAAGTTGCTGCCGGATCGCGGCGTGCTGGTTTTGGACGAAGCATACGGAGACTTTTGCCGCGTGCCTCATCGCGGTGAGCTGCTTCGCAATGATCTGTTCGACGGTCGTATCATCGTCACGCGAACCTTCAGCAAGTCCTACAGTCTCGCAGGCATCCGATTTGGCTTTGCGATCGCTCATCCGGATCTGATTAGTGGAATGCAGAAGGTCAAAGACAGTTACAACTGCGACACCGTCGCGATCGCGGCGGCGACCGCAGCGATGGAGGATCAGGACTGGATGTTGCAAAATCGCGCGAAGATTCTCGCCACCCGAGACCGTTTGGCCGCTGCGTTACCGACATATGGTTATCGTGTGTATCCGAGCGAAGCAAATTTCCTGTGGACCACACATGCCACGGGCAAACATCGAGAACTTTACGAACAACTCAAGCAACGCAAGATCCTGATTCGTTACATGCGATTCCCGGATGCGCTGCCTGACGGAGGAACGCTGGACGGGCTGCGGATCACTATCGGCACAGATGCTGAGATCGATCGAGTTCTCGAAGTCATGGCAGATGTGGTGAAAAGCGTCTCCTGACAATCGCGGTTGTGCCGAATTTGACGGCCCCTCAACGCGAAGCCTGACGGAGTTCGGAGCGCCAGATCGACTTTCGGTCGATTCTTTGGGTTTAGGGCGCAAGATTGCGCGTCAATGGCAGCATGTGTGCTTCACGCAGTTCTCTTCGTTTGACACGATCCAACCGTTTTGAAGTTGCGCAGTTGTTTTGATACCAACCCGAAGCGCCAGCGAGGCAACAAATTACGCCACTACTTTCGCGTGACGTTTTTGCCTCGCTGGCGCTTCGGGTTAGTATTGTTCGCGGTAATTTGACTTTGCGCGGCGGCGGCAATTCCGCAGCCGTTCGCGAAGAATCCCCAAGGCGCATACGTAAAACCTACGGCTCAATTCTACGGTACTTACAACATGACACGTTCTGCATCCATCACACGCAACACGGCCGAAACTCAGATTGAGTTGTCCATTAATCTGGACGGCACTGGTAAGTCAGAGATTTCAACCGGTGTGGGTTTCTTCGATCACATGCTCACGCTGTTTGCGCGTCATGGCCTGTTTGATCTGACGGTCAAAGCGGTCGGCGATCTGCATGTAGATCAGCACCACACGGTCGAAGACGTTGGGATTTGTCTCGGACGCTGCCTCAATGAGGCCGTTGGTGACAAGAAAGGCATCTGCCGCTACGGACACATGACGCTGCCGATGGAAGAAACGCTGGTCACGTCAGCCGTCGATCTAAGTGGCCGCATGGCGTTTGTCTACAAGGTCGCATTTCCAACGGAAAAAATTGGCGAGTTTGATACGCAGCTCGTGCAGGAATTCTGGACAGCTGTTTCCAGCAACGCCCTGATGAATCTGCACATGCTGTTGCATCACGGTTCGAACAGCCATCACATCTCAGAAGGCATCTTCAAAGCGACTGCGCGAGCACTGCGAATGGCCGTCAGCATCGATCCGCGTCAGCAGGGAGTGCCGAGTTCGAAGGGGACGCTGAACGGATAATCACTCAAAGCACAGCAGACGCCCGTTCTGCTGGTCTTCGCCTGCGACCATATGGCTCTCGCCGATCGCGATGCCGCCGTTGATTGGGCGACCTCCGTTGTGTTTCCAGACTTCTTTGCCAGTATCGAGATCGACACCGTACAAATTGCCGTCGCCGGAACCGACAAACAATCGGCGATCAACAACGGCGGCTGAACATTCGATGCGAGCCCGCGTCGTCAGCGTCCATTTTCCTTCGCCAGTCTTGCGATCGACGGCGTGGACGATTTTATCGTGACCGCCAACGATGACCAGGTCGTCGGTCACAACCGGTGAGGCATGGAACGGACTGGGCCTCAAACCTGAGTACCGCCAGACGAACTCACCTTTCCGCCAATCGACACAGACGATTTCTCCCGAGTGCGTTCCGACGTACAACAGGTCGCCATCGACAGCCGGTGATGCCACCAGGATCGATTCCAGTGGCATATCACGAAACTCTTTGCCGGTCTGCAGATCAATGACTCGCAGATGTTCGTCGCAGCCGGCAAGGAAGGTGAATGATCCCGCAATCGCCGGGGAACAGTTCACCCGGTCATTCGTTTGAAACTTCCAGATTTCCTCGCCCTTCAGACTTACGCAGTACAGGAAGCTGTCGTGCGAAGCGAGCAACAGTTTGTCTTCGAACTGAGCCACGCAGCCCGCGATTTCAGCATCCGAAGCAAAGGCCCAAATCTTCCTGCCAGTTTCCCGGTCAAGCGCGTGCAGGACGCCGTCTTCGTCGCCCAGATAGATCATGGAAGCCGTGACCAGCGGAGCCGCCTTGAATCCCGGTGCAAATTTTTTGGGATCCGGATCTTCAATCGACCGATACTTCCAGACTTCTTTGCCTGTCTTCAAATCCAGACAATGCAGATTTCCCGCCAACGCGGGGGCGTAGATAAAATCACCGACAATCGCCGCAGCCGATACCCAGCCGTCCGCTGAAGCAAACTCCCATTTCAATTTTGGTTCGGCCGACAGTTTTGATCCGGACACGCCACGCTGGTCTGGGGTGGCGCGAAAGGAAGGCCAACTGGCTGCTCCTGGCGCGTCGAGTCCGGCGAACGAGGTGGGCGCGGCTGAGGTGAGTTTCCCGGCAAGCTGCAGTCCGGCGACGGAAGCGATTCCGGTGCCCAGCTGTCGCAACGCAGCGCGACGGGAAGACTTGTGAAATGATGAACCGGACATGGCAATGATCCTGAGACGTAAACTGGCAACAGGACGTTGCCGGAATCACAATGCGTTTCTGTACAGCGTCGCAAACGACGGTACGTCCATTGTTCGCGGATTGAACGTTCCTGTCCACTGTTGAGCGGCCTCAGTGGCCAGCTGCTTGATGACGGTTTCGTCGATTTCACTGTCAATCGCCAGCGAAATAGAAACCGGCATGTCGGCGATCCGCAGAAATTCTGTAAACCCGTCCGCCAGCTGAAAAGGCGCGGATTCGAGTGTGGTCGCGGCGTTGTTCCATCCGGCCGTCATCACAAGATCGCGGTAGAGTTCGCCCACGACCTCGGCATTCCAGCGCACGACATGCGGCAGCATCAGGCCCACGGCGATACCGTGGATGGTGCCATAGTGCGCGGTGAGCGGATTTGCCGTCGCGTGAGTGGCCCCCAGCATGCTGTTTTCAATCGCGGCACCGGCAAGAAACGCGCCCAGCTGCATTCGACCGCGCGCCGCCAGATTGTGAGGTTCCCGGAGGACGATCGGAAACGCGGACGACAGCAGTTCCCACGCCTGCCGCGCGAACATCTGTGAGATCGAATTCCGTTTGGTCGTCACGTAGCTTTCGATCGCGTGCGTCATCGCATCGATCCCGGTCGAAGCCGCTACTGAAGCTGGCATTGTCACAGTCAACTCCGGATCCAGAATTGCGATCCGACACGCCGCTTTCGGGTCGCCACATGCCATCTTCATGTGCGTCTTCGCGTCAGCAATGACAGCGAATGACTGTGCTTCACTGCCGGTCCCGGAAGTTGTGGGAACGGCGATCATCGGCAGCATCGGGTGATTGGCTTTGCCAATGCCCTGATAGTCCTGCATCTTCCCGCCGTTGGTCAGAACGAAGTTGGCCCCCTTCGCACAGTCGATACTGCTGCCGCCGCCCAATCCCACAATCAGATCGATCTTCGCGGACTTTGCAAACGCAACGCAATTATCGACGTCGTCGCTTGTCGGATTCACCTGGACTTTATCGAAGACCGCCATTTCCAGACCCGCGGCATGCAGGATCGACTCCGCTCGATCGCAATAGCCAGCGTTCCGGAGTCCAACGTCGGTCACAATAAGGATTCGACGGCCTCCAAGGTGCTGGGCAAGTTGACCCAACTGATCAATCGTGCCACATCCAAAAATCAGTCGCGTACGCTGATCGTAGTCGAATGCTGCCAGAGCCACCGAACGATCGGTGCTGGCGGAAAGTATGGGTTGGACGGGCAATTTCATGAAGGGCCAGGTTGCGGGGCGGGATCACGGAGGGCTTGAGCAACGATGAAATTTGCTCAAAGGATAGCCTTCCGAACGGCGCACGACAACGCGGAAGCCTGAATTGCCGCAAGATCAGTGTTTCCTGCGGAATTGCGAATTGAAACTCGACGCTACACGTCGTAATCGACCACGGTGTCGGCATCCCTCTGCCGGCACGACCAAAACAGAAAATCTACGCGGTCCAGCCACAATGACGTTTGTTGCGTTGAGAACATCAACTCGGCAGAATGCGTCACGGTGATGTGTTCGGTACAATCTGATTCTGTGGAAATAACCGGGGCGAGAATAAGCATGGTGCCACTCCTTTTTGGATTATACTCCACGCGGCCTTGGAATGAGGCTGTCAATTCTCGTTCCAGGGCTCCAGCCCTGGAACGCACTGCACTGGAGGCTCCTGCCTCCAGTGACAAGCGCGCGAGGCAGGAGCCTCGGGGGCAGTGTGTTCCGAGGCAGGAGCCTCGGAACAAGGACATCAATCCATACCGCGTGAACCATGGTGACCAATCCTGGCGTCCCGACGCCCCTGGATTTCCATGAGTTGTGCGTCGAAGATGTGATGAAATGGCGAACGCCACGTGAATTTTCCGTGAATAAGACACGATATGAGAATCTTCCGCGATGAAAAAAGATGATTACCGGCGATGGTTCGCCGACCAGTTGCTGCTGCAAAATCGGCTGCTCATTGGTGCTGTCTCTGCTATGGCAGGACTGGGCATTATTGCCACGTTGATGGAAGCGACGCTGTTTGCCGTCATTCTGAAGGCAACGGGGTTTGCTGGTTTTTGGGTGACGGCGATCCTTTACACTCTCGCTATTCAGGGGGCAATCCTGTTTGCCACCTGGATTCGGATGCCAAAGCAGCTGGCCGACGCAAAGCATGAAGCCGAGACGGAAGATGGCGTGACCATGATTAGGATCGCACCAACGATGACCGCCGTCTGGACATACGCCCTTGGCAGTATGGAGACGGATCGCACTCCGGTCGAGCGATTGCTGGGGATGCTGGCGTTGCCTCAGCGACTGTTCTGCGCCGCGTATTTTACATGGCAGCGAATGGAGCAGCAGAAGACAATCGATGTTAATGAATGCTCCGCTGTCATCCGGATGATTCACAGAAAAGCCGAGCGAGTTGAAGTCAAAGAAATTGCGGCGGAATTATCGCTGCCTGATCTGGCTGCGACGCTGAGGAACGTCTCACTGATCGATGGGGTTGTCTTCCTGACGCGCAGATCTGTGGGACTGAGCCTCGCCAACCGACTCACCGACGACATGGATGAATGGATGAAAAAACAACCCCGAGCCGAATAAGCACTGAGCGGTTTACTATTCACTTATCAGCCGGAACGCGCCAGCGTGCGGTTCTAAGAAAACCGTGAGCTAGCGCTCAGCGGCTAATTCAGTTACGACACTTATTGACTACTCGATGCTAAGTTTGACGTTTCCTGTCCACATACGATAAAGAGCTGTAATCAATGGATGCCGCAGAAGTTCGAAAAGTTGCCAAGCTGGCTCGCCTGTCTCTGAGAGATGATGAGTTGGCAGAGTGCGGCAAACAACTGACGGTGATTCTGGACTACGTCGGCCTGCTGAACGAAGTCGATACCACAGACGTCGCCCCGATGTCACATCCCATCCCCGCGGAAAACGTGTTTCGCGACGACGAACAAACCGCCTCGCTTCCACGCGACGCGGCATTGGCCAACGCGCCAAAAACTGATGGTGCGTTTTTCCTGGTGCCAAAGATTCTGGAAGAAAAGGGCGCGTGAGTGGCGGCCCTGCTGAAGCAATCCAGCCCCCGAGCGACCTTGCCGTCCATACTCTTCATTTCGATCGCGTGCGACTCTTTGTGATCGCCTTGCCGTGTGGCACGCTGACGTGTTTGCTGCCTGGCAGAAGGAATCGCCATTCTCGATCGAGCGCCACGCTGAGGCCGACGCGGACGTCTGCTGCAATCGTTGACGCATCGAAGTCTTCGGGGCGTGGTCTCAAGTGCCGACGGCGGGTGAGCAGAGACGAACCGTGGTCTTCACGCTGCAATGCGAGGGCCTGTCCAAGTTTACCGGGGCCGGAACATAACGCGGTAAACGATTCGGTCCGACGGCGAGATTGAATTGATTGCAGTCCGCCAGCGGGCTCGATTGCGCGGATGAGCACGATGCCATCGCGAGTCAGCACGTTCAGCATCCAGTGAATGCCGTAGCTGATGTAGGCATACACAGTGCCGGGCGACTGCTGATTAAAGAATTCCCGCGCGGATGGTCGAAACGAGACGTGGCACGCCGGGTCATCGACGGCCGCGTAGGCTTCTGTCTCGACGATGATCCCCGCGACGCCGTCCCAATGCAGACTCGTTCCAATCATGTCCTGCGCCACTGTGACATGATGGCGGTCAAAGAATTCGATACTTAGTCTTTGAGTAATCATGCTTGTCTTGTCACAGGAGTTGTGCGACTTCTGGCGCGGTACGTCGGCCCGCGAATTCTGACGAATCCGGCTACGGAACAGCAACCGGCACTGCATATTCGTAACCGCCCTGGATGCCGAGCGGAAAACCCAGTTGCCAGTAAACAAACAGAAACGCCGACCAGAGAATCAGGAACGTAATCGAATACGGCAGCATGATTGACGTCACGGTTCCAATGCCGGTGCTCTTGACGTAACGCTGGCAAAAGACCACCACCAGCGGAAAATACGGCATCATCGGCGTGATGATGTTGGTCGTCGAATCGCCGACTCGATATGCCGCCTGCGTGAACTCGGGCGAGATCCCCAGAATCATCAACATGGGCACAAAGATTGGCGAAAGCATCGCCCACTTCGCTGAAGCGGACCCGACCAGCAGGTTGATTGTCGCAGATAACAGGATGATCCCGGCAATCGTCACGGCAGGCGGAGCGTTGATGCTCTTGAGGAAATTGGCTCCCTTCACCGCCAGTAGCGCTCCGAAACCGGACTGCCCGAACGACGCGATGAACAACGCGGCGAAGAATACCAGCACCAGATAATACCCCATTGACTCCATCGCTTTGCTCATCCCCTTGATCGCATCGCGATGCGTCTTAAATGTCCCGGAAATAAAGCCATGCACCAGGCCGGGAATCAGGAAGAAGATAAAAATCAGGGGCACGATCGATGCCATCAGTTTGGCTGCGGGTGGTCTGAGTGACGTCAATCGGCGATACAGTTCCCAGTCTTCCCCTTTCGGAGGTTTCGCCTGCAGCGCGGAACCCGGCGTCAACGCCCACCACGCCAGCAATCCGGCCAGGATCGCGATTGAGCCCAGAGCGCAGATCATTCCCAGATAGTCTCGTCGTTGCAGCTCGGGAAGTTTGGGCATGTCGTCCGGATCGCCGTCAATCACAGACGATTGCAGCTTCGGTTCGATCACGTAGTCCGTCAGCAGCCAGCCCAGGAGGACGATCACAAGGCTCGAAGCACCGGTGAAATACCAGTTGCACAGCGGATTGACGATGTAACTTTTATCGACCAGTTGCGCACCGGATGTCGTGAGTCCCGCCAGCAGCGGATCAATTCCCGACGGAATAAAATTCGCGCTGAATCCGCCGCTGACGCCCGCAAACCCTGCCGCGATTCCGGCCAGTGGATGCCGTCCCGCCGCATAGAAAATGACACCCGCCAGCGGAATCACCACGACGTATCCCGCGTCCGCCGCCGTGTGACTGACGACCGCGACCAGAACTACCATCGGCGTCAGCAGGCGTTTCGGTGTGAAACTCAGCAGCGTCTTGAGCAACGCATTGATGAAGCCGGAATGATCAGCGACGCCAACACCCAGCATCGCGACCAGCACGACTCCCAGCGGATGAAAGCCCACGAAGCTTTCCGTCATCGTAGAAAGAAAGTCCGCCAACTTTTCCAGCGTCAGCATGTTGACGATTTGGATAGGCTCCGTCTGGCCAGGAAGCGTTTCCGTAAACTCAACACTTGAGCACGCGGCGGACGTCATCCAGATCAGCAGAATCCCTAGCACAAACAGCATGGCGGGATCGGGCAGCTTGTTGCCGAGCCATTCGACAAAGTCCAGAAACATCATCACCGGACCACGTCGTCTTATTGCGGGATCTTCGGAAGTCGTTTTGGCCATGATGAATTCCAGCCGGTGCCTATTAGTAGTCAAATGAGAGAAAACCTGCCGCGTGACGTCTTGCTCGATGCCTTCCGGTACCAACAATGCCGTCAGAGTGCTGTGATTTTTACGAAGCAAACCGTTCTGCGTCGAGTCTCCCGGTCGGGATGTGATATTCTGAGAGCATGACCGGCGAACCTCCAAACGAGAATCAAGACACTGGATTTCAATTGCTGGGCGTACCCGTGAACGATGAATCGCACGCGCTGCGGTCTCGGGAGCCATTCGAATTGTTGGTGTCACAGTTTGTCGAAGAGCTGCGGCATGGCAAGCAGCCGTCAGTCGAAACCTACGCCCGCAGATTCCCGCCGCACGCGGCCCGGATCCGTGAAGTGTTTCCCGTACTGGCCATGCTGGAGCACGCTCGAATCGCAAAGGAATCGCAATCGATCCGCCGCAACATGCCCGATCGATTTCCATTTACGCGGATCGGCAACTGCGAATTGATCAGCGAACTGGGCCGAGGCGGCATGGGTGTGGTTTTCCAGGCCCGCGATCTGCAATCGGGACATCTGGTCGCCGTGAAGATTTTGCCGTGGCGGATCTCGATCGTTCCGGAATGGGTGGCGCGATTCGAACACGAAGCTCGGACGACGGCTCAGTTGCGGCACCGCAACATCGTGCCCATTTTTCGTTGCGGACAGGAGAACGGTTATTGTTACTTTCTCATGCAATTCGTAAACGGCGTTGGGCTGGACCAGATCATCGCACGATTGCGGGAAACGGACGGCGTGATCTATGCGGAGGAAATCCAACGACAGGAACTGCAACGGCAGTCAGGACCACAAAGGGTTATCTTGCCGGTCCAGCCATCGGCTCAAAGCACGGGCGAAAGTACTCGCCGGCGAAAGTTGACAAAATCTTCCTGGGGAAGTTTCACGAAGATCGCCCTACAGTCAGCCCAAGCGCTGAGGGCCGCTCATCGAGCCGGGATACTGCACAACGATATTAAGCCGGGAAATATTTTACTCGACGCGGATGGTCGAGTCTGGGTGACGGATTTCGGTTTGTCGCGACCGATCGAAGAACAGGGATCGAAATCGATCGACCGCGTCATTTCAGGAACACTGCGCTACATGGCGCCGGAACGATTGCTGGGGCAACAGACCGCAAGCTGTGACCTCTATTCTCTGGGAGCCACGCTGTACGAATTGTGTCTCCAGAAACCCGCGTTTGAACACTCGGACCGTGATGAGTTGACGCGTATGATTCTGGAAGATCCACCGGTTCGTCCACGCGACGCACAGCCTGAGATTCCGCGTGGTTTGGAAACCATTATCATGAATTGTCTGGAGAAGCATCCTTCAGATCGATACACCACGGCGGACGCGCTGCTGGCTGATCTGCTGATGCAATCGCGGGGCCAGGGAGTGGGTTCGACCAGCCGCAGATCCTTCTCGGGATTCTTTCGAGCGATCCGGCGTGTTTCAGGCACCTCGGAGGGCAAGCAAAAACCAAAAAAAGGCAAGAAGCCAGATCCCGGCAACAGTGAGATTCTGTAAATCCTGTTGTGCGGTTTCGTGAGATGATGGATTCATCGGCGGTCGTTTAGGACATAACAGGGGCGGTTTCCTGGCTGACATTATGGTGATGCTCGTGAACCCAGCTGAAAGCCAGGTCCAGTATTCGTTCCCGGGCGTCCGCAAAAAACATGTGACCGCATTCGGGGATGGTGACGAGTTTTGATGATTTTATGCCGTTCGCCAGGTGAATCGCTTCAGCGGGACGAACGACCGAATCGACTGTACCGCCGATGATTTGGGTCGGAGTGGTAATTCGACAAAGCTGAGGTGTGAGATCGAGTTCGCGAATTCCCCGCAACAGAGTGGTGAGTAATCGCGGATCGTGGCGTCGGGCGGCCTCGTGCAGAGAATTCCAGGCAGACTGCACGGCTTCGTGACTCGCGGCATTGTGCTTGTACGAGATCGCGTGCTTTCCGCAAATACGATGTAGAATTCGGTCCAACAGCCATGGACTGCGTCCAACCTGGACCAAATTCCAGTGGAACAGCGGCGGGCACCAATCTAAAGCAGCCAGCCACTGTAGGAGCCCCATCAGGTCTCCCCATCGACCGCGTGCAAATCCGCAGATGCTGCTGACGCTGGCGAATCTCCCCGGCTGTTTTGCGGCCGCCGCCAGTGCGGCGAAGCCGCCCGTAGACCAACCCACCAGATGGGGCGATTCACCAGCGAAGAATTTGCCCGCGGCGGCGATCACGATGTCCGCAAACAGCTCACAAGTGACGTCATTCGGCCCAAGTGTGTCGGTTGCGAATGAAGTCGCGTGTCCGGGAAGACTCAGCGAGCAGCAACGGAATCGTCCGCACGTCGTGTGCAAAACCGCTGGCCAGAGATCGACTGAAGCCGCGATCCCATGGATAAAAATCACCGGCGGCAACCGACGATCGGTGCCACGCATCAGAGCGGCGACACAATGCCCGACGACTTCGATCGTCGCGGGAGTCCAATTCTCAGTCATGATTGTGACAAGTTGATTTCTGGATTTCAGGCACTCGATCGTTTCGATCGCAGGCACGGGATTAGGACTGGAATTATACTCCTGCCGAACATCGTAGCGACTACATCATGTGTTTGACACGTCATAAAGCGACGGATTGAGACTAGCGACCGGCGAGTGAAAACGCGGTCCCTTGACGAACAGTCGCTGCGAATCGAAAATGCCAGTGATGCGTTCAAATTCACTGGCGTCAGCTTTGCCACCAGGTGTATTTTCGCTGGATGTCGCTTCGACCAGGATTGATATCGCATGACACATGAAACACACACTTCGAAGCCACAGATTTTAGCGTACAGTTACCGCAGTAACTCCCCTGCGGCTCCTTAACCACACAGTTCGTTCGGTGTCATCCTAATGAGTCAGGGTTTCGGTCCTCACCATGTGTTTATCACCGGCGCACTTGGGTTTATTGGGCGACGATTGGCGGATCGCTACCGCGAAGCGGGCTGCTTTGTGACGGGCGTCGATGTCAGGTCGGATTGCAAATTGGGGGTGGTTGAAGGCGACATCACAAAACGCGGCAACTGGCAGGAAGCAATTGCCGGTTCCACATTGGTGATACATACGGCAGCAAAAGTCGGTATGGAGGGCGATGCGGACAGTTACTGGCGAGTAAATTGTCTTGGAACACGGCATGTGATCGACGCCTGCACAAAACATAAAGTTCACCGCCTGGTCCACCTTTCTTCGGTCGTGGTCTTTGGATTTGAGTATCCCGACGGAGTCGATGAAAAATACCCGTTGCGGACCAACGGCGTGCCGTACGTCGATTCCAAGATTGCCAGTGAGCATGCCGTGCTTCAGGCACATGCGGCTGGTGATGTTGAGTGTACCATTGTTCGGCCTGGTGATGTCTATGGACCGGGTTCCAACTTTTGGACTGTGGCCCCCTTGCTTTCCCTGGCGGCCAGACGCCTGATACTTCCGGCAATGGGGCGAGGACACCTGGCTCCGATCTTCGTCGATGATCTGGTTCGCGGCGTCATGCTGGCTGCTGGCAGCGCGGAAGCATCTGGACAGGTTTTCAATTTGACCGGGGGTGAAAAGGTTGAAGCACGTGAATTCTTCGGATTTTATGCTCGCATGCTTCGGAAGGCCCGCGTACCCGTCGCGCCTACTGCGGTGGTGACTGCAATTGCAGCGACGATGCGTTGTCTGGGGCGAGGTCCGGTAACGGCTGCGGCAGTTCGTTACATTGCGAGAAAAGGCGGTTACTCAGTCGAGAAAGCGCGTCAACAACTCGGCTTTGAGCCGACGACCAGTTTGGAAGAAGGGATGCGCCGCACGAAAGAGTGGTTTGAAGAGAGTCAGCTTCCGCCCACAGAGCGACTCAATGAGCCGCAACTGATCGACTCGGACGTTTTCGCAGCATTGAGAGCCAAATCTCGATCGCCGCGGTGAAGCTGTTTGTGCCGCGCTGTAGAATTGATCGTATGTCTGAGCGGCGGTTTCCTGCGGAATGATGTCCTTGCCCATAGACCGTGCCCGTGTGTTTTTTGTCCTCGTGAAGGAAGTGGCTGAGTGAGTGGATCGGCGCAAACACATCGACGACTAATCATCGTCGGAGCAGGCATGAGTGGACTCTGCCTCGCCATTCGGCTGAAGCGAGCCGGCATCCACGACTTCACGATCATTGAGAAGTCGGGGGACGTGGGTGGAACCTGGCTGGAAAATTCGTACCCGAATTCCGGCTGCGACGTGCCGTCATTTCTGTATTCATTCTCATTCGCCCCGAATTACAACTGGACGCGCAAGTACGCTCGCCAGCCAGAGATTCTGCAATACTTTCGCGACTGCGCGGACCGGTTTGAAATCCGGCCTCATATCGTGTTCAACCGGCATGTCACCCAGGCCGCATGGGACGAAGAAACGCACCACTGGACGGTGACGCTGGATGACGGCCAGCAGTTGACGTCCAATTATTTCGTCAGCGCGGTCGGACAGTTGAACCGTCCTCGCATTCCGCAGATTCCTGGCGCCGAACAGTTTCAGGGTCACACATGGCATTCCGCGCGCTGGAATCATGCGGTGGATCTGACCGGAAAAAAAGTGGCGATTGTTGGCAACGGTGCCAGCACGATTCAGTTCATTGCGGAAGTCGCCGATCGAGCCGAACACGTCTGCCTGTTTCAGCGGACTCCCAGTTGGATTCATCCGCTCAACAACTATCGATACGCGGGGTGGGTGCGGTGGTGTTTTCGCAGAATGCCGTCCGTGGCCCGGTTGCATCGATTGTGGATCTTCCTGATGTGTGAATGGCGGATCATCGCGTTCCGGGAGGGCGGCATTGCAAATCGGATCTATCGCTGGTGGCTAAAACGCACCATGAAGGTATTGATCCGCCCGGAATTGACCGACTCGCTCATCCCCAATTATGCCCCAGGCTGTAAACGTATCCTGCTGTCCAGCGATTACCTGCAGACAGTGCAGCAATCCAATGTGACCCTGGTTACAGAAGCCTTGCAGTCCTTCCAGAGTAATGCGGTAAAGACCGCGAGCCACGAGTTCCCGGTGGATGTTGTGATTTACGGAACCGGCTTTGAAGCGACCGGACTCCTGCAGCCCATGACGATTCTCGGCCGCGGTGGAGTCGCTCTGGAAGATGCGTGGAACGGTCACCCTCAAACCTTGTATGGATTGGCAACCCCCGCGTTTCCCAACATGTTCATGCTGTACGGCCCGAACACAAATCTTGGACACAATTCCATCATTTACATGGTCGAGTCACAAGTGGATTATCTGATGAAATGTCTCGCCGAAGCGGATCGCCTCAAGTGCTGCGAAATTGAAGTGTCTGAGGCGGCCGTTGCAGAGTATGACAAAAAGCTTCACGCCGGGCTCAAAGAAAGCGTGTGGGCCGGCGATTGCTCAACCTGGTACAAGACCAGCGACGGAACAATCTCCAACAACTGGGCCGGTGCCGCCATGCTCTATCGAATTCAAACTAGAAAACCAAACTTCAACGCCTGGACATTTCGCTTCGGAGATACTTAAACCGCTCGTTGCCTCCACCACAGCTCGACCAGTTTCCAACGGAACGCAGCGATCGACAGCCTAAGCGTCCGTGGTTTGATAATGTGGCATCGTGAATCCGGATTCCGCAATTTCTTTGGAAATTGAAATCCGAATGGCAGATCGCAGGCTTCACTGAGTGTAGTCTGTGGCGTTTTTGCACTGACAATTGTGAAATTCATGCGGTCTCATGTTATGAGCAAAAATTACGGGAGTTATGGTCCTTCGACGCCCTGGCTGGGCAGCATGGCTCGGTGGACGGCTTTTCACGCGGCGAGGGTTGGCTATGCGCTCTGCGGGGTGTCTCTGCCTGAAAGTCGCAATGCTCAGACATCGTTGGCGAAAATTCGCGAGCGTCTGGCGCAGGGCGAGACCCTCTATTTATGCGGAATTGGGGTTCCAGCTCACGACACCGGGATGGCCCTGGTGGAAGTGTCTGAGGCGAATGGAATTCGGCTGATCTCAAACGATCAGGAAGAACGTTTTAGCCGGGTCAAACATGAAGATCGCTTTCCGAAACATGCTGTGGGTGTGTTTCGTCAGCGGCTCGAGCAGCGTGGGTTGTCCCTGGACGATATCGCGGCGTTTCTCTTTACGTGGGATTCGGCCCGCGTCGTTGGCAGTGGCGTGGGAATGATGTTCGACCATTTCCCGTTCAGTCTGCCAATGGGGTTTCCGAAAAGCACGCCCAAAGCCAACTTGTTTCATAGTCTGAAGACAGCAGGTGTTCCACGACTGCTTGCTACGGAGTTTGCTGTCAAGCGGCGAATCCCCATCATCTTTCAGCCGCATCACGATAATCATGCCGCCTACAGTTTTGCGGTGTCTCCATTCTACGCATCCGACACACCAGTAATGATCACCGTTCTGGACGGCTTTGGTGATACCAGCGCGATTTCGCTTTACGTCGCGCAGAACGGCAAGATCCGGCAAACATATCAGAATTACAGTCTCGGCGATTCGCTGGGCGCATTTTACAGCATTATCAGTTCAACCAAGGGTGGTTGGACGTCACTCAGCAGCGAAGGTCGCTACATGGGGGCCGCCGCCTGGGGCGACAGTGATCGGCTGACGAATCCTTACTACAAGTGCTTGCGCGAGATATTTCATTTTGCGCCTCAGGGAAAACTGCACGTGAATCGGCGGATGGCCAACTGGTTTCGTCGAGGAGAATTCAAGCCTTACACCGAAGCACTGCGAAAGATCATTGGTGATCCGATTTCTCCGGAAAGATTGTGGAATCCCGACGCGGTTCTGAATGTCGAGGATGTCAATCACTCGGAGATCACCAGGGAACGCGTCGATCTTGCCGCAGCGACACAATTAGTGTTCGAAGACGCATTGTTTCACATCATCGGACATTTCATTCGTGAAACCGGCGCAGACAAACTTGTGATGGCTGGCGGAACGGCACTGAACTGCGTTGCCAACATGCATCTGATGGAACGATTTAACCGAGACTGGTATCGCCGAAATCTGAAGAAGGACGCGAGGCTGCACTTGTGGGTTCCCCCAGTGCCCAGTGATGTGGGGGTTGCACCCGGAGCCGCCTTTAGCTTTGCGATGCAGGCCGGTGCCAGGCCGGGTGAAACGCTCCAGCATGCATTTTATTGTGGACTGCCGCCCACAACCGACGAGATTCGACAGGCACTTGCTGCAAATGACGACATTGATTTTCGCGAACTGGCCAACGTAAAAAATGCGGACGGTCAGTATGCTGTCGCGGATCTGGCCGCATCGATTCTTGCGCGAGACGGAGTGATCGGACTGTTTCAGGGATCTGCGGAAACCGGTCCACGGGCGCTGGGACATCGGTCGATCCTTGCAAATCCATGTAATCCGAAAACACTGGAAAACATCAATCGGCTCGTCAAGTTTCGTGAGCCAATCCGCCCTCTGGCACCAATGGTGACGCTGGAGGCCGCACTCAAATACTTTGAGTTGAACGAAGGGGCTTCGGACGACAACTACAATGCCTATAACTACATGGTACTCACCGCCCGCGCAAAAGCCCTGACACGGAAAGAATTACCGGCGATTGTGCATCAGGACGGTACTTCTCGCGTGCAAATTGTGCGAGAGGAGCAAGACCCGTTTTGCCACGCTATGCTGAAGGCCATGGGACGCCATCTGGGAGCGGAAGTATCGGTCAACACATCACTCAATGTCGGTGCGCCAATCGCACAGTCGCCACAGGATGCGATCGATACGATGAAACGAGCGGCGGCACTGACTGCTTTGCTGATGATCGGCGAGTCAGGTGAATCTTTTCTGGTCTGGCACACACAGCAGACGCCCCCTAAAGACGGCGGCGCGAGGCTGCTCAATTGGTACGCCGAGTGGCAGTCGCAGACCGAAAGAACCGACAGCGAAACGAAGATGGTGGCAGTCCAGACACACATACCCGGATAATTAAGCCCGGAGTGGCAGTCGCGTTTCTTAGAAAGAGACGGTATCATTGACAGTGCTGAATTCACCGTCGAACTTCGGAGAAACTCTCGATGTGTCGTTGCTCAGTTCTTATGTCGATTGTGGCGTCTTTGCTTCAGTTTGCTCCTTGTGATGCCGCTGCAGCACAGGATGATGTTGCGTTCAACCGTGACGTCAGGCCAATCCTGGCCGCGAATTGCTTTGAATGTCACGGCTTTGATGCCAAAACACGTAAGGCCGATCTGCGTCTGGATACCGCCGACGGCGCATACGCTGAACATGACGGGACAATCCCGGTCAAGCCCGGTGATCTGGCGGCAAGTGAGCTGTGGAATCGCATCAGCAGTACCGACAAAGACGTCGTGATGCCGCCTCCGGAATCGAAGAAATCCCTCACGGATGCTGAAAGACAAACTCTCCGACAATGGATTGAGCAGGGAGCAAAATACCAGAAGCACTGGTCGTTTGAACCACCGCAATCGCCACCGATTCCGGCGGTCAAAACGGCTGCATGGGTTCGCAATCCTGTCGATGCCTTCATCCTCGCCTCGTTGGAGCAACACGGCCTGGCTCCGCAACGCGAGGCCGATCGGGAAGTGCTCATTCGGCGCGTCGCGTTCGCACTCACCGGACTTCCGCCAACGATCGCCGAGCAGGACGAATACCTCAACGACACTTCCGCCGATGCGTACGAAAAAATGGTGGATCGTTTTCTGGCGTCGCCCCATTTTGGTGAGGAGCAGACGCGACAGTGGCTCGATGTTGCACGCTATGCGGATACTCACGGGCTGCATCTCGACAATGAACGCGAAATGTGGGCTTATCGTGACTGGGTTGTGCGGGCATTCAATCAGAATCTGCCATTTGACGAATTTACGAAATGGCAACTGGCTGGCGATTTGCTTCCCGAACCCACGCAGGACCAACTCATCGCAACTGGCTTCAACCGTTGCAACGTGACAACCAGCGAAGGCGGCGCAATCGCTGACGAATGGCTGTACCGCTACGCTGTCGATCGCACGAGTACGACAATGCAGACATGGATGGGACTTACGGCCGGTTGCGCCGTGTGCCACGATCACAAATATGATCCGGTTACGCAGCGAGATTTTTACTCGATGTACGCGTTCTTCTATTCGACAGCCGATCCTGCGATGGACGGCAACATCAACACGACCCCGCCGTTTGTCAAAGTCCCGAATCCCGAGCAGAAGGTGGCACTCGACGCAGCGAAGAAGCATGCGGCTGACGCGAACCGAGCGTTGGAGGATACTATTTCATTGACGGAATACATCGAACCGATCGATTCCGTGGACTCGGCGATTCCCATGAGCAGCGTCAACGACTCAGTGATCGACGACACGTTTCCACTCGGCACGAACACCCGCAACACGTCACGAAATGAACCAACCTGGCGGCTGGATCCAGAGTTTGGTGCCAAGTCAGGGCGGCGTGTGCTCGAATTGGCGTACGGTTCGAAATACGACCTGAATCTTGACTTTAGTCTTATTCCCGTGGTCGTGCCAATCGATGGGCAGCTGGAGTTTTTCCTGCAAATTGACCCCTTCAATCCGCCGACAGCGTTTGGCGTGCAATACGATGACGGAAAGAATCGGCGAATCGTCTGGGGCAACAAGTCGACAATCGACTTTGATAAGTCAGACGTGGACATGGGCGAAATTCCGGCAGCCGGCGAATGGATTCACGTCGCCGTGCCGTTTCAAAAGACGGGCTCAACGCCGGGCAGTCGAATCAAAAGCATGGTGTTGATTCAAAACGGCGGAAAAGTTTGGGTCGATGACATTCGCGTCACCGGTACCAGTGATCGCAGCAAAGATCCACGGTCGTCCTTCAAACGCTGGTGGGAAATGAGCAAAGGAACCAATCCTTCCGGCATTGGCGGAGATCTTCGAACGCTGCTTGTGGCCGGGCCGAGTGATTCGGTTATTCCAGAACAGCGAACTCAATTGCTTCGATTCTGGATGAAGAATGTGCAGCGCAGCGATGAATCGGGCCGCGCCGACCTTCTCGTCGCGGCCAGTCAGGCGGAACAAAATGTCGCGATTCTTGAAGAGGATATTCCGGGCACGTTCGTGTTCAACGATCTGCCTAAACCTCGCGATGCGTTTGTGATGCTGCGTGGCCAGTATGACAAGCCCGCAGACAGGGTCGAACCGCGCACACCGTCCGAGTTCCCTCCGCTGCTGCTGTCCGATGGTCAGCCGTTTCCTGGTGATCAGCGTCCCAATCGCCTGGATCTTGCCCGGTGGTTCCTGGCAAAAGAAAACCCGCTCACAACTCGCGTCACGGTCAACCGAATCTGGCAGCAGATGTTTGGCACAGGACTTGTCAAAACCAGCGACGATTTTGGAACGCGAGGAGAATTGCCAAGTCATCCCGAGTTGCTCGATTGGCTCGCGGTGCATTTTCGTGAGACCGGCTGGAATACAAAGCAGTTGTATCGGCTGTTGTTAACATCGGCCACTTTTCGCCAGCACTCCGAAACGAACCAACATTTGAGAGAGCTCGATCCGGAAAACCGGCTGCTCGCGCACGGCCCGCGACTGCGGTTGGAGGCAGAACACATGCGCGACAACGCGCTGGCGGTGAGTGGTCTCATGAATTACGAAATGGGCGGTCGCGGAGTGATGCCGTATCAGCCGCCGGACATCTGGGAACCGGTCGGTTACGAAAACAGCAACACGCGATTTTACATGCAGGATCATGGCGCGGACCTGTACCGCCGCAGTTTGTACTGTTTCCTGAAACGCACAGCTCCACCCCCGTTTATGACGAACTTCGACGGCCCAAATCGGGAACAGTTTTGTTCCCGTCGAGAACGCAGCAATACGCCTCTACAGGCATTGCAGCTGATGAACGACATCCAGCACTTCGAAGCCGCGCGGGCACTTGCAGAACGTGTGCTTTCGGAGGCCGCACCGGAAGCTGAAGCGAGAATCAAATATCTTTATCGCATCGTGTTGTCCCGGCTTCCGAACACCGACGAATTGCGGATCGTGAATTCAGCGCTGCAGACGCAGATAGCTCTCTTCAAAGACGACGAGGACGCGGCTGAGAAAGCGATTCGCGTCGGCGAATCCACACCGAAGAATTTGACGCCGGCACCGGAAACGGCGGCATGGACGATGATTGCCAACCTGATTCTGAATCTGGATGAAACAGTGACAAGGAACTAAGCATCGAGCCGTTTATTATTGTCTTATCAGCCGGAACGCGCTAGCGTCCGGTTCTGTGACAACCGTGAGCCAGCGATCTGCGGCTGATTGAGTGACGACACTTATACACCGCTCGATGCCAGGCGTGTTGAATCGCCCGTCAAGACACCGCACACAGAACAACCCGAGCCCACCCATGAACACCATCAACGACTACCTGCTGACTCAAACCCGCCGACAATTCTTCGGCCATGGCGCGCTGCGCATGGGCAGCGTTTCGCTGTCGCTGATGGCGGCTCAGCATGCCACTGCCGCACAGCAAACAGTCGCCGCAGAACGCATTCATCCGCCGCTGCCAGGTTTTCCACATTTTGCTCCAAAAGCAAAATCTGTGATTTATCTGCACATGAACGGCGGTCCGTCTCAACTGGATCTATGGGATTGCAAACCTGAACTCGCCGATCACTTTGACAAAGATCTGCCGGATTCCATTCGCATGGGTCAGCGGATCACAACCATGACCAGCGGGCAGGCGAGATTGCCGGTCGCTCCGTCATTGTTTAAGTTTCAGCGTTACGGTCAGGCCGGAACCTGGGCCAGTGAACTAATTGCGCGTACGGCGGAGCATGTTGATGATATCGCTCTTGTTCGCAGCGTTTATACGCACGCAATCAATCACGATCCTGCATGTACGTTTGTCACGACAGGCAGTGAAGTGCCCGGCAAACCGAGTCTCGGATCATGGCTGGCGTACGGGCTCGGCAGTGAAAGCAATAATCTGCCGGCATTTGTTGCGCTAACCCCGCACTGGACATCGAAGAACGCGGCTCAGGCATTGTTTTCGCGCATGTGGAGCAGCGGGTTTCTACCGTCGAAATATACCGGCGTCGCACTGCGCAGCGCTGGCGATCCGGTGCTGTATATTGACAATCCGGACGGCATCGACGCGCGACACCGCCGCGCCATGCTGGACACACTCTCAGAACTCAATCATCGAAATTACGAACGCTTCGGAGATCCGGAAACGCAAACTCGCATCGCGCAGTATGAGATGGCGTTTCGTATGCAGAGCAGTGTCCCGGAACTCGTTGATCTTTCCGGCGAGACCCAGGCAACTCTCGACATGTACGGGCCGGAAGTTACTAAACGCGGTTCATTTGCCGCGAGTGCTCTTCTGGCTCGACGCATGGTTGAACGCGGCGTGCGCGTCGTCCAGATTCTGCATCGTGGCTGGGATCAGCACGGTGCGCTGCCGAGCGAAATTCGTCATCAGTGCTACGACACCGACCAACCTTGTGCGGCATTGTTAAAGGATCTGAAAGAGCGGGGCATGCTGGACGACACGCTGGTAGTCTGGGGCGGTGAATTTGGTCGCACCGTGTATTCTCAGGGTTCACTCACGGCCACAAATTACGGACGCGATCATCATCCGCGTTGTTTCAGCATGTGGCTGGCAGGTGGTGGGATCAAGGGCGGAGTAGTGTACGGCGAGACCGACGATTTCAGCTACAACATTGTCAACAATCCCTGCCACGTCAATGATCTCAACGCCACGATTCTGCATTGTCTGGGCATCGATCACGAACGCTTTTCCTATCGTTTCCAGGGTCTGGATCAGCGACTAACCGGCGTCGAGCCACAGCACGTTGTTCACGAGATCCTGACATAGACACGCTTCGCGGCGTGATGTCGATGCCCCATGTCCGTAGCCCGGTAAGCAGCGAGCGGAGAATTGCTGTTGGAAGTACGTCAGACGTTCCAGCCTGACCTGTCACGTTTCCATGTCAGCCTGGAAACGCTGACGTACATCTGTTTTCCGCTTCGTGGGGCCGCGTGTGACGATTGCTTAGTGCGGAATCAATGCGACCCACAAGGCGTCGATCGAAAACCGGGCAGCCAGTCGATGGGACTCGGCACGGATCGCAGATGCATTTGCCTCACGTGCAGATAGATCACCGTCGTCGAAAACCGTTTGTGACCGAGCAGGCGACCAGTTGAGGCTTGAGGCGTGCGACTGTCTTATCAGCCGCAACGCGCTAGCGTCTGGTTCTGTGAAAACCGGGAGCTAGCGTCCGGCGGCGCGTGAGTTGTAGATAGTGCGCGTCGGGAAATGGGTGTTGAGCCGAAAACGGCTGACGTTTGGAGTCGATTTTTCGGTGAAGATTCAGAGTGCGCGGTGACTTGCGGCGTGCAAATGGCGATTTTGCTGTAACGTGGGCCGGTCGTGGGGGATTTTGTCGCGCTCTGCGCGTACGTTTCTTGCGGCCTTCGATGAAGTCCGGAGGTTTTGTGGCGTTTAAGTGAACCTGGGGCGGCGTTCATCCGCATTCGCGGATTCTCTTGCCCCAGGCTGATTTGTGCGAGCCTTTCAGGCTCAATCACAGTCTCCATCAAATACAACTCGTATATGGTACGAGCCCGACCGCGCACTTCATTTCGCGCAGAACCGATATTTCCGGGTTCTTCGACAACCTCTCGCACTCCGCCATTATGACGGAACTCTCGAAGGTCGTGGCGGACGGGAACATCTTAAGATTAGTCCAGAAGTTTCTCTCGACAGGCGTTAACGTCAGGCCAGGGAGGCCCTGGAACTGGTCAGCAAATTTCTTGCCGACCAGCTTAGCCTCGCACTGAGTCCGGAAAAGACACACATCACAACCTTCAAGAAGGGCTTCGCCTTCCTGGGTTTTCAGATTGGTGCCTGGACCATTCGGATGCGGGATAAATCCAAAGAGAAGTTCAAAGACAAAATCCGACAGATCACGACCCGAAGTCACAACCTGGACGCTGAGATGATCGAGCAACTGAATCGCGTTATCCGCGGGACGGCGAATTACTTCACCCGTTCCTGGTCAGCGTGCGGCAACATGTACCGCGCTCTGGATCGGTGGATACGCATGCGACTGAGGTGCATGAAGTCCAAACGAAAGTCGATGATGGATAATCGTCGCACCCGATTGGCTCACCTTGAGCGTATGGGTCTACTATCGCTTTGTCGCTTTATTCCTGTTCGTGTAGCGAGAACGCCAGGGCTCTCCCTAACGGAAGCGATTCCTGCGGGGTCGCCCGGTGCTGGAAAGTTGCACGCCGGTAAATTGAGGGAACTAACCCTCTTGCGACGAAGGGGAGGCATGAGGCCTGAAACGGCCTCAGCCTTACCCGCTTGATTCGTATACTCAACCAGGACAGACCACTAGTCTACAAGGCACAATTGTGGTGGAAAGATTTCGGTCTCGCCGGAATAGAACCGCAATCCGCGAACAACGACCATTTTCGATTCGCCTGGCGTCAATTCCAGATGCCAGCGCTGTGACTCTGTGGCGGAAAAACTCACCTCACCATCAAATCCCTGCAGTGTGCTGGTTGCAAGTGTTCGGAGCGCGCTGCCGGCATCGGGGATCGAGCACGAAAATGACAGGACCGGATGATATTGGTCGCTGTGGCCGGAATAGAGCCGAATGCGCGTGAGTTCGACGGGAAACGGAAACGTAAGATCGAGCGTGGCTGTTGTGGACACTGGATCTGAACTCCACATCGAGCCGGCATCGTAAGTAATCTCCGGACCGGGACTTGGTCTGAAATAACCAACAACGCAGTTTTCAACTTTCGAACCAAATGAAGCCCCGGCATTCGTTTGGACATCGATCGCATAGTCCGGCTGGCCTTCGAGTTTGGAATTCACGACGACAGTCAGAAAGACGTGCGGGCAGTTGAAGCGATTGAAGCCGAACGAATCCAGAAGTTCGGACGAAAAATCCAGCACGGCATCGCCATCACGCTTTCGATATTCGGCCAGATTCTTATGACCTCGAATGCGTTTGACGGTTTCTTCAATCTCAAAGGATGTTCCCAGCAACTCACCGTATCGTCTCTGTGTCCATTTCAAATGCTTCATCACGATGGCATCGAGACTTCGCGGCGGAAAAGACTCATCGGTGGGACAAAAGATCACCGGCTGCACCGATATTCGCTCGGGAGGAAAATATGGCTTCGAGTCGAACTGAGCGGACGCTCGGCTTGTCCATACGGAGATCGCGATCAGAATAAAAAGCCAGAGTTGTATTTCGTGTCGTGACAAGTCGTTTTCTCCCTGGAATTCAGTCGCAGGTTTGTCAGGGCTCACGCGGGCTCAAAGACTCTGAAGGTACTTATCCAGATCGGCCAGATCCGAGGGTTTTGTATCCCTGAGCAGCCCGGCGGGCATCAGCGAGTTGCGTTGCAGCACTTTACTTTCCGTGTCGGCGGCTTCGATTCGCCAGGTCTTGTGTTCGGCATCGCGAAGCAGCACGCCGTCGACAGATTCGTAGACGATCAGTCCCGTGTAGACTTTGCCGGATTTTGTTTCAATTGAAGTCGTTTGATAGCGCGGCGAGATATCCCGGTTGGGCTCGACGATCGATGCGAACAAATCATGGCGTGAAAATCGTTTGGTCACGCCCTTCAGGTCTGGCCCAAGAGCCTGACGTCCGCCGTGACAGCGGGCACAGGCGAGGCGCTCGAACAGACGCCGTCCGTTATCGACGTTGCCCGCGTCCCAGTCAACTCTCTCCAGACTGAGCAGGATCTTCTGCGACACGTCAGACGTTTGCGGTGGGCGATATTCGGGATAGCGTTTTTCCAGCCACGTTTGCCACAGTTGCATGGATTCGGGCTGCAGGCGGTAGCCTTCTTCTCCAAATGCAAACTGGTGGGCTTGAGACGTATTGTTCTGCAGCAGCCGCATCGCCATTTCACGCAATTGAAATTCTCGCTTGTCGTTGATCAGACGTCGAGCTACCCCCAGCAGTTGAAACTGTTCCGCCGCGTCGTTGTTGCGAGGAAGTTTGACCAGGGCCTTCAGACAGGCTTCCACGGCGTTCAACTGGGCGGATTCCAGACCGGCGAGCAGGATTTCGCGGTCCTCCTTTGTTGCATGTTCCGCGATGACCATCAGAACCGCATCGCGGACAGACAGGTTCTCCAGTTGTTCGCGCAGCAATGCCTGATGTTCGGGTTTGGCAGATTCACCAATGACAAACACCACATCGTTGGACCACTTGTATTCTGGATCACGCTGGATCGCGCTGACAAGTCCTTCAATCGCTTTGGGAATTGATCCCTGCGGTACCTGGCTAAGAAACAGGACATGCCCTGGTTCGCCAAAACCTGGCTGTTCGGCCAGCAGCGACGGCATGGCGGGATCGACGTTGCACAGGGCCTTGTAAAGTTCCCCGATACGATCGTCCCAGTTTGTATCCTGCTTGAGGTCGTACCTGCGAATTTTGATGTCGATGCCCAGCAACGCTTTGGCAGTGGCGACACTTTCCTCGTAAGACCTCTCAATTTCGAATTGACTGATGGCGGCGAGGCGATGAATGTCGTCGGCCGGTAGTGTGGAATCCGTAATGCTGGCCAGCAGCCTTGAAAAAAGTTCGCGATTGAGCGGGGCCGTCATGGCAATCAGGCGAATCAACTCATGATCCAGATGTGCGTCGCCGGACGGGAACACGGCTGCGACTTTGGTCATAATCGGGTTAAGTTCTCGTTCAATTGGGGCGAGAGACATCGCGGGAGCATAGCCATCAAACATGACCGGGCGGTCTTTGGCTGGCCCAACGTCACCCAGTGTCATCTGCAGAATCCGCGTGGCGTCGTGACGATCTTCGCTGGATGCATCCTTCGACGTCAGCACGCTTGCGGCGACCGCTGCCGAAGGAACGCTTTGCAGCGGCGATCGCAGACAGCGCCCCATGTGAAACCACATCAAGCCACGAAGGTTATTTGCAAGAGCCTTTGCCAGCGCGTTCCGATGATCATCATTCATGCGGGACACAAGCAGCGCGGCGGAAAACCGAACGCTGCGGTCATTTGAAGCCAGCGCGGCGGCAATGGAAGAAATCGTTGTCGTGAACGACGCCGCAGACGTTGCAGATGAAAGAGCCTCCAGCGCGAAGCGTTGCACAAAGGGATCGCGATCGGAGATGAGTTTCTTCAGAATGTCCGCGTCCGGTGCCTCGGGACGACTGCGACCAACGGCCCATGCCGTCCTCGCGCGAACCAGTCCGGCCCCTGCGAAGCTGAGTTTTGCTGCCGTGGCTTTGTCCAGTCCACCGTACATTTCCACGAGAATCTCGATCGCCCGCATGCGTTGTGACACGGGCCGCTTCTCCATCTGCGCAGCTTCGCGAAACGGTGCCGCGCCCAGTGACTTTGCCAGCGGAATCCACTCGGCGCGGGACCAGCTGCTGTTTGGCTGAGGTGCATCCAGAACCGCATCCAACTGTTGCGTCGCTGAGTCCACATCAGACACGGGAGTTGGCAACAGAGCGGAGTCCCAGACGATGCGAAACACGCTGCCACGGGTTCCTCGTCCTCCGACGCTCACGAACATGCTTCCATCGGGAGCGACTTCGATATCGGTCGGTGCGAAGCCAAACTGATCCTGTCCTTCAGCAAACACGACGCCGTCTTTCTTCCAACCGGAACCTTCCTGCGTCAGTGGGACAGTCAGGATGCGTCCGAGTGTCCAGTCAAGCATGAACAGCGCATTCCGGTATGGCTCCGGGAATTGATTGTGCCGATAACACGTGACGCCGGTGGGAGAACCGCGCCCAAAAGTCGCGAGCACCGGAGGCATGTCAGGATAACTGCCCGGACGCTTCAGTCCCGTTGTGACGTATCCGGCGTTGGACAGCGGCAGCACATGAAAGACCTGGGTTGGAAGATACCACGGCAGGGAAATGTCACGTTCATCATCACTGTCATATGTAAAGAAATCACCGGTTCCGTTGAAGGTAATGTCATAGGCATTGCGGAAGCCGTCGCTGACAATTTCTCCGCCGGACAGGTCAGGTTTCAGCCGCAGCAGCGTGCCGGACACAGGCTGCCTGATCGGTGACGTTGGCGCAGTTGCGTACGCGGCGGTGACGCCTGCAAAATTTCCGGCCATGACATACCACCAGCCGTCCGGGCCTTTTTGGATCGAATGCACGTGATGTTCGCCGCCTGCCGAGATTTTCAGAAAGACCTGCGGAGGACCATCGGCGATGTCATCCTGGTTGTCATCGCGGAAAATCTGCAGCCCCTGATCGCCCGAACACAACAGGCTGGAACCGAGGAAAAACATGCCCTGGGAACCGGTGTCCGGTTTGTCGGCGAACTGCTTAAATGAGTCAGCTCGTCCGTCGTTGTCACTGTCGATCAAAATCCGCACGTAGCCGGGACCGGAAACAACGACACGGCCTTTGGAGTCAATCGTCATCGAATGGATATCGTGCGCCAGATCATCGTCCGCATACAGCTCGACGTGAAATCCGTCAGGCACTTTAATCCCATTGACGATCGGGGCCGTCACTGGAGGAAGCAGTCCATCGTCGGCCAGCAGGTCCGGGCATGAGATTCCCGCTTTCAGCGCAAGCACGATCGACAGTAAACGCAATGTCTGTTGCTGCATCCAGGCGATTTTCGTCAAAGACGACTCTGCCGACCTGAATGGGACCTCATGGCTCATCTGCGAATCACTCCGTTAATTCAACGCATTCCGAATGACTGGTCACGGATGATAGGTGATCGCGGGATTAAATTGCAGTCCTGCTTTCGCCGGAAACCGGATCTGGAGCCTGCCACAGTCCGCAAGGGGTTCGGGGTTGTTGCGTTTCAGAACATCCTGTCTATACTTCTGTCGCCCGCGTACAGCATCGTACAACCTTCAAATCGTGTGACTCAGCTGCATTGCTCTGGATAGAGTGAGCAGTGCAGGAGCCTGGCTGAATGAAACTCACATTTCTTGGTGCCGCAGGTGAAGTCACCGGCAGTCAGCACCTGATCGAAACCTCGTCGGCCAGAATTCTGCTGGATTGCGGGCTTTTTCAGGGAAAGTCTGATCACACGCGACCACTGAATGAAAAATTTCGATGTGCGCCGCAAAAACTGGATCTGGTGGTGCTGTCGCACGGGCATATCGATCATTGCGGCAGACTTCCGGCACTTTACAAAGCTGGCTTTCGAGGCCCAATTTACACGAGTCACGCCACGGCCGATATTGCTGATCTCATGCTTCGTGACAGCGCTCATATTCAGGAGGAAGACGCGAGATATCGGCAGAAAAAGAAGTACGGCCGCCCAGGAGATTCCGACAAGCCGCTTTACACGCTGGACGATGTCCGCAAAACGACACGGCTGTTCAAACCTGTCCTCTACCACGAGTGGAAAGAAATCAGTTCCAGCGTGCGAATTCGCATCAAACATGCCGGGCATATTTTGGGGGCATCCATCACCGAACTGGAACTGCTGGACGATGGTGAATGGAAGCGACTGGTCTTCACTGGTGACCTTGGTCGTCGCAATCAGCCGATTCTGAACGATCCTGAACCCGTCGATCGTTGCGATGTGCTGATTTCAGAATCGACGTACGGCAACAGACTGCATCCGCTGGCGGGTGATGTGAAGGCGGAATTGAAACGTGTGATCTGCGAAGCGGCCAGCCGCGAAGGCAAGGTCATCGTTCCGGCATTCAGTCTGGGGCGAACTCAGATGCTGGTCTATCTCCTGAACGAACTCCGCAACGAACACGCGCTTTGTCGCGTTCCGGTTTTCGTGGACAGCCCGCTGGCAACACGACTGACGGAAGTTCACCGTGAGAATTCGAACGTAATGAGTGAAGAGGTACAGGAGACGCTGCAGGTTGACGACGACGTCTTTAATTTCGACGGCCTGACTTACGTGCGTTCGCAAGGCGAGAGCATAGCGTTGAACAAGCGAAAGGGGCCGTTTGTCGTGATCGCGGCGGGCGGCATGTGCGAGAACGGGCGAGTCGTTCATCATTTAAAAAATGCCGTCGCCTACGAAAACAACACCATTCTGATCATCGGCTTTCAAGCCATGCACACTCTCGGTCGGCAGATCGTCGAGCGACAACCGGAACTCAGGATTTTGGGCCGCGAGTTTCCGTTGCGAGCGCGCGTTGAAATCGTGAACGGTCTATCGGCTCACGCAGACGCCGAAGACTTTCGCTGGTGGTTCGGTGAGCTGCAGAAACAGGGTGGTGCTGGCCAGGTCTTTTTAGTGCATGGCGAAGAAGCAGGCCTGCAGGCGATGGCGAGTTTGACTGCCGACTGTTCCGACCTGCCGCCAATCATCCCGAAATTTGGTGAATCGTTTGAGGTTTGAGTCAGCGAGCGGCATAAGGCGAGCGGCATAAGGCGAGCGGCAGAAAACGATTTACCAGCTGTAGGACGGGCACTCTTGCCCGTCACGGTCCCTGACGGGCAGAAGTACCCGTCCTACGGTAAATATATTTCTGCCGATCGCCTAAGGCTGCCTAAACCTGGTTTACCTTCGAAAACCGGATTTACGTCCGAGGGGTGGCCCGGGCTGGACTGAGCGAAGCGAAGGACGCCCCGGAGGTTTCGATGTGCCATATTGAAGAACACCGGGGTTTCGCTGCGCTCCGACCCCGGCCACGCGAAACTCCTGTTCTCATTCTGAACCAGGTTTAGCGCGTCGCAAAAACGCCGCGATCCCGACCGCAGGGCTACGATCGGGATCACGGGAGTTGAGGGAATCCAAAATCAACAATCAGAAGTTAAGGAAGACGATCCGGCCGGGGATCAATCGCACAAATCGTGTCGCGTACGGTTCGATGTCCTGCGGTGTCTCGCGAGCTTCCACGCGAACGATCTGGCACGCTCCGGGATCCAGCGGACGGGTCGATTCAAACAGCCAGATTCCGTTCTTCATCTTCAGGCCGCCCATCACACTTACCGTCAGGTAAGGAATCGTACCATCCTCTTTGACTGCCAGCATGCCAGTCCGCGGATGCTTGTCGAGAGGGACGGGGTGGGACACTCGCGTATAGGTTTGCCCCAATGTTCCGGCCGGAGTAATACTCAATTCTTGGTTCATCACATTACCAGCGGCATCGTGATGCTCCGTGACGTCAAAATTAAAGTCGCCTGCGTCCAGATGCTGATGCTGATGCTGGATCATCGGCGGCATGACAGATCCGTCAACAATTGGTGCCACGTCGATTCCAGAGGGAGTCGTCAGACCATCGCCACCGAGGGCGATTGTTGACGCACCGGTTGTCAGAGATAACAGTCCGCACAACGCGAGACGGCCGAATCGTTTGCTCATAGGAAAATCCTTCACTACCGGAGTTTTTTAAGCGGCAGAATTTTGTGACAAAACAGTCTAAACCGCAATCGGTTCAAACGTATCACATCACTCAGCGCACTGCGGAGTTGAAGTTCCAGTGTTGCATGGATTCTGCAATCCCGATTGTGCGTTTCGAGCATCAGCCAGACCGGGCAAACTCTAACAGACAGCCAGGACAGGCACGATGTAACGATCGTGACACGCCGCGTTTGGCTCAGCAGTGATGGGCTCCCTTTGAATTCACATAGACGGCATAGACGGACTGACTGGCCGTCATAAACAGCCGATTACGTTTCGTGCCTCCGAAACACACGTTGCTGCAGATTTCCGGAAGATGAATTTGCCCGATCCGCACGCCGTCTTCGGGAGCGAAGATGTGAACTCCGTCGTAGCCCTCACCGACCCAGCCCGCGCTGGACCAGATGTTGCCATAGTTGTCGCAGCGAATGCCATCCGCCATTCCCGCCTTTTCAGTGCCGTCTGGCATTGTCAGTGTCATCGAGGCGAATTCGCGTCCGTTGGCCACATTTTTTGCATCCACAACGTCCCAAACTTTGATGTTCTTCGGCGCTTCCTTGTAATGCGACGATCCCGTATCGGCCGCATAAAGTTTCTTGTAGTCCGGTGAAAAACACAGTCCGTTTGGCTTGTAGATCTCGTCGGTGACTTTAAAGATTTTCCCCGTGCTGGATTCAATACGATAGATGGCCTCTTTTTGATAAGGCTGCACGGAGTCTGTTTTTGCCAGCGTGCCTTCGTAGTCCATCAGCCCCCCGTAACCGGGATCCGTAAACCAAATGTCGCCATTTGGATGGACAACGCCATCGTTCGGCGCGTTGAATGACTTGCCCTCGAATTTTTCAGCCAGCACCGTCCGCGTGCCGTCAACTTCATACCGTGCCACACTGCGTGTCAGATGCTCAAACGAAATCTGACGCCCCTGAAAATCAAAGGTGTTGCCATTGCTGTTGTTCGCCGGATGACGAAACGTGCTCACATGGCCGTCCTCTTCCAGCCAACGCTGCTGAATGTTGTTGGGAATGTCACTCCAAATGAGATAGCGTCCGACGCCGTTCCACGCTGGCCCCTCTGTCCACAGCGTGTCTTTGCTGTAATGAATTCGCTGAATCGGCGTGTTGCCAAGTTTCAATTTGTCGAAACGGTCATCCAGCGAAATCAGCCGCGGATCAGGATAACGCACCGGGCCGTCATCGAATTCAAAATCATCAGCCACAGCAGCTTTCGCGGCGACAAGTGCGGCGGCAGTTGTCGCAAGGAACGAGCGTCTTGCCGTCACGCGGCTTTGCGTTCCACTGGTGGCGGTTGCTGAGAGGTCACGATTTGAATCCCTGGTGGACAGATTGTCAGATTGGGTCATGGTGGGAATCTCCTGTAAGAGACAGATGAATTGGATAGCGCACTAGGGTACGGTGTGAAAAGGATCGAGTGCAACTCTGGCACGCCTGTCGGGACCGGGTATACTCCGAATAGAGCAAATACGGAGATGCGGCGAGACTGACAGCACAGGCAAACCTGTCCACGTCGTGAAATGACTTGTAGTGAATTGGAGCAGAGATGTCGTCTCGTTGGTACTATCAAATGTTGATGGAAGAGTTTGGGCCCGTCACAGTTGAGCAACTTGACGATCTGCTCCAGGATGGCACACTCAGCGAAGGCGACCTTGTGCGCAGCGAAGTCAGCGAAAACTGGATTCCACTGTCTGAGTTAAACCAGTCAACCCTGGCTGCGGCTAAAGCCTCTGATTCCAGTGCGACGACCGAGATCGTTGATCTGTCGGAGTTGGCGTTCGAGTTCGAAGATTCCGGCCCGACGGCGCGTCGCGCGGCCTACGCTGCGGAATTGCCGGAACAAACAAGTGAGCAAACTCCCACGCCGAAAGTCGCGACTGTTGAGTCCAAAGCCCCATCGACGAAAAAGCCCAATCATCAGGCTTCGCAGTCGGTCGTGGAAGGCAAAGTCGTTCCAACTCGCAAACGGCGCCGCAAGGAAGCCAGAGGCGAAGAGGAATTGCTGAATGAGATTTTCGACGACGTGTTCAATGATGAACGTCCGCCCGCCCGCCATGCAACTTCATCTACAGATCGCTCCGTTGCGGCAGTCAGCCAGGTTGCGGCAGTCAGCCAGGGTGCGGCAGTCAGCCCGTCCATTCCCGCTGCACCACGCGAGTTGCCAAAAACGCCGCCGGTGAGTTCCCGCGCAGCATCCTCCAGCGCGACCATGGCCAGCCTTGCGGAAGCAGCAATGGCAGCGACGTCTTCGCCGAAGAAGTCCCGCCGGTCTGTCGATGTGAATCCAAAAACGATTCTGATCGTCGTCGGCCTGATGCTGGCTCTCAGCGGCGGCTATGTGTATTTGCAGTCTGATACTGCAACCATAGTGACTGGCGGTGGCTCATTTGACAAAGCGAATGCACTTCGATCAGTCAACGATGCGATGGCGCGGTACAAAGCCATCGCTGCAAATCCGTCGGAATCGGATTGGAAGGAATTTTCAGGCCGGACACTGCCCGAGATGTCCGCATTGTACAAATCGATTCATGAACGGTCCGGGACAACTCACGAAGGAGTTCTCTGTCTGAATGTGATACGATCTCTCATCAGGTTGTCAGGGACAACCCCAGACAACAAGTCCGTGATCGATGAGTGTCTTTCGGACTTTGAAAAGAACATCGTCGAACTGCGGCAGTAACAGTCGCGTCGTCCCACGTGGCATCCTTTTTGATCTCAAGTCCCATTTCTCATGCGAGCCGCAATGAAATCGCCCGTTCGCATTGGAATCATGGGGACTGCGAGAATCGCCCGGACCGTCGTTCCACAAATGCTTGAGTCCGACAGCGCGACCGTCGTTGCCATCGCGAGTCGTTCGATGGACCGGGCTCAGCAGTTCGCTTCAGAATTCGCGATTCCGAAGGCATACGGATCTTACGACGATCTGCTCAGATCGCAGGATGTGGATGCCGTCTATCTCCCACTGCCACCCTCGATGCACTGCGAATGGACGCTGAATGCCGCAGCGGCGGGCAAGCATGTCCTGTGCGAAAAACCCCTCGCAATCAGCACCGATCAGGCTAAGCAGATGATTGACGCCGCCATTCGTCACCGCGTCGTGCTGCTGGACGCCGTCATGTGGTACCACACCGCCCGGGCTGAGGCGATGAATGCAATTGTGCAAACCGGTCAACTGGGAGAAGTCCGTCAGATCACGTCCGCGTTTACATTTCCGGGGGATTCGCTGGCCGCTGACAATCTGCGATTCTCGCCAGATTTGGGCGGAGGATCGCTGCTCGATATCGGCTGGTATTGCGTCGGGATGAGTCTCTGGCTGCTGCGGAAATTGCCCCAACAGGTCTTTGCAACCGCTCAATGGAAGAACGATGTCGATCTCCACATGAATGGAATTCTATGGTTTCCGAATGAGCAGATGGCCACCTTTGAATCCGGCTTCAACGCCGTCCGCCGTCGCTGGATGGAGGTTGCCGGCACGACCGCAGCGCTCGTCTGCGATGACTTTACAAAGCCGTGGAATCTCGAAAATCCGCGATTCTGGATTCATGATGCCAGCGGGACGTCACACCAGCACATCGTGCCGCATTCCCCCATCGAACGTTGCCTCGTCGATGCCTTCTGCCAGTTAATTCACACGGGTGCCGTGGAGCACGACTGGCTGCAATTATCACTGCAAACACAACACGTCTGCGAAGCGCTCTTGAAATCCGCGCGGACAAATGCCACGGTTCAGATATCTGATCTCGGAGCCTGAATGGTGTTGTTTCAGAAACACCCGGAATCCCTTGTGTGGATGGCGTATTGATGAATTCCAAAGCCATCAACAAGATCCATCACGGAGGGATTCCGAGGGAATCGTTCACAGAGTGTAAAGCGGCAGACGAAGGCGCGGAGGCGTCGGATTAAAAATGCTCGAAAGATCTGGAAATGAAACGCAGCGATGAAGCGTATCGCGATGCGTTCGGCACGACTCGGATTATAGTTAGACTGAACATCTGGATCGCTGGAATGCTGCCGGACTTCGATTTCATTTCGGCGACGATGCGCGTCGTTGGGCGGCGCAGGAATGCGTGACTCGTGAACGCGTTGAACGCATCGAGCAGGCTCTGAAGGAGCGTGAACAACTTGCGGCTCCGCATGAAACGCGAAAGATGGGTGACGGCGCACAAACTCGCTGCCGTACGACGGACCCCGAAGCACGCAACATGAAGATGACCTGCGACGGATTTCGCCCGGCTTTCAATGTGCAATTTGCCACCGATGCGGTTGTCAGGATCATCGTCCGTGTGGAGGTGACAAATTCCGGAGTCGATGGCGGGCACATGGGACCGATGCAGGAGAAGCTCAGCGAAGCTTACGGGCGCACACCAGAGAGGGCGATTGTCGATTCGGCCTATGCCACCAAATTCGATGTGACGCGTGTGAAGTCGAATAAGCACCCACCAACGTTTATCAGGCAAGTCAGTTTCCTGCTTCGGTCCGAGACACCGAAGCGTCCTTTCGCAATCGCTGAGGGAGGATCAGGTGTCATATCGAGCTGCCGCGATACGATGGGCCGACTTTGTCGGCGGGTTGGGGCGTTCCGACTGCGGAGTTCGAGTGAGGAGTGCGGCGGCGGTGTCGATGGTCGAACGAAGTGAAGGCGAAGTGAAGGCGAAGTGAAGGCCGCGACCGGGGGCAGGTTTGCGAAGTCCTCCGTGACCGCAGTCGGAGATGGCACCGGTCGCGGACGATTGTTCGTCGATACGCCGCCCTCATTAAAAGGCTGCGTTTTGGGGGCGCGACAAATTGCAGTTTTGCGGAAATCTGAAGCTGATTTATGGGTGAGTTTTTGTTCCATGATTCAGACGATGGTCTCGGCTTCAGATGAGATCTATCCGGCAGGATATTTGACTGCGATTCAGCCACGGCAGTGGCGGCAGTATGTAGCCGTGCGCTTCAGCTCATAGTTCGGTTTAAAGCAAATTGAAAAGCCCCGACAGGGGCGACGGCAACACAAGCTTGAATCGCCGCTGTCGCCCTTGTCGGGCAACGCCGTGAAGGATTTCTGGCAGTGATTTCGGGCCAAAGGCCCATCGGTTCCAATAGCCTGGGCCAGCGGCCAGGTGACCGTGTTACCCATATTTCACAGCCCCAATCGGGGCGGCCATTCGATTGAGTGGCATCGAATTGCCAGCCCGTTGGGCCTTCATTGATGTAAAACACCTGTTACCAGGGCCGCTGGCCCTGGCTATGGGAACGAATGGCCCGTTGGGCCGGAATCGCAAATCATCACCGCTGTGTCGATGCATCGCTTTGTGAAACCATGTCAAATTCCCCGCATTTTACTTTGCCAATACTCACCTAAAAACCGTTACGCCAGATTTCTATTTGTCGCGCACCCGGGAGGCAGGAGCCTCCAATGCGTTGCGTTCCAGGGCTGGAGCCCTGGAACGAGGATTGACAGCCGAATTCCTGACCACCTGAAGTCTAATTGTAATCATCGGACGCAGTTGGAGCAGATTACCCTATCAAAATCAAATTTTGACGATAGGATGTCGCAGTGCAGACTTTGCACCCTGAAGATGAATTGACATCGAATGCTGAAACCAATTTGCCATCCTGCCAGTGATACCAGCGGCGCGCGACGGGTACGATCCCGAGTCAGGACGCGTGCCCTCAATGGCCAGTAAGAAGCCTCATCCGCTTTTCGATCATCCCGCACGGGTTCGTTGTCCCGTCTGCAATGAAATCAGCTATTCATCGGCGGGAATCCATCCGCAATGCGCTGTTCGACGCGAAGACAACGAACGCATGCGTCACGTGCGACTTCAAAGAATCGACGATGAGGCGAAAGTTGCCGCCGCACCAAATGACATGAGTCCCTGGAAGCGCGTATGCCCAGTTTGTAGCGCGGCACAGCATGTTCGCATGAAGGCCTGCAGTTGCGGCCACGTATTCGCGTTGGTTCCACGTCCATCCACAATCGAAGAGGATTCGTAGTGATCATCGCCATGATTTGGATCGTCGTCGCGGTCGTGTTGGCCAGCCTGTTGTTTTTGTTGAGTCGCTACTTTTCGCTCTGGCTTCAGGCTTTTCTCACCGGCACAGATATTGGTTTCGTGTCTCTGATCTCGATGAGCCTGAGTAAGATCGATCCACAATTGATCGTGCAATGTCAGGTGATGGCCGTTCAGGCGGGGCTTGACAATATTCCAACGGCAGCCATGGAGGCGCAATATCTTGCCGGAGGCAACGTCCAGCGAGTCACGCTGGCTTTGATCGTCGCGCATCGAGCCGGAATTGAGCTCGATTGGGACACAGCCGCTGCGGTTGATCTGGCAGGTCGCGACGTTCTGGAAGCTGTTCGAGTCAGCGTGAATCCCAAAGTGATTGTTTGCCCGGACCCCGAAACCGGACACGGCGAAACTTTGGACGGTGTCGCCCGAGACGGCATTCAACTGAAAGTTCGCGTTCGAGTCACGGTGCGGACAAATCTAATGCAGTTGATCGGCGGTGCGACAGAAGCCACCGTGATCGCCCGCGTTGGACAGGGGATCGTGACCGCGATCGGATCCTGTGACACCTATCGCGAAGCTCTGGCGGATCCTTTCATTATTACCCGGCAGGTACTCGCAAAGGGACTGGATTCCCAGACGGCGTTCTCAATCGTCTCGATTGACATCGCTGATATCGATGTCGGCACAAACGTCGGTGCCGCACTGCAAATCACTCGGGCGGACGCAGACATTCGGATCGCCCGCGCTGAAGCCGAAAAACGTCGGGCCATGGCGGTCGCTCGAGAGCAGGAAATGGTGGCTCTGACGCGCGAACATGAAGCGACAGTTGCGCTGGCCGAAGCCTCAATTCCAATGGCCGTCGCCGATTCCTTCCGGACTGGCCAGCTTCGCGTCGGACAGAAATCGCATCGACGCCTGCAGTTGGCCAACCGCGTCTACCGAGCCGACATTCGCACGCCAGGCGTTAAACAGCCACCGGCAGAAGTGAGACCCGCTGGTTAGTTTAAAGCATTCCCCGGGTTTACACATCAATGCGACATAAAGAACGACATCGAACAGAACGCATCGGCTGGCTTCGCGCCGCCGTTCTGGGGGCCAACGACGGCATCGTTTCAACGGCAAGTCTCGTTGTTGGCGTGGCGGCTGCAGAAACGACTCGCGAGAGTATCCTTGTCGCAGGAGTCGCAGGACTGGTTGCTGGCGCAATGTCGATGGCCGCTGGCGAATACGTGTCAGTCAGTTCCCAGGCAGATACCGAAAACGCCGATCTGGATCGTGAACGCATGGAATTGGCAACGGCACCAGAATTCGAACTTGCAGAACTTGCAGCGACATACGTTAAGCGAGGACTTGACGAACAATTAGCCCGGCAGGTTGCGGTACAGCTCACGGCGCATCATGGACTCGCAGCGCACGCGCGCGATGAGCTTGGGATCTCCGAAGCGACAACCGCTCGTCCCGTCCAGGCCGCACTCACATCGGCGGCGACGTTTGCTGTGGGCGCTGGACTGCCACTTGGGACTGCTTTCCTGTTGCCCGAGAATCTTATTCCCGCCATCGTCTCCCTCACGTCGCTTTTTTTCCTTGCGTTGCTCGGTGGCGTCTCTGCCAACGCTGGCGGGGCTCCTGTGCTCAGAGCGGTCGCGCGAGTGACCTTCTGGGGAGCTCTTGCCATGGCCGCCACGGCCGGAATCGGCGCGATGTTTGGAGTTGCTGCGTAGCGGTGCGATTCGATGGCCCGGAACTTGCATTTCCTCGCGAATACAGGGGAAGTGTCGGAATTTTGGGCCGACATCCGTCACATTCAGCGATATCCTGCCGCCGCTCCTCTCCGATCCCTCCACCTGGAAACAGCATGAAAATCACGCCATCGAGCGTCAAAAATCTCCTGCAGCACGTTACGCCCCTGGCAGCAAATGAGCCACGCTGGTCAATTAGTGTGCGACTGCTTCTGGCCGTGAATGGTATTTGTTTGGGGCTGTTGCTGTTGTTTGTCGCCCTTGACTATCGCCAGGAAATGAAACGGACGTTGAGTGACACTCACATCGCATTGGAGGAGGAATCCGCAATTCTGCTCGAAGCGATCTGGGCCATACAGCACCACGGAACGGAAGGGATACAGGAGTTTGTCGATCAAACGTGCCGAGGAATGGAAAAGACCCATGCTCGCGGGCACCACATCGTCGTTAAATCTGGCGACAAAGTGATTCAGGCGAACATCCAGGACGGTGCCTGTGAAGAAATGCTGTCCACAATGAAGGACGCTGTCCAGACACCGGAGCACTCCGGGTACTATGAGGGCCAGAAACTGATTGTCGGAATGGCGTCCGGGCGGAATCTGGATGTCTTCGTGTCGGAATTTATCAGTGACATTCATGAAGCGCTATTCAGGGAAAGTTTCCGCAGGCTTGGTGGGTCACTATTGCTGGCGATCATTGCGGGCATCGTTGTCAACGTCGTGTTGTTACGGATCGTCGTTCGTCCCCTGGCTGAGCTTTCTGTCGCGGTGAATGAAATTGGGAATGGAAACTACGGCGGGCAAGTCAACGACTTTCGCAGTCGTGAACTTTACTCTCTCGCACGAGCCGTGAATTTAATGAGCGTCGCGCTGGCCGAGAAGGAAGATCGCCGCCGGACGCAACTGGACAAGGCACGCCGTATTCAAAGAAATCTTCTGCCTGAACACCATGATCTTTCCGGGGCGACATTCGCAGCTCTTTACACCCCGGCTGAGGAAGTGGCGGGAGACTTCTACGATGTTGTCTGTCTGGCTGATGGAAGCTGGATCGTCTTTCTGGCTGATGTCACCGGACATGGAATTCCGGCGGCGATGAACGCTACGCTGTTGAAGACACATTTTGAAGACGCCTGCGAACGATTCGACAATTTGCCTGACATTGCCCAGCACATCAATCGCCGATTTACTACTCTGAGTTTGTCCGAAGACTTTGCCACTGCGGTCCTGATCCGGTTCATTCCGCCGACTCGGACTTTTCAAGTCATCAATGCCGGACACGACGCGGGCCTGCTTCGACGCCGGGACGGACAGAACCGGGAATTTAAGTCTTCGGGACTCCTGCTGGGAATCATGGAAGACGCGGAGTGGTCGGTGGAAGAATACGCCACGTCTCCCGGCGATCGCCTGCTGCTTTACACGGACGGTGTGACCGAGACATTTGACAGTCACAAGGTATTGTTTGGTCGGCCTCGAGTCGCTTCGCTGCTGAACAGCACCTTTGACAAATCCCCCTCTGATGCGCTTCAGGCGATCGCAAAGGAAGTGAACTCGTATCGAGGAGACGGCCCGCAGTGTGATGATGTCACCGCAATTATGATCGAGTTTTAGGCGGCTGTTGTTCATCGATTGATGTTTGCTGCACGTTGGGTCGGCGTCTCCAATTTGAATGCCTCGCAATCGTCGCTATCATGATCGACAGACCACTCATCAGATTCAAAAAACATCAGTAGATGCATCCTCTCCGTGAAGAATTCCAACGAGCTATCAGTGAACGACCCAGCGGAAGAACTTCACACGTTTGTCACGCTGCGAGATCACGTCAGGCCCCCGACGCCGACGGATGAGAGCGTGCGGCTTTTCTCCGGAAAAGTCTGGCGTTTTTTTCGAACAGCACAGAAAGACCCATTCATCCACGCGGACGGATTACGAAGGGCCTCGCGACGCAGGCTGAACGATCTGCTCGAATTGCCCGATTACGGAATTCTGGTCCGCGAAATGCAATCAACATTTGAACACTGGGTCGCCGACGCTGAGCCGGCGAACTGGCTGCAGTTAGTGGTGCTTCCGCCATGTGACCGCAAATCTCTTGTGCGTGAATGGGCCGTTGAGCACCATCACACGCTTCTGTCCGCACCTGAGCCAGACGAAATTCTCGACCCGAAATTTGAACCACATCTTCCCGATGTCACTGGCGAAGGCGTCCTTGTGGTCCCACAGCTGGAGCGATGGTTTCTTCGGCATGAACGGGGACTTCGTGTGGTCAGGATTCTGCTAAAGCGTCTTGCGGCATTGCAGAGACAATGTGTGGTTGGCTGCAACAGCTGGGCCTGGGAATTCCTGTCAACATTACTAGACGCGGATATGGTCTTTCCCGCCGCCGTGACCTTTCAGTCCTTTCATGCCGAGCGACTCCATCAGCTGTTTGCAAATCTTGCCACTCCGGACGACGCCAGAAAATGTTTCCGTCTGTCAAACAATGGCCAGAACGTCTTCGAGAGGAAAAAAGACCAGAGTCAGGTATCAGATTACTTTGCGCGACTGGCAGCCCGGAGTCATGGAATTCCCTGGGTGGCCTGGCACATGTGGCGACGCGCGATTCGACTGGGCCCCGAAGACGGTGACAAGACGGACCAGAAATTTCCGGACGAGGTGACGATTTGGATTACGGAAGCCGACGGATTCGAATTGCCGACTGGGTCCGAAGATTTCGTGTTGCTGGTGCTCCATGCGTTGTTGATTCACGACGGACTCAGTGAAAAACAACTCAGCGCCGTTCTGCCCGGTATCGATCCCATGCAAATTCTTGCCGCGTTGCTGTCCGCAGAGATCATTGACCGACAGGACAATTTGTTTCGCTGCACTCCAGCCGCCTACCCCACGGCAAGAAAACATTTGATCAGCGCCGGTTTTCCGGGGGACAAGCTGTAATGACGGATGTAAATAACGAAACAAACAAGCAAGCCGTCCGACTGATCAACGATTTCCAGGAGATCAGCTTCGTCACAATCGCCGCAATAATTGTGGGGACGTGGTTTGCAATCTGGATTGTCCGCAAAGCGCTGCCGTTTTTGGCGGAGCGTGGTCCCAGTCAGATGAGGCTTTATCTGCTGGGCGCGGTGCCGATCATTCGCCTGTTGCTCATGACGCTGGCAGTGCTTTGGATTTTTCCGATCATCTTCAACGTCACGTTTCAGAACTTTTTTATCATCGCCAGTGGTGCCAGCGTCGCGGTCGGATTTGCGTTTAAAGACTATGTGAGCAGTCTGATTGCGGGCGTTGTCGCCATTTTTGAGCGTCCCTACCGCCCCGGCGACTGGGTTGAAATCGATGGCGATTATGGCGAAGTTCGTTCCGTGGGACTGCGAGCGATTCGAGTGCGGACAGCGGCAGACAACACGATTACCATTCCGCATGTTCGGATGTGGGACAACAATATCTCGAATTCCAACGACGGTTCCCGCACGCTGATGTGCGTCGCCCATTTTTATGTGGCACCTGATCACAACGCCGCTAAACTGCGGTCCGCGCTCCACGACGTCGCACTGACCAGCGCCTATCTTGAATACGCGAAGCCAGTGGCCGTCATGCTGGCTCAGGAACCGTGGGGCACGCATTACCAGATCAAGGCCTATCCGTTCGATCTGCGCGACCAGTTTGAATTCATCAGCGATCTGACGGTGCGGGGGAAAGCGGTGATCGCGACTCTCGGAGCGTCTGAGGTCACCGCGCCGGCCGCCGTCTCACGAGACGTCGCCCGCTGAGTTTTGATTGATCGACGGCACAAATTGCTGAGAAATTCCGCCGCCGCAGTAACCATCTTGCGAAAGATGCCCTAAGTCTTCCTGACCACCATCTGATATCCGATGTGAATGATCTGCAGACGCTCCGCGAAAATATTAATGAACGAGTCGATCGCAATCTTGGGCCGGTGCATGGCGAATGTTGGATGCCCCCAAAGGTAGTCATCAAAAATCAACACGCCGCCCGGCTTTAGCAGTCCAAACGTCATACAGGCATCGGTCAGCGAATCCCATGCCGTGTGCGATCCGTCGATGTAGGCAAAGTCGAACGAGTTCTCGTGCTTTGACGCAATCAATTCAGCAAGGCGGTGATACGACGTTCCCTTGAGCGGCGTCACCTGTCGCCCTGGCATTCTAGTCTGGGCAATTTTCACATTGCGCAGGAACCGCCCCTCGCTGCCCTCAACGACGTCATCCGTGTGTTCTTCGCCGCCCTGCCATGTGTCGATGCAAAACAGGCTGCTGTCCATGGGCATCGCGTGCTCCATCAGCCACACGGCACTACGCCCTTCGAATGATCCGATTTCCAGAAACTTGCGCCGCTCGGGAATCAGCGGCATGATCTCCCGCCATTTTGCCTCGTTGTCCGTAAACCAATCCTGCGTGAATTCATAATCTTCCAAAGTAATAAGTCCACAGACTGCTGCGAGTTTAGCTCACTCGAATGCACAACGTCGCAAGGAAATCGCCAATCAGCCGAAGAGTCACCAACAAAGAAAGCCTTCAGAATCCCGCGATGACGCAGAAAAATCAAGGCTTCGTGAGCGGAGAATCAGAGATTCGGACAAAGGTGCCGTAGCGGCTTCTCAGGTATTCAAGACGCGACACCAGATCCGTCACGCGAGGACGGCCTCGGTCGTGTTGGGCAAATCACATTCAGTTCAGCGTGAAGATCCACAGGTTCGCGGGCAAGGCCATCGAAACGGACAGCCTGAAGAATCGCCCATCGACGACACGCCGATGGGCGATGAGGAAAAGATGAATCATGACCACTTGTTTGATCAGTGACGGATACGATCCCAGTGACCTGTGCGATGCAGGTCATAATGACCGGGAATATAGTCCAGGTGACCACGATGCGGAACGGCTCTCGGGCCGTGATAGTCGAGATGGCTTGTGTCGTGCCAAGCTCGATGCGTATGACCTCCATAGGCTGGATAGCCACCATATCCCTGAAACTGATTGAACCCGGATCCGTAGGACCGATACCCGCCAAAGTTTCCGTAGCCGACGGAAACCGAAAGTCTCGGCGACGAGTATCCGCCACCATGACCATAACCGGTTCTAAATCGATGATGCTGAGCCGACGCATCACTGGAACCAACAACACTCAGTGCCAACACAGCACTGGCTGCACACAGCAGACTCTTCATTTCTCTACTCCTTGTTTCTGAAAGGGAAGAAACCGTGGAAATGAACACCTGCCGAAAATCCGTCGCGCATTTTGTGCCAAAGCTGCAAGATTCTGCGATATGTTCATGGATGCGGTATTTGCTGCATGAGTTCGATCGGCGAACCTCAGGATTGTTGCGCATCGGACAACAAGTGTCGTCGGTTTGATGTAACATCCATCATCCTACAGTCGCTCCGGCTGCGAAAAACTGCTAAGCATCGAGCGGAAAATAAGTGTTGTCTTTCGCTCCACGAAAGTTGCGAATACGCTGCTTTCGCGGAGCGAAAGGCGACTCTAAAAAGCCGTGCGATGCTAAGCCCTTTTGGGGAAAGTTGGCGAACAGGCCCTGCACTTTGGGCCGACGAGAGACTGTCTAAAACGACGGAAAGAGCGACTCGGCAAGTGAATCTGATTTGCGGCACTGTTATCCTTCGCCTCGAATTTCAGAATCTCCAGAATGAAGGACTGTGATGCAAACCTCTGCTTTTCGCCCCGAACAATTTCGAAGTTCTGTGCTGGCGGTGCCTCCGCTTGCGCGAGACGCCAGTGAAAAAATCTGTCCGACCGAAAATGCGAAACTTGTGCGACACATAGAGTCGGGAGGCGTTTCGATGCTGCTGTATGGCGGCAATGCGAACCTGTACCACGTGCGACCGTCCGAGTATGCCGCGATGCTCGAAATTCTGGAGGCCGTTGCCGGAAAAGAGACACTGGTGATTCCGTCCGTTGGTCCGTCTTATGGGTTGATGATGGATCAGGCGGAGATGTTGAAAGGCACGCGCTATCCCACGGCGATGGTTCTCCCCACGAAGGCTGTCATGACAGAGGCCGGGCTGATGAACGGGTTCCGGCGATTTGTGGAAGCCTACGGCCGTCCTGCTGTGCTCTACATCAAGGAAGAAGGTTACATCAGTCCGGAAGGCGCGGCAGAACTGGTCAAAGACGGACTGGTATCGTTTATCAAGTATGCGATCGTTCGCCAGGATCCGGCAGAAGACGATTTCCTTAGCCGTCTGGTTACAATGGTCGATCCGCAGTTGATCTGCAGCGGGATTGGCGAACAGCCAGCGATGATTCATCTGACGAAGTTTCGGCTGAACGGCTACACGTCCGGCTGCGTCTGCGTAAATCCGGCTTTGTCGCAGCGGATGCTGGCGGCCATTATCGCAAAGGACTACGACCTGGCGGAAAAGATTCGCCGAGTCTTTTTGCCGCTGGAAGACTTGCGAAACGAAATCAATCCGATTCGCGTCCTGCACGAAGCAGTGCAGCTCAGCGGCATCGCAAAGACCGGTCGGCATCTGCCATTACTGTCGGGGATTGCAGAATCGGCGGCGGACCGCGTGCGACAGGCCGCGAATCAGTTGCTGGCTGTCAATGCTGGCGGCGTTTGAAGCTCTGCCGCCTGAACGACCGTAGCCGGATTCGTCAAAATTTCCGCTACTTGCCGGTCGTACTCACAAACTGCTCAAATGCCTCAACGACGTTCGCTTCTTTTGTGTCGCCGTCGTGAATAAACATGCCATAGCGAATTCGCAGCGATTCATTTTTTTTCAGATGCACGGGAGCCGTTTCTTCAACGTCGTTGGTGTAGGCGTGGGCTCCAAACGGGCTAATTGAGAAGAGTCCATAGTCACGAACATGATACCTTGACGGCCGAAAATTGGACGGACAATCCATAATCGTCACTCCCACTGTTTTTCCATCCACCGTACCGCAATAATCGATCCACGGAAACGGTTTTCCCCAGCAGTTCTTCGTCGTTTCCGTGCCATCGCTGGCGACGACATGACCGCCGTTCTTTTCCTTCATCGACGGTGCGACACGAATGCCGAACATGCCTTCCTTGGTGTCTTCGAACGTCGCGTCCACATGCGATGCCGTGAAGGTCATTTCATAAACCACCAGTCGATTGGCGTGGATTGTGATCACCGCTTTTTCAGTCACTTGCGGGACCCCAGTTTCGGGATGCCGCCATTCGTTGACGGCTTCAAAGACGCCGATCGGACCACCGGACTCAATCACTCGGAGCGAGACGTTCCGAATGGGGCCGTCTTCTTTCCAGAATTTGATGCCGTTGACCTCATCGACGGAATTCCAAATTCCCTTGTGATGGGGATGATCCGCATCTGAAGCGTCGTTCAGCGCGCGGTTGACCTCCACGCCGGATTGTGTCTTCACCGGCATGAAAAACGGTTTCGGCAGCTCCGGCGAAACCTGGTAGGCTGTAAACATCTGGCCATCGATTGTGATTTTCAGGGCGGACTCGGTGGATTCGAACTCAACCTTTTCACCAGCGAAAGCCGGGGACACAGATTGGAAAAACAGAGCAGCGAAAAATAATGAGGCCGACAAGATGCCACAGTGGAGTTTCATGGACGGGACTCCCGGATGAGGATGAAGAGTTGGCGGGACGTGGAGCCAGTTAGTCTGACAGATGCTAACGGGACAACGGCCACATCGCCACAGAACCAGCCCAGGCGAAAGTCAGACTTTTGCCGCAAAAGCAAAAATTCGCCATTTCTCACGCCAAAGTGCGATAGAATGCGTGCCAGGCGACGAATGTGCAAAGTCACGTTCTTGGCTTGATGCAGAAGTTTTGGATTTTAAAGGATACTAAAGAGCATGAAGACAGAGGAAGTCAGCGAAAAATCGACCAGGCAACAGACCGCAGTCGGAAGGTCCCCGCTCTGGAAACGGCGGGCGATTGTGACCACATCCGTCGTGCTTTCCATCCTGGCGACCGGTATCGGAGTCGCCCCGATCATCCTGACCGCAACATCGCAGCGAAATCGAATGCTGCAATCGTCGATCGGAAATGCAGAACTCACCGCAACTGCGGAGTCTGCGACAGGTGGCTGGTTCGCGCCGCTTGTATTTCGCGACGTCCGTCTGACGGACGCCGACGAACGGTTTGTCTGGACCGTCAAAGAGATGCAGACGTCCAAAGGCATGCTTTCGTTCCTGACCGACCCGGTTCATGTCGAGCAAGTTCGGATTGTCGGCTCGTCCCTGACGGTCAAGCTGGATAAAGACGGGCGGTGGCCACTTCATGTGAAACCCCGGACATCAAAGAATGAGCTGTCATTTCAAATTGAAAACGGCTCGCTGGCATTAATCGTCCCCTGGCGATCCGCTCCGATTGTGGAACTCGACGGACTCAACATCACAGGCAACATCGGTCCAGACGCGAATGGACAACGGATGCTCAACATCGATCCGATTCAGGTCTTCGACCACGCGCCAATTTCCGAGTCGCACACACAGCAAAATCTGGCCCTGATCGCGCCGGTGCTGTCGCAGTCCACGACGCTGAAAGGGACTGCCTCGGTGTGGCTCGATGCGATCCACCTGCCGTTGCAGGGCGAACCTGCTGAAGGATCTGTGATATCTGATCAGCCGCAGATTTCCATCCGGGGGCGTGCGGAATTCCATAGCCTTGAAGCGCGCCTGAAGGAAACCTGGACACGGCAGATTACCGCTCTGGTTGGTCAAGTTACCGGCACGGCATTACCAGACAAAATTGAAGTGCTTGAGAACTCAACCGTCGAGTTTGCGGTCAACAACGAAGGCATCTATCATCAGGGAATGTGCTTCCTGCTGCCTCAGATCGCACAGGAATTGACATTTACCTCGTCCGGCCTCATTCGTCTGGACGAATCGCTGGATCTGCTGCTGACTCTGAACGTTCCCAAAGTCATCCCGGTCGGTCGTCCCTTCCTCGTAATGCTGTCCCAGCTGACTGATGCACCGATGCAGCTGAAAGTGCTCGGGACGGTCTCAAAGCCGGAACTGCAGCTGCCGGAAGGAATGAATCTGCTCGGCGAACTAACCCGGCGGATTGCTCCAGCGCAGTACACTGAAGAGGCTCCGCCAGTCACGTCGGCGGTCATCGACCTGTTTCAAAATGTCAGCAGTCAGGATCCGGAACAAAAAAAGAACGCTCTCCCCGGCAGTATCCTGAATTTGATTCGCGCGGTGGACAAGACGGCGAAGGAAAAGAAAGCCGCAAATAAGGCCGAGAAGAAAGCAGGGCGGAAGTAAGGCGAGCGGTAGAAACGAGTCTACCAAATACGTGACCCCGCCGAAGGAATCCGACCTGAGACAGGTCGGACTACGTTGGCAGATCTGCATCCTGCAGCATGGTCAATGGCTATCGGTCGCCGGATACTTCATGTCCGGACGCCCAGCCGCCTCACAACCAAACTCGGAGAGTTCAGGGACTCTTGAAAGGCACCGTCCGTTCACTTGTGAATTGCCTCGTGACCCGGAACAATACCGCCTTCCAACCGAATCATTCCGGAGGCAATCATGGCGAATAAGCCATCAGTGATCATCAGCGCGTTTGCGGATGAATCAGCAAATCGACGCACGGCACTTGAACAAATGACGGCGCTGGCCGCGATGGGACTGCGCAACTACAGCCCGCGATTTATCGACGTGCAGGGTGACGGCAAGATTGAACACGTCACCGAACTGAGTCCGGAAAAGCTGAACACGCTGAAGCAGCTGCACGCCGAGTATGGCGTTTGCGTCACCAGCATCGGTGCCCGTGTCGGCAAGGTGAAGCTGCTGGACATCGATGACGGCTCGCACAATAAATTTGTGCCGTTTGACGAATACATGAAGACCGAAGTCGCGCGCACGATTGCCTGCGCAACGGCACTGGAAACCAGGCTGATTCGCGGCTTTTCGTTCTATCATCCGCGCGGCACGAAACCAACGGACCATCTGGACAAAGCGGCAGATCAGATTCGCACGATTACTGAGGCGTGTGCAGAGGAAGGCCTGGTTTACGGCCTGGAAATTGAGCCGAACCTCGTCGGCGAAACCGGGCCGCTGCTGGCCGAACTCGCAAAACGAGTAAATCATCCGTCCATGGTCCTGATCTTCGACGCTGGCAACGTGGCGGCGCAGAACAAGAACGCCATTCAGGTCTTTGAGGAATACCGGGCCACGATTCCATGGCTCGGCTGGATGCATGTCAAGGACTATCGCATCGATCCCAGTCTTGTCTGGGAAGGCGCGGTCGATGAGGATCGTCTGAAAAACTTCGTGCCGTGTACGGACGGTGATTCCGGCCATGAAATGATCTTCCGCGACCTGCGGGAAGAATTGCCCGCCATTGAACAACGACTGCGAAAGCTCGGGATCGAAGGATTCTATCTGGAGACGGAACCGCACCTTAAAGGCGGTGGTCAGTTCGGCGGCTTCAGCGGCCCAGACGGCATGGGCGTCGCTGTCCGCGCACTCTGCTCAGCGCTCGACTATGCCGGCATTGGTTACGCCCTGCGGACGTTTGCGGACATCAGAAATCTGCGAGGCTTCTGACCAAAGCCATCGGAACACTCCATGACAGCGTCAGTGCCACGCATGTGAATCATGCAGATCAGGCGACCAGCCGTTTACGTCACCAGGATTTCAATCCAAATGGATCGTGTCCACTGGTCTGAAATGCTGAAGCCAGTCCTGCTCCTGAACAAGTCCAGGATGTTTGTACTGAAAATCCCCTGTGCCGCGACGAGCAAGTTCCTGTTGAATGTAGCTGTCCCACGCTCCATCGGGCAGTCTTACTAATCGTGGCGCCTCAACAACACGTTCGTTGCGGCGAAATCGCCACAGAAAATTCAGGTTTGCCAGTTCGAGATCCAACTGCTGAAGAAAACGTTTCGCCAGCTGTTCATCCCGCACATCGGAGATAGAGATCAGAAAATCATACCAGGGCTTCTGTCGGTCCAGCCGTCTTGGCACAGCAGTCAACAGACCAAGGTTGATGCCCAGGGAACGCGCGGCGTTATGCGCGCCCTCAGTGATTTGATGCTCCGTCAGTTTTTCGCCTTCAAGGTCGCCAACCCGATCGCTCTTCTGGATGAATTCAATTTGCGGTGCCTGACCTGCGAAGCCCCGGCAGCGGACAATGTCTCCAATGTCGAACCGAAAATATCCGGCGGAATTTGAAAAGACGAGACGATAATCCTGACCCTCGATCAATTCGTGGCCTTCGAGTACCGTCGGCTGTCGGCTGTTCACCTCGGTAAGCGGCATGAATTCATACAACCCGGCGTTGAAAGAGGGGATGCCAAAAGGATGATCGTCCAGAAACGGAATGGTGTGACGTCCTTCGCTCGAAACCAGTCCCATGTCGCGAAGTGGCGACTCACCGAAGAACTCATGAATATAGCGGGACTGAAATCCGGCGGTGCCGCCCAGCCAGCAACCAATCACTGGCTGCTTCCAGTAATCGCGAGGCAGCAAACGGCCTGTTCTGTTGCAGATGTCCTCCAGCGTCTTTGCGCCTCGACGATCGGCTGATGGCACAAATGGGCGAAGGGCCATTCGGATGGAATCAGGGATTTCGAACGCCTCAGACAACGTTCCATTGAAGACATCGCGAATCAGATCGTCCTTGTGCTGATCACCAATCTCCGCCAGCCGAATCAACGTTCCGGGGTTCATCAGCATGATCCAGCCGATGTCATCCAGAATGCTCAGCCGCAATGCGACATAGTGGCGAACGGATGGGTCTTTGATGTCGTTCAGTGCTTCCGGAATGGCATAAAACGGTTTCATCGCCGACGACTGCATTCTGGCCAGCAACGCGCTTACCATGCTGATCTGATGCCCGCCGGGCGTGCGGCCCATGTCCCATGCGCCGGCCATTTGCAGAATCCGTGATCCGATATGCTGTGGATGATCGGCGAATAATCGCGTTCCCCAGAAATCCCAGCCCTGACGGTATTCGCGAATCCACGACGCGGTGACAGGATTCAGCTTGGGCACTCCGGTGCTGCCAGTCGTAATCGTGAACTGAATCAACTGATCCTGGTCAGGAATCAACGCCCAGCGATCGCCCGCCGCTACAGCGTTAATGTACGGAGCAAAATAGCTGTAGTCCGAGACCGGCACGCGGCGTCGAAAATCGTTAAACGATCTGATCTCACCAAATCCGTGATCCCTGCCGAACGTCGTGGATTCACACTGTCGAACGCGATGCATAAGCCAGTCTCGCTGCACCTGCGATGCGCGGGCGAATTGTCCCTCGAATCGACCTTGCTGCGACTTGAGAGCAATTCGAACGGCACTTCGGAAAACTGAGCGGGGAACAAGTTTGGGCAGATTCAACATGAGCATAGTCTCAACGCCAGAGCACCTGAACCGGCGCACTGGCCGGAATTTCGACTGCGGCATCCACGGACTGGAGCACAAGTACCAATTCGGGAAGTGGAGGGACAAAATGATTTCGAAACATAAGGGATGGACGTGTGTCCGCACAGCGAAGTTTGAGCGCCAGCACGGCCCCCTGCTCCCGCATTTGTCCAAGAGCAGCATTCATCAGGCAGAGATAGCCTTTCGACGAAGAAGTGCCACGGACAATCATATCCATCAACGCCACACATTCTTTTGTTCTCGCCTGAAACGGAAGGACATGGAAATTCACGAACCCAGCGACCGCCTGATTCTCTTCCAGCACGAGCGTCTGGCTGATGGGATGGCCGGACAACTGATGGCGGAGAGAATCGCCGTTCCATTCAATGGACAGAGCAGAGGCCGGGTAAGTCCCGCGTACCAATTCGAGGCAGGCGTCCAGATCCGAATCTGCGAAGGCGCGGACTGAGATGCCGGTCGGTTGGGCTGTGGGGATCTTTGCCAGTGGTGACGCCATTCTCGCCAGAAAGCCCTCGAATTTGCTGAGATGCCATTTCGAAAATCGAGCGGGATCCAGCACGCGAATCCAGAAGCCCATGTTTCGGTTAAACTTTGGATCTCGAACGCCCGTCTCAGGTCGCTCCGCTTTGGAATGGGACGATCCCACGAAGCGATAGCTGACGATCAGCCGTGACCCGGCCGCTTGCTCACGCCTCATCCTTTCCTGGTGCAGCATTTTTGCGATTCCGTGACCTTCATAGTCAGCGTGAACCGAAAGCCAACTCCACTGCGAACCCTGATGCACGCCGATGGGGGACCGCAGCGTGTGCCGCGTGCCGAGCAGAACGCCGACAAGTCGATCTCCATCATGGGCAGCAATCAGATTGTCTTGCGCGTCGTCGCTGTCGAGCCGGAGTTGCCACGTAAAATAATCGGGCGTCCAGCAGGGATAAGTCATCTTGCCAGCGTAGCAGTCGGACCAGATCCCGTTGATGAAAGCCGCGAGGTCCTCAACAGTTCCCTGATAAGTCGAAAGCTGCAGCATAGATGTCTCAGGCACTTGGGTGATTCATTGCCACGACGTTTGGCGATCAATTCGATGATTCTACCGGCTTCACGCAGCGGAAGCCTACATGATTGCTGGCAGTTCGTACTTCGCCCTTTCCGCGAGTTCCCACCATGTACCGGGTGCAATACAGGTCAGTACACAGGAATGATCCGCCGCGATGGACGCGTTTTTTCTCTGTGGGCTCGGCGGGATCAAATGGCGTGTCCGGTCCCGGCGGATTTCTGGCAACGCCGCCTTCAGCAGCCAGCGTGGCGTAATAGTCTTCGCGGTACCAGTCGCTCGTCCATTCCCACACATTTCCGCCGACGTCGTACAAACCATAGCTGTTTGGTGGATACTCGGCCACCGGCGCGATGCCCACAAAACCATCTTCAGCCGTGTCACCGCCCTCAACTGGAAACTGTCCCTGATAGATGTTGGCCACAAATTTTCCGCCCGGCTGCAGTTCGTTTCCCCATGCATACAGTTGCCCCGCGATTCCGCCGCGGGCCGCGAATTCCCATTCGGCTTCCGTCGGCAATCGTTTGCCGGCCCACTTCGCGTAGGCTTCCGCGTCTTCATAGGCAATCTGAACAACCGGATATTTCTCTTGTCCCTCGATGTTGCTGTCGGGGCCGGTCGGATGCCGCCAGTCGGCACCGGGGAGATAGGTCCACCACTGGAAATAGTTGTTGAGCGGCACGGGTTGTGGAGTCGCAGCAAACACGGTCGAACCGGCGACCAGATTCTCCAGCGGAGCGCCGGGGAATTCTTCGGGCGTCGGCTTCAGTTCGGCAACGGACACATAGCCGGTCGCTTCCACAAACGCGGCAAACTGTTCGTTGGTAACTTCCGTTGCATCCATCCAAAACGGATCGACGTAGACGCGATGGATGGGCGCGGCATCCCGAGTCACGCCGGGCTGACTGCAAAGCGACTCAGAATCCACATTGCTGCCCATCGAAAACTCACCGCCTGGAATCCACACCATTCCTTTTGGTGCCGGCGCTGGTGCTGAAATGCCGTTTGCGGCCGTCGCACCGAAGGCAGCGGCAAATGCCGAAGGATCCGGGGGAGTTGATTCGGCGATCCTGGGCTTTGTCTCCGGCGCTGGCTTTGTGTCCGGCTCCGGCTTGCCGGCAGCAATCGGTGAATCGTTCGGTTCCGCCAACAAAAAGAACAGCGCCGCCGCACTTCCCATGAGTACAAAAACCGCCAGGCCCCAGCGAAGCAGACTCGAAGCTGCAACTTCGGATGAACGACGGTCGTTGTTATGCTGAGGGTGACTCATGGAAAGATTTCGCTAAGTTTGCTCGAAGTTAAACCAAGTTCAGAATGAGAACCAGAGTTTTCGGGTGGCCGGGGTTGGAGAGCGCCAGCTCGAAACCCCGGGGCTTCCTTCGCTCCGCTCAGTCCAGCCCCGGCCACCCTGTCACACGATGCTGCATTGACTGAGCCCTACAAGCCTTCCAGCGCCTGTTTCAGGTCCGCGATTAAATCATCGACATGTTCAAGGCCGACTGAAACACGAACAGTCTTGTCGGTGATCCCGGCTCGTGCCCTCGCTTCAGCGGACATTGAGGCGTGGCTCATCGTGACGGGAAATGAAATCAGAGATTCAATCCCGCCCAGAGACACACAGACGTCGAACAGTTTGGACTTCATGCAAACACGCTCAGCGGTTTTGCGTCCGTCTTTGGTATCGAACGAAAGCATCGCGCCGAAACCTCGCTGCTGGACTTTCGCCAGAGCATGCTGTGGATGCGATTCCAGTCCGGGGTAATACACTTTTTCAATCAGAGGATGTCCGTCCAGAAAACGCGCGATTTTCATCGCATTGACCTGTTGAGCTTCCATCCGGCATCCCAGAGTTTTGATGCCGCGAAGCACCAGCCAGGCGTCGAATGGTGAGCACGCCAACCCCATGACGTTGCAGATCCATGCAATGCGTTCCGCGTGTTCCTTCGACTTTGAGACGACACAGCCTCCGACGACGTCGGAATGGCCGTTGATGTACTTGGTCGTCGAGTGCATTACGATATCGACGCCAAAATCAAACGGACGCTGCAGGTAGGGCGACATAAACGTGTTGTCGCACAGCGTGATGGCATTGTGCTCTTTCGCCAGGGCTACAACAACGGCGAGATCAATCACCTTCAACAACGGATTGCTGGGCGTTTCTATCCAGACGCCTTTGGTCGCCGGAGTAAAGGCGGCAGCCAGCGCTGCGTGATCGGTCATGTCCACGAATGTAAACGAAATCCCCTTTTCCGTCAGAAGCCTGTCAAACAGCCGAAACGAACCTCCGTAGAGGTCGGACGGTGCCACGATGTGATCGCCGGGGGAAAACAGCGTCATCGCGCAGGTCGTCGCTGACATGCCGGTCGATGTGGCAACGCAACCGGCACCGCCTTCGAGGGCCATGATGTTTTCTTCCAGAGCCGCGCGGGTGGGATTTCCCGACCGCGTGTAGTCGTAGCCGGAAGTTGATTCCAGACTATTCCAGTAGAATGTGGATGTGGGATAAATTGGCGTCGTTACGCTGTTGTATTGCTGATCTTTGTGGACGCCGCCGTGAATACACCTGGTTTCAAATTCCATGAGACTCGCTTTCACCTCGCAACAAACCGGCGGACGATTCAAAAAAGCGTCGACGGCGACCAGGAACCTGATCTGACTGACTCGATTGTTCTTCAAGGTCGTTGAGATTCGCCTGACACACGCGGCACCCCACGGTTCGCAGATGAAATTCGACGTACGCCGCCGCCGCCGTGGTGAGTGTGCCCAGCAGGTAACTTCCCAGTTCCGTTCGTACGGGACAACTCAGCCGGGAACGCTGCCATATTTCTCCAATTGTATGGCCACCCTGATCTCGCTGACGAATCAGGACCGCCATGCGCGCCCGCAAGGCGCTGTCCTTCCGCAGCTGGTTTTCGAATTCCGCCATGCGCTCGGCAGGCAGCAATTCGTCCAGCCATGCCGTCAGTTCTCGATCCGTCCAGTGCATCGCCATGTTTATTGTCAAATACGAAAGGCCGCACCGCACTCGCGCTACGACAGGGGATTTCCGGTGAGATTCAGTCAACAACGGTTGCTTGCCGATCCGAAGAACGTGAGAATTCCTTCGAACCAGCCGCCTTGCTCCGATAGGATACGTCAGCTAGATTCGCAAATTCCAGTCGCAATGCAGTGGCATTTGTGATCTCAGTCATCCAGGGCCGGATTCGTTCTCGTCGAAGACAACCTGATTGTGCTTTATCGCCGCTTCCATAATTCTGATCCTCCACAGCTGCACCGACTCTGGCACGTCAGCGCTTTGGGGCCGAACGCAGCAGAAGGGTTTTCCTGCGACGTTTTTGAGCTTTTCGCGTGTTCGCAGCCTTACTGGGATCCGGCCGGTCTGATCGTCGCTCAGGATGAAGAGTCTGGAAAGATTGCAGGCTTCATTCATGCGGGTTTCGCCCCTAATGCGGATCAAAGCAACCTGAATTTTGCAAAAGGCACGATCTGTGGTCTGATCGTGCATCCGGATTTTCGACGGCGAAAGATTGGGACAAATCTGGTTCGCAGAGCGGAAGAGTATCTGAAATCACGTGGCGCGCGGACGGTGGTTGCCGGTGGTGGTTTGGAACAAAACGCCTTTTACTGTGGCATCTACGGCGGACTGGATCCATCAGGATTCTGCGCCCGAGTTGCCGCGTGGCCGGAATTCTTCCAGTCCCTGGGGTATTCCACTCCATCGGAGTCGCTCATTCTGCGACGTGATCTGCTGCGAAGCAAGGATCCCGTCAACGCCAAGTTGTTGAGGCATCGTCGACATTTGAACCTGGTCATCACAGATCGCCCGTCGCGTGAATCATGGTGGTGGTTCGTCCGGTACGGACATCTGGATTCGCTGCGTTTTGAATTGCATGAGAAGACGACTCAGGATGTCGTGGCATCGGGCCAGATCATCGGTATGGACCTGTTTATTCCCAAATGGGGTGTTCGCAGCATCGGAATTCGGGAAATCTTCGTGCCTGAATCTCAGCGGCGACACGGTTATGCTCAGGCCCTGCTGTTGGAAATCTGCCGCCGTCTTAAGGGTGAATCCGTCGAACTTGTTGAGGCTCATGTGCTGCCGGACGATCAGCCGGTGCTGGATTTGTTCAAGTCGGCGCGGTTTGACATTTCCGAGCACCTACTGACATTTGCCCGATCTCTGGAATAATTCACGCTGGGTTTTCAAATTGATGGCCTCACTGCTGGAAGTAGACAATCTTGTTAAAAAATACGGCGACCTCACGGCGGTAGATGGGCTGAGTTTTATCGTGCAGCCGGGGGAAGCATTCGGACTACTTGGCCCGAACGGTGCCGGCAAATCAACCACCATGATGATGGTTTGCGGTCTGCTGGCTGCGGATTCCGGAGAGGTCCGACTTGAAGGACGGCGACTCGATCGGACGCGACCTGAAAGTCGCCAGCGGATGGGAGTCGTGCCACAGGACCTTGCCCTGTATCCGGATCTGACAGCGCGTGAAAACCTGATGTTTTTTGGAAGCCTGTATCATCTTTCGGGGACGCGTCTCCGAGGCAAGGTCGAAATGGTTCTGGAGCAGGTCGGGTTAACCGGTCGGGCTGACGACCTGATGGACACGTTTTCCGGCGGCATGAAGCGCCGACTGAATTTCGCCGCCGCCATTATGCATGATCCTGTACTGCTGATTTTGGATGAACCAACTGTCGGCGTCGATCCGCAAAGCCGCGCCCATCTGATTGCCTGCATTCGCCGGTTGCAGCAAGGCGGCACAGCGATCATTTATGCCAGTCATTACATGGAAGAAGTGCAGCTTGTTTGCTCGCGGGCGGCGATTGTGGACCATGGACGACTGCTGGCGTGTGATTCGATTCCTCAGCTGCTCAGGCAGATTCCGTTTGAAGTCGAATTGAAACTGGGACAGGCCGCCGTTCCGAAAGAAATGTCTCTGGGGACATCCGCTCGCATTGAATACGATGGCGATGAAGCCGTCGTGCGTTTCAGCAGTCAGAATCAGTCCTGCGAGACAGCTCTTAACAGCGACGTCACAAGTATCCTGACAACGCTGGAACAAAACGGTGTCAGCGTGCGTTCGATCCGAACGCATGAGCCGAATCTCGAACGCCTGTTTCTCAAGCTGACCGGGAACAAACTGCGTGATTAGTTCGGCAGCGCACTTTGGGAATTCAGCCGAGCCCACGACGGCCCCGGAGGCGCCACGGCAGGTAGCCGTGGGCTTCAGCCACGGTGCAATGATTGAAAATTCAATAGCCCCGAAAGGCAACGCGGTGAAGGATTTTTGGCCGTAAAATTGTTGTAAATTGAGCGGATTGCAAAAAAAAGAGAAGAAACGACAACGAAGCGACTCTCTGCGATTCCGGCCCAACGGGCCATTCGTTCCAATAGCCAGGGCCATCGGCCCTGGTAACAGAGGATTGATCATTGACGAAGGCCCAACGGGCCGACAATTCGATTCGTTGTCATCGAATGGCCGCCCCGATTGCGGCTTTGCAACACGGGTGACACACTGACCTGGGCCGATGGCCCAGGCTATTGGAACGGATGGGCCTTTGGCCCGAAAACAATATTTACTGACAGATTCGCGGCTCATAAGTGACCCTGCCCACTTTCCTGTAATTCTTCTCTCATGGTTCTCGAATCCGCATATGGACGCCTTCAAAATCACGCTGAAAGATCTGCGGCTGCTCTTCCGTGACCGCCGCGCACTGGTCATTCTGGTGGCGATGCCGATGGTGATCATTGCGATCGTCGGATCATCGACAGGCCGCCTGCGGCAGAACCGTGAACAGAGTCGCCAGGGGCTGACAATTGAAGTGGCTGACTTCGATCAATCGGTCACCTCAGGACGCCTCGCGGGATTTCTGGCGAGCTATGACAACGTCATCGTCCGATCCGGCGATATCAGAGATCGAACCGATGCGTCGATTCTCAAACAGTTGCAGGACGAGCGACCGATGGGCGATATTGACGTGCGGCTTGTAATTCAGCCCGGATTTGAAAGTCGCATGCGTCAGCTTTCGACGACCGTTCTGACGTCGCCCGATGAAACGACTCGTCAAAACGGATTGGCCGGCGTCAATCTGATGCTTGTCAGCAACGAGACGGCAGGCGACCCGATGATGGATGGACTCGCGAAGTCGCTGGTCAAACTGTCGCTGCAAAATGCGATTCTGCCAATTTTGGCCGAGAAAGTTCCCTCCTTCCGTGGTGCCGCACGTGATTCCGTCATTCCGGAGCCGTGGGAATCGTCCGCGACCGCAAAAGAACTGCCGACCGATAGCGGCAACCGCGTGTATCAGTTTTTCATCCCGAGTTACACGGTGTTGTTCGTCTTTTTTCTGGTCAACATCATGGGACGCTCGTTCATTGGCGAACGCGACACCGGCACCCTGCGACGGCTGCGAATCTCTCCGATTGCCCCCATCGCAATCCTGACAGGCAAGACCTTGCCCTTTCTGATCGTTTCACTTGTTCAGACTGTCACCCTGATGATTTCGGGGCGACTGTTGTTTGGCATGTCGTGGGGGCCTGAGCCGCTGTTGCTGATTCCGATCATGCTGTGTACCTCGTCCGCCGCGACGTCGCTGGGGCTCATGTTTTCGACGATTGCAAAAACGGAATCTCAGGTTTCTTCGTTTGGGAATCTGATTCTGCTTTCGAGTGCCGGAATCAGCGGCTGCCTTGTGCCACGCGCCTGGATGCCTCCAATCACCCAGAAAATCAGCCTTTTCACGCCTCACGCCTGGGCTTTGGATGCTTACGGCGAGGTCTTAACGCGGGACTTGCCTCGGCTGTCCGTGATCGCACAGTCCTGCGGGATGCTGTTGCTCTTCAGCTCAGTGTTTTTCGTAGTTGGGTTGTATCGCTTTCAGGCAGAAGCGTAGTTCGACTGTCCCATGTTCGCTGAATGAAAGGGTCGGGAGTCTTTTTCGGAGAGTAGCATGGTGAAAAACGCTGACGTTTCCGTCCGAAAAAGACTCCCGACCCTCTGCTCACACCAATATGGGACAGGCGGAAGCGTAGGGGGCATTGCATCATCGGAGCGACTGGCAAAAATAAAATAAATGCGCATACTGCGCGTTCTGGGATGTGCGAGCCGCGATTGGTATGACGGCCGACAGAAGTTTGCCCAGTTTACTTTTCGCAGACAAAATAAGGAGTTCGCGGTGATGAAGAACAAAAAAAAGAAGAAGGAAGAAACGGCCCCCGTGGCAGGATCGGTCGCTCGTGTGACGGAGATTATTGCCTCTTCGTCCACAAGTTTTGAAGACGCCGTCAAGGTGGGCGTTGATCGAGCTTGTAAGACGCTGAAGAATGTGACCGGTGCGTGGGTTCAGGATCAAAAGGTCGATGTGGTGGATGGTCAGATTTCTTGCTTTCGCGTCAACCTGAAGGTGACGTTTGTGCTCAATGACTAACACAATTGCGGTGACAAAATACGCCCGATCACTTGCAGGAACGCCTCGAGTTTGGACCATACTGCTGTGCGAGTCGTGTCAGTTCAACTCATGTTGAATCTGATCAAGCCGGAAATGCTGTCGTCCGAAAAGTAGGTGCGGTGCGTGAGTACAACTGAATCGCACGTTGCCTGTCCCGGCTGCGGATGTCTTTGCGACGATGTGTCGCTGACATTTAACGCCGGACAACTCACTTCCTTTGAACCGCACTGCAAGCTCGGCGAACACTGGTTTAGGGCACACGCATCGACGAATCAGCCCATCGCGGAACTCGACGGACGCGCTGCCGAATACTTCGATGCGATCCGGCACGCCGGTACGCTCCTGGAAAAAGCCGATTATCCGCTGATCTACGGACTCTCGCGGAGCGCCAGTCCAGGTCAGCGCGCCGCCGTGGCGCTCGCCGACCGCATTGGTGCCGTGATTGATACGACAGCGTCGATGTGTCACGGCCCGTCAATTATGGCGCTGCAGGAAGTCGGTGAGGTGACGTGTACTCTTGGCGAAGTTCGCAACCGTGCGGATCTGGTGATCTTCTGGGGATGCCATCCGGCCGCCTCGCACCCTCGGCACACCGAACGTTATTCTGTCTTTGCCAATGGCCGATTTACAGAACGGGGCCGGGACAGTCGCAAGGTTGTGATGATCGGCGAGGCTGCCAAAGTCGCCAGTTGGAAACTGTCTCCGTCCGGAGGCGAACCGGATCTTGTTATTCCCGTCGAACGAGATGGCGATTTTGAAATGATCGCCCAACTACGGGCAATGCTGCGGGGCGGACAGCCGAACCGCATGTCGGAAGAAGTGTTGAAGCTGATGGATTTGATGAAGAGTTGCCGCTACGGCGTCATCTTCTTCGGACTTGGGCTGGCGGGATCGCGAATGTGGGATAGCAGCGAGCCGACGCTTTCCGGTCACATCCACGTCGCGGCGCTGCTGCAGCTGGTCGCAGAACTCAACGCTGTGACGCGATTCACAGCGCGGCGGATGCGAATGCAGGGAGACGTCTCCGGAGCGGACAATGTGCTGCTGTGGCAGACGGGATATCCCTTCGCCGTCGATATTGCTCGCGGATATCCGCGTTACAATCCCGGAGAGTTTTCCGCGAATGAACTACTCGAACGGCGGGAAACCGATTTGTGCGTGATTATTGGAGCGGAAACGATCCCACATTTCTCTGTGGCGGCGCGAGAACACCTAAAAACTATTCCAACGATCGTCGTGGACTATCCCAATGTGCCGCTGGAATTTATTCCGTCCGTGCGTTTTACCACAGCTGTGTACGGACTGCATGCGAAGGGAACGGCGTATCGCATGGACAATGTTCCGCTGCCGCTCAGGGCTCTTCAGCCTTCAAGTTATCCGACAGATGAAGATGTGTTGACCGATCTGCTGGTACAGTTCAAGGGGGATTGACTATCTTTCCTCAGTAACGTGACCAGTTTGAAGTGATGTTGATCAGAAGGAATGCTCCTTTGGCTGAGAAACGCGACTTTGATGAATTTCTGGAGAAGTTTCAGCGGCACCATGAAGTCATGGTGGAAGAGCTGCACAAAGTGATTGTAGGGCAGAATGACGTAATCGATCAGATTTTGGCCGCCATTTTCACCGGCGGTCATTGTCTGCTGGTGGGCGTCCCAGGCCTGGCGAAGACATTGATTGTCAGCACGATCGCCCGGCTGCTCGACGTCAACTTCCGCCGAATTCAGTTTACGCCCGACCTGATGCCATCAGACATCACCGGTACCAACGTTCTGGAAGAAAGTGAAACCGGTCGCCGCGAGTTCCGCTTTGTCGAAGGGCCGGTCTTTACCAACATCCTGCTCGCGGACGAAATCAACCGCACGCCACCCAAGACGCAGTCGGCTCTGCTGCAGGCCATGCAGGAACACGAAGTCACTGTCGGTCAGACGACCTACAAACTTCCTGAACCATTTTTTGTCATCGCGACCCAGAATCCCATCGAGCAGGAAGGAACGTATCCGCTGCCGGAAGCGCAGCAGGACCGCTTCATGTTCAACGTGAAAGTGGACTATCCAACGCTGGACGAAGAAGAGCGAATTCTGGTGGCGACGACATCCGGCGAACGGCCTGAAGTTCGTAAAGTGCTGTCCGCCAAATCAATTCTGTACCTACAGCGGCAGATCAGTCAAATCGTCGCCAGCCCGCTGATCATCAGCTATGCAGCAAGACTGGTGCGCGCGACGCGGCCCAAAGATGGAGGCTCGCCCGAATTCATTCGCCGGCTGGTGGACTGGGGTGCTGGCCCCCGCGCCGGTCAGTATCTCATCGCCGGAGCCAAAGCTGCGGCTGCTATGGGTGGAAGACCGAATGTGTCGATTGCGGATATCCGAAAAGTGGCGATCCCCGTGCTGCGGCATCGCGTGGCCACAAATTTTCAGGCCCAGGCCGAAGGCCTGGACATCGACGAAATCATCAAGAAACTGGTCGCGGAAGTTCCCGAGCCGAATATCCCGAAGTACGAGAAGTGATGCGGCATGCGGGCGGCCTCTCTGATTTCACGATTCAAATCAATCAGCCAAAATACAATCCATTTTCCGCCGGATCAAAGGCCTCGCAGATCATATCGTGAACGGTTTTCCGCTGAATCAGGATCTCATTCGTGTGGGCGTCATCCAGACGGAGCTGCCGGGCTTGCCGATTCTGAGGCACAAAGCAATACAAGAAACCAGACTGCTCTGAATTCAGAGGAGGCTCTACAGGGTCGTCCTGACCGTCGAAATCGATTCGTTGCATAATCATGGACGAACTCACTGGAAAAGGATGACGCAGCTTGGTGCTCCGGCGAGAATTTACCTGGATGGCAGTTCACGCAGATACGACGCGATATGTCCCGCAAATTGGGGAATTCCCTAGTTGATTCGGTTGTTCGCGTCTCTGAATTGAATGAATTCCGGCAGAATCTGCCGGTTGGAAAAGGTTTTTGACCATGGCGGAAAAACGCGAATCCGATCACAGCTTTGGGCAGCAGTGTATGTTGATCCTGCTTTACTGCGTCCTCTGCTCAGGATCGCTGACTGCTGACGACTGGCCTCATTGGCAAGGCCCGAATCGCAATGACATTGTCAGCGAGTCCTCCGGTTGGAAAACCGGGGAATGGCTCTCGACGCAACCGCTGTGGAAAGAGAACTTCGGCGAAGGCTCCACGTCCCCGATCATCGTCGGAGACCAGCTCTTTGTCATGGGTTGGCGCGGCGGCGAGGACCACCTGTATTGTTGTCAGGCGGCGTCCGGGAAAGCGAACTGGACGGTTTCTTACAAGTGTCCGCAGTACGGTCGCCTTGCGACTGGGGACGAGGGACTTTACTCCGGCCCGACTTCGACTCCGGAATACGACAGCGAAACCGGGTTTCTTTACACCTTAAGCTGCAATGGTGACCTGATCTGTTGGGATCCGAATCAACAGGGCCAGCGAATCTGGAGTGTTGATCTCTACGAACAGTATGCCGTTCAGCGGCGGCCGAAAGTGGGACGCTCGGGACTGCGAGACTACGGTTACACGACGGCACCGCTCGTCGACGGTGATCTTGTCATCGTCGAAGTGGGTTCCGACAAAGCGACGCTGGTCGCTTTCAACAAATCCACCGGCAAACAGGTCTGGCTGTCCGCAGCCAAAGGTCCCGCCGGACACACCGGTGGACTTGTTCCCATTACCGTTGAAGGCATTTCCTGCGTCGCCGTCATGACGTTCAAAGGACTGCTCGTCACGCGGCTTGATGCTGGCCATGCAGGCGAAACTGTCGCTGAGTACGAATGGATCACGGAGTTCATCAACAACATCGCATCAGTCGCCGTCTTCGAAAACAACGTTCTGATCACCTCAGCTTACAACCATAAAGCGATCTGCAAACTTGAGATTACTCTCCGTGGCGCGCGAAAAGTCTGGGAGCAGCCCTACAGTTCAAAAGTCTGCACGCCCGTCATTCACAAAGGGCACGTGTATCTGGCTTGGCAGAAACTGCGTTGTCTGGATTTTGAAACCGGCGAACAGAAATGGGAAGGTGGCAACTTCGCCGACGCCGGATCATGCATCATCACAGCCGACGACCGCATCATCGTCTGGGGCGGCATGGGCCGTCTTGTCCTCGCTGAAACCGCCACACGTTCTCCCCGCGAGTACAAAGCCGTTGCCACGATCGACAATGTCTTCTCCACCGACGTCTGGCCTCACGTCGTGTTCGTCGATGGACGAGTCTTCTGTAAGGATCGACTGGGCAATCTGGCGTGTTTTATAATGTCCAACGCGGAAAGACCGTGAAGGGTTTTCGCAGCCGAATTCGTGAGTATTCGCGCAGCGTGATCGTTTTCAGGTCACTTTTGAGGAAATCCAATCGGATCCTGGTCTTGCCTCACTCCATAGAGATCTATAACCGTACTTGACTGGCAGTGCATGCGCAGAAGCATGAATTTGCAGGCTACGAATGAACATATGTTCATTATTAAAGGTTGAAAGGCGAGTGGCAGAAACAACTTTACCGTAGGACGGGCACTTCTGCCCGTCGTTATCCGCCACGGGCAGAAGTGCCCGTCCTACAGCGGATAATTCGTATGCCACATGCCTGTGGCACATTTTTGGGGATTTAAGCAACCTGGACCGTTTCCAGAGGGAGGACACCAAAATGTCTAAAACGTTGTTGAGCAGTGGAGTATTCCTGGGATTTGCAATAGTGCTCAGTTCCGTATTGGCTGACAATCGGCAGGCTGGCACACAGACGCTGATTCCATCAGATCGCAATTCGAACGAAACAAGTACCAAAGAAATCGCGTCTGATGCTGTTGTCGTGACGGAAGAACCCGAACCTCGGCTTCCCTGGGATGACTTCAAAAAGCCATCGGATGCGACGCTCCGGCACCGGATGACAGCGATGCAATACAAAGTCACTCAACGAAAGGGAACTGAACCTGCATTCCAGAATGCCTATTGGAAGAATCACAGAGCAGGAATCTACGTTGACTTGGTTTCCGGGGAGCCGCTGTTTTCATCGTCCGACAAGTTTGAATCGGGAACCGGGTGGCCTTCGTTTGTAAAGCCTCTTGATCCTCAATTCATGGTGTACAGGCCGGACAACGGTTTCTTTACGATCAAAACCGAAGTTCGATCAAAGCTGGGGGATTCGCATTTAGGTCACGTGTTCGATGACGGCCCAGCGGATCGTGGCGGGAAGCGATTCTGCATGAATTCCGCCGCCCTGCGATTCATTCCAAAAGCCAAAATGGAAGCTGAAGGCTATGGAACATATTTGCCCGATGTGAAGGAAGCCAACTAAGAACGGGTATTAACCAATCCGCAAGGGAGAACTTCGCCGTGGTCCGGAGCGTTTCGTTGATTGTCGCGCTATGGATCTGTGCGTCGCCGTGCTGCTGCAACGCAGATGACAACAAGTCCGGTGCTGCTTCTCGCTGGAATCAGTGGCGCGGGCCATCTGGAACAGGAACGGCCATCAATGCCACGCCGCCAGTGGAATGGTCCCCAGACAAGAACATTCGCTGGAAGACGGAACTGCCGGGCAAGGGGCATAGTTCGCCGGTGCTGTGGGATGATCACGTCTTTGTGACAGCCGCAATTCCCGTCGGCCCGAAATTGACGCCGCACATGAGCGGTCGCCCTGGCGAACACGACAATTTGCCTATCGACAGCAAGTACCAATTCGCCGTGATCGCCGTCGATCGTCGTGATGGCACCATCCTATGGCAGACCGTGGTTCGAGAAGAAGTGCCACTTGAAGCGGGCCACTATACCGGCAGTCTGGCGTCGGCGTCACCAGTCACTGACGGTGAATTTGTCTATGCTCACTTCGGTGCGCAGGGAGTCTATTGCCTCAACTTTCAGGGCGACATCGTTTGGGAGCGGGATTTCGGTCCCATGCATACAAAGCACGGTCACGGCGAAGGAGCATCACCAGCACTCTACGGTGATTCTGTTGTTGTGAACTGGGACCACGAAGAGGGATCCTTTCTGGTCGTGCTGGACAAACGAACCGGCAAGAATCGTTGGCGCAGGGAACGTCCGGAAGACACCTCGTGGAGTTCCCCGATCGTCATCGAACGCAGAGGCCGCGATGGTGTTCAGCGTCCGGAAATTGTTGTTTGCGGAACGAACCGAGTCCGCGGATACGATCTGGAAACCGGTGACATCGTTTGGGAATGCGGAGGCATGTCATCCAATGTAGTGGCGACTCCTGTCTACGCGAACGAAATGCTGTATGTCGGGAGCAGCTACGAAAAGAAAGTCTTGATCGCCATCAACCTGAAGGACGCTCAGGGAGATCTCACCAACACCAGCCACGTCGCGTGGACTCGCATTCGAGGCACCCCCTATGTTCCTTCGATGTTGCTCTGCGAAGACGCCCTCTATTTTCTGACGCACTACCAGAATGTTCTGACGCGAGTCGATGGCCCAAGCGGAAAGGACCAGCCAGGAGTGATGCGACTCGGCGAACTGGAAAATATCTACTCATCGCCTGTCGCCGCCAATGGCAAAGTTTACATCACTGACCTCGCGGGAACGACCATGGTCATCAGCCATGCACCGACCCCAAAACTCGTCGCCGTCAATCACCTCGCCGAACCCATTAGCGCCTCGGCCGCCATCGAAGGCGATGAAATCTTCCTGCGTGGAGAACAGCACCTGTTTTGCATCGGGGTGACGGATTAGAGATGCGGCTTTGTGCCTTGACTATCATTCCAACCCAACGTTCCCCTGGTAAAAATCCCGTCGTTTCGCTCAGTCCAGCCCCGGCCGCCCGATTCAGTACGATACTAATTGGACATCGCCACTTTTGGCGAAAACCGAGAGTTTTTGCAGCCCGAAGCGTCAGCGAGGGATTGTTCCTCAACTCGTTCCCTCGCTGACGCTTCGGGCTACAATTGGACCCAAAGTGGCGCTGTCCAACTAACGTCGGTTGAACATCAAATTGGTTCGAATCGAAACGGCTCGCCTACTTTTACTGCGTCCACCTGGCTTGCTACGATGGGTCACGTCAGGCTGGATCGATTGCAGGTTCAGTCGTTCCAAAACCGGAACCCACTGCACTGCCGGAGGACCGTGATGCTCAACATGCTCTCACTGCTGATTGCGTGCTGCTTCCTCACAGAACCAGCCGACATGACGCCGAATTTGCAGACGCTGCGGCCTTCGGATTTTCAGTCTGATTTCCCGGTGTTGGCAATCGCCAAGGGTGACGTTCTGGTCGTTGTCTGGTCGCAGGTGAATGACAGAAATCTCATGGAATTGAAGTCTCAGCAGGCGCGTGAAGGCAAAATTGAAGCGGACGAAATCACGCTGGCGTCGTCGGACAATGGCGGCAACGTTCTCGCGCGTACGGCGACTGATCGCGTGGGGCGCGTCTGGGTTGTCTGGCAGGCGATGCGCGGTCAATTGAGCGACGTGTTTTGCCGCACTTAGGTCATTTCACAATCAAACCTTTTTGTTCCCAGGAACGCTCCTCGTATGAGAAAAAGCAAAACGCTGGCCCGGATTCGCAACAGACAAACCGTGCGAATGTGCTGTCTCGGCCATTACATTCCGATGTTCATCAAACATGCAGCGCACAATGGCTTTGACTGCATCTGGCTTGATCTGGAACATCGCAACTTATCGGATCGCGACGTGCAGGCGTTGCTCGTGCAGTCGCATCTGCATGACATCGACATTATGGTGCGACCGGCCACGACGGAGAAGTCACGGCTCTACCGTTACCTCGAAGATGGCGCGGCGGGGTTGATGATTCCTCATGTCAACACCGCCGAGAAGGCTCGCATGCTGGTGGACGCCGTGAAGTATCCGCCGATTGGTGATCGCGGCCTGGATGGAGCAGGACTCGACGCCGACTTCTACTGCGGCAACACCGACGAATTCGTGAAAGGCGCGAATGCGGAAACGTTTCTTGTCGTCCAGGTTGAGACGCCGCCGGCCGTGAACAACGTGGAACAGATCGCCAGCGTGCCGGGACTCGACGGCATCTTCGTCGGCCCCGGTGACCTTGGTCTCCGGCTGAAGCTCGACCCCGGCAAGATGACACTGGAGGCGGCGATTGAGCGAGTTGCCGCTGCGTGTGCGAAGAACGGCAAGGCATGGGGCTTGCCCGTCGGGACCCCCGAAATTTTGCAGCAGCGGCAGAAACAGGGCGGCCAGCTGCTGAATTACGGCGGCGACTTCGGCGCGATCATGGACATGCTGCGGGAGAGCATCAAGGCTTTCGATGGCGGTGAACAGGAATCGGCAAACCGTTGATGCTGAGTTCCGGTTCTCAAACTGACGGCGGTCTAGTTCGATAGTCCCAGCAGGTAGCTCAAGTTGGTGGGTGAAGGCGGGCCGAATCGAGGTTCAAATGAAACTGCGACGCCGACGTTGTCTTTGCTGTAGTCGTAGCCAAATCCAAAGTTCAGGATCCAGTCCAGTCCGACACGGGAAATCGTCAGTGAAGTTCCACGTGGCTCACCGACCGCCGCGTCGTAAGCATACGATGCAGTGGAAATCCATTTGGGACTCATCTGGTAGCTATAACTCGCCAGCAGCATTTGACTGTCAAGGTAGTTTGTCGCCTTCACCTGTCGGTAGCCGAGGTACGCGCTGCCCCGGAGGCTGCGCTGACTCAGGACACCGACACTCCACAGATTCTGCGCCGGATCAAACAGATCCCAGTTGGCATCCGCCAAAATGCTGGTTCGATCGCTCAGGTTCCAGCGATAGTGATTGTAAAGCAGCCCAAAGTCCTCGCCAAAGTTGTCGCGATTCGCTTTCGGGAAAAACGACGCGCCATATTCCCACATCATCCAGTCACGAATGCGTGGCGCATTGGCTGGACCGACTTTTGTCTGGAGTCGATCTCGAAATCTGATGCGTAACGCCTGAAAGTTGTCAGCAACTTCATGATACGGAGCACTCGTCCACAATCCCGCACCGTTTCTCAACGCATAGTTGCGAGGATTGAATTCCGCAGGAACGACACCGCCATAAATCTGCAATGGATACCTTGCCCGGAAACGTTCCTGAGAGTTGTCGTCGATCTCATTGTACTGCGCGATCTCATTCAGGCCGCGCGATGATTGGGTGTACGCATACTCCAGAAACGTGTCATGCTTGTGAGCGAGTCCGTTGAGATTCAGGATGTCGCTGCGGACAAATGGAAAGACCCGCATCGCCGTCATGCGGGCTCGGACACCCGTATTCAGCAAATAGCGTTCAACGCTGTCGCTGGTGAATCCCTGCTGCCAGTACGCGGCCTCACCCATCACAAACGGTTCAATGTTGACCGGCCCGTACGTGAACGGAGCGGCCAGTTCGTGCCGCGTCATCGCGACGGCTCCGGAAGCATTTGTGTTGTAGGTCATCCCGAGCGGAGTATATGGATCGCTGGGATTTGTGGGAGCCGGCAACTGCTGAGTCTCCGCATACCCTGCGCTCGAAT
>JBBQSE010000003.1:0-70526 GCA_038214195.1 Planctomycetales bacterium
GGATCAGCTGACTGATGCCGTTACGCACATCGTCGAGCCAAAGATCGTAGTGGACCGCCGTCGGCACCGAATTCCAGTTAAACGTTGGCGCGACGGAATCCAAATATCGCGGCATGGGCTGGAGAGCGATCTGACCGACCACTCGCACATCATGCGCAACACTCCAGCGCGTCGTAAACCCGGACGATACATTCGCCCTCACCCACGCGCGGTAGGTTCCCATCTCATTGAAACCAGTGAAGTCATAGGATGGGCTGGTGATGTTGGTATGCACAACCTGCGCTACGCCACCGGACACGAAATTGACCCAAAATTCATAGTCAACAGCGCCCGTCACGGGTATCCATGACAATGTGAACGGAGCCCCGAGCGTCGTCATTGCGGCCCCCTGAATTCCCGGCGGCACTGGTTCATCATCCTGCACTGTGACATTGATGATGCGCGCCGGGCTGAATTGAAATGCCGCGTCTGAGGCCGCCAAATCCACGGAAAATGTGATCGCAAAAGTCTCGTTCATTTCTTCGATAATGTCATCAACGGCGGACACCAGCACCTGCTGTGGGATATTCCAGTTGCTCGAATCGAAGGTCCATTGATACTGGTCGAGCATGATCTCAGCAGCCGGAGCCCGCTGCGCTCGAACGACGACAGGCGAGACCGGCTGACCCGTGAGGACGATCGACAGTGAATCGGGCGACCCATTTTCACGGACCAAAGTCCCTCCGCCGGTTTCCGCAACCTGAAACTCTAATCGAAGATTTTCTGTGATCAGCAATTCGTTCAGGCCACTGGTTAAACCTGACGCGGACGCCAGCAGTTGAATTCGCTGATCTCCGTCTGATGCAAAGTCCTGAACGGCCCGCACTTCGAAATTCACGAACGAGGCGCCTGCCGGAATTGTCACCGTCGCCGGAATCTCCAATTCGGTAGCGTCTGTCGCCAATGTCACAGTGAGTGCCGACGCTGTGCTGCCTGTTCGCCGCACATTGGCAAACAATCGTGAACCTTCGGCAGCGTGGCGCACTGAAATGCCGGGAATGAGCGTCCCGATTCCCGGAGTCTCCACGACGCCTTCCAGCCAGACGCGAAAGGCCGGTGTATCCGCATCGTTCGACACCATTCGCAGCTCGCCGGCATAGTAGCCGGGTGTCGCTGTCACCAGTCGGACCACCAACGTCGTTGTCTGTCCGGCAGCAACGGTCGCAGCAGGAGATGTCACAAGCTGATATCCGGTCGGCAGAGAAACATTTCCCAGCGTCAGCGGGGCCGATCCCTGATTTGTAATGGTGAATGACTGCGTTGGCGCGGTTACATTCGCGGCCACGGTGCCAAAGTCGATCGGAGTGAATCGTTCATCCTGAATATATTGCGTTCCCTGTTCGACTCGAATCGCCGGTGCTCCCGCCGTGGCAACTGTGTACGACTCGCGCGCCTTTTCAATGCCATTTTGAAGCCAGACAGTGGTCCATGTCCCCAGAGGCGCGTTTGCGGGGAGTTTTGCGAAAAAGTTCCATTCCCCCGTGCGATTGAAGACGCTTCCCTGGTTGAAGGTTTGTTGAAAAAGCGTGGTGCCGTCGGGTCGCAGGTAGCGAATCGTTTGCATGTCTCCCGGCATCATGGCACCCGCATAGACCCAGAAAAACACGTCGCTTCCGGGCGTGAAGACGCGGATGTCGTTGGGCCGCTCCGACCATTCGGAAGTCGTTGGAGACTGACTGGACAAGCCCGCGAAGATGGCATGACGGTAGTCTGCAGGATAGGCGGGCGGAGTGAACCAGAACGTCGCCGGGTCGAGCATTGTTTCGACCGGATGATTCTTATATCGAACTTCAAAATGTGTGTGCGGCCCCGACGAGAATCCCGAACTGCCCATCCAGCCAAGAAAATCTCCCGCGTTGACCGTGTCACCAACTTTCACGGACACAGAATCTCGCCGCAGGTGCCAGTAATAAGTCTTCCAGCCATTGCCGTGATTCACTACCACATCATTGGCAACTCCCGAGGTATCCACAGTTCCGGACTGGCGGTCAAATTCTCCGTCATGGATTGACTCAACAATACCCGTCGCGACGGCGTAAACGCGAATCCCCTTGTCTGTCGCGGCGAAGGGACCGGGGCCGAGATCGATCCCGTCATGTCCTCCGGATTGCAAATCATAGGTGAACTGACCGCCCTGATAGTCACGCAGGATTCCAGGACGCGGATCGAGGTCCGAGAAATTGATGATTCGCCAGTCAACTCCCGCTGTCCCGGTCACAAAATTGCCAAACTTTTGAGGCAGATTTGTGGCTGACGCGGGCGTCATTGAAAACGTCCGCGTATTGTCGTTTTCATTGTCTTCGGCAAGCTGTCCCAGTGGATCCAGAGTGACCTGCACAGTGTGCGTTCCAGGTTCCGCGAAACCGTGAACGATCCCGACCTGCCATGATCCTGTACTCAATCCCGCCCCATAGTTAAGTCCCGCCTGATCAATCGGAACACCGTCCACAGTGACGCGAATCGCGTACGCCGCCGCTGCGGAAAGAGAGTCCGTCGTGTACTGTGCGCGAAACTCCAGTCTCTCGCCCAGAACTGGGTTTGTGACTTTTGTCCCGCTGCCGTCAACGGGATAGGCATCAATAATCGCCAGATTACTCAGCAGAGTGCGATCTTCAAGATTCTCACAATGAGATCCGCCAGCGCAAGGGGAAATCAACGCGGGGTTGATTGAACCGGGATTTCGTCGCCGTTTTGAACGCATTTTGCAGAATCTCCGCAGCCCGGGGTGTGTTGATTTATACTTCACGTGGCCCGGAATGATGCCTTCGCAATTCCAAACCGCGTGGATCGAGCGTTGAATCGTTTAACCCATGGCCGCAGGCCAGGCTTCCAGATGTGGCTGCTCGAGAGCCTGGTCTGCGGCCACGGGTTAAACGAAAAGACATCAATTTACAGCGCGTGACGTATGATGGCGTCAGCCCCCTATCGACGAAAGACCAAGAGAAATACAACTCGCGAGGCAAACAATCAAAGACGCCCTTTGGGAGGAAATCTTCCCAAATTTCAATGGAACCTCGTCGATTTCGAGGACGGACGCTTCCCGGCAAGTGCCGCGCCCACCCCTTTCTCTCACACTCGGCGGGATTGTCCTGTATACTTTGGCGGCCCGGGCCTGTCGGCTCAGTGGAAAAACCCGCGAACAGCGTTGCTTTTCATTGTGCGCGATACTTTTGACTTCATTGCAGCATTCGACTCATGCGGTATTCGTGGACAAGATTCTTGATTCTGATCCTGTCGAGCACGTCGCTGTGGCTGATGGGTGCAGCGACCGGTCTGGCCCAGTTGCAACCGCTGGCCGAGTCAGGCCCGTCTGACAAACACGGGCAGTCGGAAGTCCTTTCGCAGCACCTGGTTCGAGACCGGCAGATCGAGGCACTGTTGCGCAGAGCGGAGTCGATCGATGATCGTCGTGACGCGGAATTGCGGCGAGAATCGCTGCTGCAGATTTTCGGTCTTCCGCATGATGTCTTTGAAATCGAGCCCGGTTCCGCGACGGCGATCAGCGTTCGCAACCGTGCTCTGAATCTTCTGCTCAAGTCTCCGCCGGATGTGCAGCGACTCTGGATTGATGCCAATAAAATCATCGCCGGGCAGGAGTTGCGGGCCGCGATTCGAGACGGTGGCCATCGCGAAGCAGCCCGCGTCGCACGAAAGTTTCCGCTGACCGAAGCTGGCATCCAGGCTCAGGTGCTGGACATGAGCTGCGAACTCCTGAAAGGTGATGTGCGAAAAGCTGCCGCACAGATTTCGTACCTGGAGCAGGCTTATGCAGGCACTGTTCTAAGTCCGGAACTCACACGCCTCCTGCGGCCATTGCACGCGATGATTGCCGACCTGCGGCAAAGACAGCAGCAGGATCCAGAGGCCGTTGAGGAAAGCTCAGACACGAATCTGTCATTTCCTGCCGCGGCGTCTGTCGGAACGCTTTCGCCACCGTGGCCAAAACCACTGTGGACGTGGCGTGAATCGATCTGGAGTTTTCCGGGAGTGCCACAGCCGGAAACGGGCTATTTGCTGATGATGTTTGATCCCGAAGCGGCGGATCGCTTCGAGGAATTCAATAACTGGCGGCCCGTTTTCTGGGGCGATAGTGTCGTCGTGCGTTCCCCGTTTCGGCTGATTGCTCTCAATCGCGTCAATGGCCAGGAACTGTGGTCCGTCCCGACAGATACCTTTCAGCGTCAACCTGAAACAGTCTACGACGAATTGGAAGCCGCCACACGTAGCGCGCTGAGCGAATCGCAATCAACCTTCGGACGCGCGGCACCAATTTTCGGTCTCGCGGAATTCGGCCTTGTGGCTTCAGATGACGAATTTCTCTTCTTTGTCGATCGATTTTCATTTTTTGCCGGGAAGGATTCGTTCGTCGAAAACCAGGCAGGCCGCGTGATCCGTCAGCGGAATGGATTCCCAATCATCGAGGAAGACAGCGACTCCGAATATCGGCCCGTGGGAACACGGCTGGTCGCTCTCCGGCGATCTCCTCACAACCCACTGCCGATGATTGCCTGGACGATAGGAGACCGCGCGGAGTTCAACTACCAGACGATGGCGCAAGTCACGTCAGTCGATACGAATTCCGCTGTCGCCGACCATGCCGCAAGTGACAGCATCCAGAGCGGCGAGCCTGACGATGAGGAGACGACTCCCGCAGATCCGTGGAATGGGCATCGATTTCTCACGCCACCGACCGGACAGGGAACGCGTCTGTTTGTGCTGACGTTGAATGACAATCGAGTTTTTCTGAATTGTCTGCAGCGCAATACGGGCGACCTGATATGGAGACAGCCGCTGATTTATTCGGACGAAAACTCGTTGACCGTTATTGACACGTCGATCTTTTCGAAACGCACGAGCACATGCGTTGTCAGCGGGGATACCGTCGTCTGCAGTTTGTCGGACGGAGTGATGATTGGTGTCAATTCTCTTGATGGCACACTGCTGTGGGCAACCGCCATTCGCGAACCCGCCGCCACCCTGCAGCAGTTCGGATTTGGCGCGCCATTGCCGCCAGAAGAAGACTTGATCGTATCCCCCTCAATCCTGGTGCCGTGCATTTCCGACGGGATCATAGTTTGCTGCAATCACGAATCAGCATTCCTGTACGGCCTGTCGGTCAAAACGGGGGACGTTCTCTGGAAGTCGTCTCGCCGAGCTTTTGGAGCGGGCGACGTGGGTGGCAGCCCGGACTACTATGTCGCCGGAATTTCCGGAGGCCAGATCATTCTTGTCGGTGACCGCCATTGCCGAAGCGTGAACCTGCACACCGGAGTCCAGAATTGGGTTGTACAGACTCCCGCCGTCAGCGGCAAAGCGGAATGTCGCGGGGATCGTTGCGTCATTCCGTTGTTCGCCGGGCAGGCCGTGACAGTGGACTTGAAGTCCGGCACATTGATTTCGCAGTCCATTGTCAAACCACCCGCCAACTCGATGGACCAGTACGGCGCGGTGGCAAGTGATGATGAATTGATCTGTGTCAGTACTCCGACGTGCGTGGCGGCCTTCTCACGTGTCGACTCCCTGCTGAGAAACGTCGATCAACTGCCCGCCCTCAATGCAAATCCTTCAAAGCGAGTGCTGATTCAGGCGCAGGCACACCTGATCAACGGCGATCTCGATGCCTCGTTGAATCTGCTCAGGAAATACGTCGCCTCGCGAAATTCGAATGCGAAACCAGAATCCAGCATCGACGAATTTCTGGCCGAACTGGTCCTGCAGCAGTGGGGCCGCGCGGTTGGAACCTGGCTGGAAACATCACAACAGGAACTGTCAGCGACACTAAGCCTTCCCGCAGTGGAGATCCCTGAGGACTCCGAGTTGCTGGCGACTCTGAACTTGCCCGACGAACTGCGTTTCAAGGCTGACTTTTTCAAACTGCTGTCTGAGCCTGCATCAGGGCGATTGGAATCTCCATTGCTCGCCCGACTGCGGCAACAGCGGGCATGGCGTCTGCCAGTCGCATTGACCAGCCTGTGGAATGTTCGTCCAGAGGTGCTGTTCGATCTGGCCGCTGCGGCGACACCGCCGAACGCTGATGCGATCAGAAAAATGTCCCGCGAGGAATTGAAGCAGCTGGTCGGCAATTTTCTTGAGCATCCGGAATTTCTTCCCGACGATTCTTTGCGTCAAGCACTGGCAGAGCGACTGCTGAATCGCCGGGAATTCGCCATTGTCGAACTCTTCCTTACAAAATGGCACCAGACAACGACATCGGTCAACGACGAATCTGCCTCCAGCCAGCCACTCGAACTGCTGCGGCGGATCCGTCGTTTTGACGAACTGTCCGAACAGGTCACCGGGTCGGATTCCACGAATGGTCGCCAATCCTCGATCTTGCAAACTGGCCTGACTTCGGCGGACGTTGCGCCGCTGGAGTTTGAGTTCCTGCCCTGCATTCGACAGTCGGATCTGGAGTTTGACGTCCGACAACAGGGAAAGGAAACGAACGCGATCCCGGATCGCTGCAAGCTGAACGTCTATATTGCCGGCGAATCGGACAGTGTCTCGGAGGTGATGGCCTTTGACGCAGGTGATGGAACATTAAGGGATCGAGTTGTCCTGCCGTTTCAGCACTTCTATCTGGGAGGCCGATTCATGCCGTTGTCATTTGGTGAGTTGACGCCGGCCCTGTTTCCCGTCTGCGGCATCCGAGACATCGCGATGCTGGCGTGCCCCGCTCCGGGTTCGACCAAGCTCCTCTGGACCCGTCGCTTTCGAAATAACGAAGTCGAATCTGTTCACGTGGAATTTGGTCCGCTGGGGGCGGATCACTTCGTATGGCAATTCGGCGACGAACTGCATTGCTCAAATCCGCTGACAGGCGAAGATCTCTGGACCCGGCAACTTACGCTCTCCCAGAGCGAACAAACGATCTTGTTCCGAGGTGTGAATCCTTCAGTCCGCCGAATCTCTGGTGATCACAAGGCGATCGTGGTGATGGGCACGGATTCCCGCAGTTTCCAGCGGTTCAGCACGCACGACGGTCGCCTTTTGGGCAGCGGACGACTGGACATCGGAGGATTGGAATCCGTCGTGATCGCTGGTCGTTGTCTGCTGTACACCGATTCAAATTCACGGCTGCATTTGTTCGACGGTGCCACAGGGCAGGACGAACTTGCCGACGAAGAACAGATCATTCCGCGTAGTAATCGGGATGGAAAGATCTTTTGTCAGATCCTTGAAGGGAATCGCGTTCTGCTTGTGTCATCGACAATGGAACTGATCCTGATCGACACGGAACACGGCAGCGTCGTGTTCAGGACACAGGGTGCAGAATTCGTCGAGACTGATTTTGTCTCCTCGTTTTACGCGTTCACTCGCAATGGAAAACTTTTCGCCGCGATCAGTGAACAGGGCGGCGGCGGACGTGACATCGAACGCGCCTTCGCCCGCGGATTGCCCCGGTTGTCACATGGACCTCTGATTTGCCTGAATCCGTCAACGGGTTCAGTAAACTGGAGTTTGCGAATGAAAGACGCGGTCTTTCCGGAAGTCCACGGCGATCCGACAGATTTGATGGTTTCCTGGTCGCTGCTTGAAACATCATTAAATGAAATTCCACAGTTTTTTCGCGCCGACAGGCTGGTTTTGCAGGTCATCGACTCATCAACCGGTCAATTGATCGCCCGGTCTCCGGCTTGTTCCAGCCTGCCCCCGCTCCGCTGTACACACATGGCCGACGAAAGGCTGATTCAAGTCACGACGCCGAACGCTACGATTAAGATTCGGGCGGCGATTGACGGATCTGTAACGATTGGAAAACCAGATTGACTCCGCCAGGAGTCTGCGGTGGTTTCTGCCGAAATAGGGATAACCCTGATCGCACACTTTTCGTCAGACGATTGGAATGCAAGAAACTTGAACGAGCCCTGAAATCGGACGCTTACGAGTGGATTTAGGCTTGTGGTTCATTGGGAAAATCGTGAATTCTCTGTATCTTTGTGTGTTTGTTCCTTGGAGAATTCGCGTCTCTATCCAGTCGCTGATGCTTCCGCGCACAAAAGCCGTTCAGGGTCCGAATTCAAAGTTGGACACCTTGTTCTGTGCATAACGGTTCATGTAGATTACGGGCAATTGCCATTTTTTGCTGATTTTGTAAGTCATTCCTGGTAAATTCTGAAGGTCCCCGCAATGCTGATTTCCGCCTGGCTGACCGCTGTTCGAGATCGTTTCCAGTCCACTCAGGTATCGAAACGCCGCACTGGTCGAACAAAGAAAGTCGCGGAATCATCGGACGTCCTTGAAACCAGATCTCTGCTGACGGCCCCAACGCTGGTGGCAATTCGTCCGAATGTGGGTAACATTCTGCAGGAAGCGGAAGTCCGCCATGTGGCCCCCCGCGAGTTGACTCTGCAGTTCAACCCCGGTCAGATCATCGACGCGACGACGCTGGCGACGGGAATTGTCGTTGAACGCGGTGGAAATGACAAACTGATCAACGGTGTGGGTGATGTTCCGATCACAATCGGATACGTTGGAATTGGCGACCATCCGGACGAGGTTGTCGTCCGTTTTGCGGAGAACCTGCCGGACGACGTTTACCGAATTACCATCAAAGGCACCGGGGATCCCCTGAAGAATACTTCTGGGGAGGTCTTTAACAACGGTGTGGATGTCCAGCGCAACTTCACACTGGATCTAGGCGCGGTTGTGGAAGGCGTGATCCCGCAGCCTGTGCTTCGAAACAAAAACATCACAATCGCGAACGTGGCGCAATTGCAAGACGCCGACAAGCTGACAATTACGGTCGGCGGTAAAACAAAAGTGTTTGAGTTCAACAGCACGGGTGGGGTTGCCGCTGGTAACGTTGCCGTCAACTACACTGCGGCACAGTCTGCGAATACAGTGGCGACGACGCTGGCCGGCCAGATCAATACGGCGGCGATAGGCGTTGTGGCCACCGCGACAGGATCGAATGTGACGCTGGTTGGTGCCGCTTTCACACCCACAATTGTGAAGACTCTGAATACGGCCACCGCCGTGACAGTCGCTGACGCCGGACTTGTGCAGCGTAAGGACATAGTCGTAGTTTACTTCAATCAGGACGCTATGAATCCCGCGTCGGCGCAGAATCCGGCATTTTATCGTCTGTACAATACTGGTGGCACTCTGCCGACGTCGGATGACGTACTTATGACGCCCACCACCGTGACGTACGATGTCGCGTCGAACACTGCTGTGTTGAAATTCGCCGCCAATCTGCCAACCGCGATCTATTCGCTGCGAATTGGTTCAACTACATTGACGGCGAATCTGCTGGCCACCGCAATCGATTTTGGCAACATCACGGGTCCGGTGCCCGTGCAACGGAACGGGGTCATTGGTGACACCGCTGCTGGTGCCAATGATATCGACTTGTATAAGTTCAACCTCACTGCCGCTAAGGCTGTCTCCTTAACCGCAACTCCGGTTCCCGGTACGGATGTTGCGCTCAGATTGTTCAACAGTGCCGGAACACAACTGGGTGCGACTCAGAATGGCGGCGTCGCCGGTGTTGCCGAAACACTGACATCCGCCGTGCTCGCAGCGGGCAGTTACTATTTGGGTGTGAGCAGCAGTGGCAATGTCGCGTACTCGGCGATAAACGGAAGTGGTGCGGCAAACGGTACAACCACGGGAGCGTACACGCTGGCTTCAGGAACGATCCTGAGTCCCGATGACAACTCCAGCTTCGCGAAGGCGAGTCAGCTTGGTGTTCTGGGGGCAGCGCCGATTGATCTGAATGCTTTGATTGAGCCCCAGGCAGTTCCACTGCCTCCGTATCCGGGTGGCATTGATGAGCCATCGCACAGGGATATTCCGATTTCGGGTGAAAACCACGTTGGCTCCAGTGGAAATACGCCCGCAACTCCCTCCGCCATCGTGGTGCGGGACTATAACTTCGCTGACGTTTACGGTGTAGATCCGCAGGGGAACACTCTTCATAACGCAATCACGGAAAATCAGAAGCAGCGCGCCCGCGAAATCTTGGAACTGTGGTCCAAAAAAGCTGGCTTCGTGGCGCGTGAAACGTCCAGTTCCGGGCTGCAGATCGTCACTGGCGACCTGCGCGCTTTCGATCCAGCGTTCCCGCCAAATGCCGCAGCAGGGATGGCGAGCGGCAGCTTGGCGATCATGAATGGAAACACGGATTGGGGCACGAGCGAATACGGTGGCGCGTGGTTTGGCGTGGCGATTCATGAAATTGGCCACTCTCTCGGACTGGGCCACGCATACGATGCAATTTCCGTGATGGGGGCGGGTGAAGATCCGACGGCCACCACGATAGCGCGGGAACCCATTTACCCGACCGCTGTTGACACTGTCAGCATTCAGCGAATTCTTCCGCCGAATGCGACGGATATCGATATGTATCAGTTCACGCTCGCCCAGGCTGGGAAGTTCTCAGCCGAGACAATCGCCGAACGGACTTCCAGCAATCTGGACAGCGTCCTGCGGTTGTATGACGGCAATAAGAATCTCATTGCCCAAAATGACAACTATTACAGTTCTGATTCGTTTATTGGACTGAATCTCCAGCCGGGGACGTACTACATCGGGGTCAGCAGCACAGGAAATGCGGATTACAATCCCGCAATTTCTAATACCGGCTTTGGTGGCACCACAGACGGGGCGTACCAGCTGAAGCTGAAATTTGATCCGGTTGCCGCGACCACGATGGTTGACGCCACAGGAACTGAATTCGATGGTGACGGTAACGGCGAGGTCGGTGGTGAATATCAGTTCTGGTTCCGTTCAGCGAACACCATTTTTGTGGACAAACTGACGCCAGGCGTGGGTGCGGGCACACTTGCTTCGCCTTATAGGAACATCAAAGACGCCATTACAGCCGCGAAAACAGCTCCGGGAAGTATAGTTCGCGTTGTCGGCAACGGTGGTGCTGACGCAAATGAACTCACGGCCGACGATGCTTCTCCCTATTTGGTGGGTCTATCGACTTCCGGAGTTGTTCTGGCAGACGGAAGTACTTTGGAAGTCCCCAAAGACATCACCCTGATGATCGATGCAGATGCCGTCATCAAGCTCCAATCCGCCAACATTGACGCAGGAACTTCAGCACAGGGGACAGACCGCAGTAACGGCGCAATCCAGGTTCTGGGGGTGCCAAATCGGCCGGTCTACCTGACTTCCTACCTAAACGACGCCCTCGGTGGCGATTCCAACGGCGTCGAGCCGGACCCCGCAGGATCAAATTGGGGGGGCGTTGTTTTTCGCGATACGTCGGATCGTGAAATTGATGGTATTTTCCTGAACTATGTGAATAAAGCCAACATCACGTACGGCGGTGGCCAGGTTAGCGTGAATTCCGTATTGGGTGTCTACGCCCCAATTCACATGGACACGGCGCGACCGACGATTACGTTCAACACGATCACGAATAATGCGGCTGCGGCCATGTCCGCAAATCCCAATTCGTTTGATGATTCACTGGATCGGATTGGCCCGTCAATCCACGGCAACCTCCTGACCAACAATAGTCTCAACGGTTTGCAGGTTCGCGTCCGCACGCAGCTTGGACAACCGCTGGATACTTTGGACGTCAACGCGCGGTTCGATGACACGGATATCGTGCATATCATCTCAGAAAATGTTGAGATCACAGGGAATGCCGGAGGGCCGTTGAACGGCGTGCCACGCCTCAGTGGTCGTCTGGCGATCGATGCCGGTACGGTTGTCAAATTCGCCGGAGCGCGAATAGAAAATCTGATTGGCAATTCGAACATCATCGCGGAAGGAACAGCCGAACGCCCCATCATCTTCACGTCAACGCTGGACGACGAATTCGGCATTGGCGGAACGTTCGACACGACGGGCAATTTGTCTGCCGCCACCGCGTCACCCGGCGACTGGGGCGGAATTGTGCTCAATGCGACTTCCAATGGCAGCATCGATCATGCGATCATTCGATATGGCGGCGGAAAGACGCCGATCGAAGGCGATTTCGCGGAATTCAACGTCATTGAAGTTCACCAGGCGACATTCCGGCTCACCGATTCTCGGGTGGAATTTAACGCCAGTGGTATTGGTCCGGCTGGTCTGTCCGCAACCAGAAATGGACGTGGCGGCAACAGTGCGGCCACGGTGTTTGTTCGCGGAGCCCAGCCGACGATTGTTGGCAATGAATTCCGAGACAACAGTTCGACGGGCAGTTACATTATCAGCATCGACGTGAATTCGCTGAATTCCTTCGAACATCCGGACGCCGGGCGGAGCACGGGCCTTATCGATCGCTTCTCGAAGTTTGACGACAATCTCGGCCCCCTGGTCAGAAACAACCTGATGCGGAATAACGGCATCAATGGGATGGAAGTCCGCGGCGGGACGCTGGAAACACAGTCCGTCTGGGACGACACGGACATTGTGCATGTCGTACGTGACGAAATCTACGTGCCCAACCTTCAGACCTACGGTGGAATCCGGCTGGAAAGTGATCCGACTGCCAGCCTTGTCGTCAAGCTGGAGGGTGCAAATGCTGGTTTCACAGCGGGCGGTACGATCCTCGAAGTCAATGATCGCGTCGGTGGCACAGTTCAGATCGTCGGCGCGCCGGGATTTCCTGTCGTCCTGACGTCTCTCTTCGATGACTCAGTGGGTGCGGGCTTCGATCTGGACGGGTTTCCGGTGCTGGATACGAACAATGATGGAACTGCAACGACCGCCGGGCCGGGTGACTGGCGCAGCGTTAAGATGGAAGAGTACAGCAATGATCGCAACGTAAGAATCGTCAATGAAACAGAACCTGGACTGACCGGCGGGCAGGATGTGAACTTCAATCCTACCAAGGCCCAGTTTTTGGGAACGATCGCCCCCAACGACAAGAGTGGAGACGACAATCGGCCGGTTGGATTTGAAGTGCATGGACACATCAGCCCCGATGCGGCGACCGACGTCGATGTCTACAGTTTCAAAGCAACAGCGGGAACGGAAGTCTGGATCGATCTGGATCGAACATCCAGTCATCTGGACAGTGTCCTTGAATTGGTTTCGTCAGACGGAACGGTGCTGGCATCATCTGACAACGGTCTTCTGGGCCTTCTGGCTAGACCGCTTCAAAAGGAACTGGCTCTCGGCGGCGATTATTACACGCTGAATCACTTCGACGAAGGCATGCGGGTCGTCCTGCCGGGCAATACTGGAGCGGAAGGGACATACTTCGTTCGAATCCGCAGCAACGGCGGAACATTTGGTGCCTATCAATTGCAGGTACGGGTCAATCAGCGCGACGATATGCCCGGATCAACGGTGCAGTTCGCTGACATCCGCTTCGCAACGAATGGCATCGAAATGTACGGCCTGCCAGCCCATTCACCATTGGCAGGTGAAGCGGCGGAAGCCAACAGTGCCGGAAACAATTCGTTTGACAGCAGCGAGTTCATGGGGAACCTGCTGGCAATGGATCAAAATACAATCAGCGTCAGCGGCAGCTTGGGTGATGCCAACGATATTGACTGGTACAGCTTCACCGTGGACTACCAGTTCATTCAGGCGATCGCGGGCGTCAACGCCGCAGGCAAGACCTGGGCAACGATTTTTGACATCGATTACGCCGACGGTCTCGCTCGGCCTGACACGATTCTCTCGGTGTACGACGCACAGGGCAATTTGATCCTTGTGAGCCGTGATTCGGACGTGGTCGATGACCAGCCCGCACCCGGTGCCGGACAAAACGTGAATGATCTTTCCCGAGGTACCGTCGGCAAGCTGGATCCGTTCATTGGAACTGTCCAGCTGCCTGAGGCCAATGATAAAATCTACCGTGTTGCGATCTCGTCAAACGGACGGATGCCTGCGGAACTGGCCCAGACGTTCACCGCGAATCCCAGTGACAAACTGAGCCGTCTTGAGCCAGTGAACTCTCTCCAGCGAATCATCGAAGACCACATCGGATTCCAGGGATATAAGACCAACGGCACGCTGGGACCTGTGACCGTGCCGCCCATTCAGACCGAAGGCCTGTTCAATATCACGTCGGCCGCGCGGCTGGACACGCACGTGACGCCATTCTCGTTTGCGGATGTCGCCCTGTTTTCTGGCTCAGGATCACTTTCGATCAAGAATCCGTTCACAGGTGCTACCGTCGTAAACGGCGTGGGCGGCGGAACTTACGCCGACATGGCGATGCGTCCTGATGGCGTTCTGTTTGCAACTCAGTCCCAAAACGGAAATCTGTATCAGGTCGATCCCGCAACCGGCGGATTGAACAGCGTCGGGGGGAGTGGAATTCCGACGCTGAACGGGAGCCCCGACTTCGGCGGCATGGCCTTCCGACTGTCCCCTGACGCAGTGACCAACACTTATGAATTGTTTGTTGCCAATAATAACAACTGGAATGCGGACGGAGATGCGACCAACGGCAACGAGGCTGGTCGTGCGCTTTGGCGGTTGAATCCCTCAACAGGCGCGCTAATCGATGAAAGCCCCGCTACTGGGACTCAGAATGTTGGTGGCCTTCCTGCAGCCAACATCACTGGCCTGGCCTTTGCCGCCATGCAAAACAGCACCCTGTTTGCCGTGGATTCTACCGGAGGTATGTGGCGGACCACTGTCAACGGAAGCCCGGGGAGTCGCGGCATTGGCGGCTGGACTGCGGTCCCACTCTCTGGCGGCGCGCTGCCAGGTGGCTTTACGGGCTTGACACTTGGGCCGCAAAATGTGGAAGAAGGTATTTATGCGAACATGCTGTTTGCCACTGGCAGCAACGGCAGGCTGTATGCGTTTAGTCAGACAGGCGTGCTGCAGGCCGTCTTTGATACTGACGGGGACGGCGTCGCGGATGCAAGTTCAACCACGTTCGGAGGTGCAAGCGGGATCGCATTTTCTCCACTCGACTACAATCTGTGGCATCCCACGCTGCAGCGCCGAGACGATGCCGGACATGGGATCAACACCGCGTTCGACAACAGCCGCACGCCGGGCGCGGTCCCTCGAGCGATCAATGGACGCAATACGACTGAGGGGGAAGGCGGAGCCAGCTTCTACTTTGGACTGGAACAGTGGCAGCCAAACCCTGGGAATGCTGATGCGTATTACCAGTATAACGGCGGATCCAGCGGACAATTGGGTGTGCTCAATGGACAGGGCCAGAGAGAACTCACAAACAACGCGGCGATCGCAAACACCTACAATCTGATTGGTGGAGCCAAAGGTTCACTCGTCACCAACAGCTTTTCGCTTGAAGGTTACACCTCGACGGATCGGCCTGCATTGTATTTCAACTACTTCCTGGCGACCGACGGAACAAACGCCCTGGGCGGCAATATGCGGGATGCCGCGCGGGTCTATGTGTCTTCAAATGGCGGGACAACGTGGACCGTTGTTGCCACCAACAATTCGACGCGCAACGCCCTGACCTCTGAACTTCCGTTATATCCTTCGCACGACGCTACTGAAACTCCGCAAGATATCGATCGGCAATATGTTCAGGAATTGTTCGACAACTCCGGAACCTGGCGTCAGGCTCGCGTCGATCTGGGACAATTCGCTGGCCTGGCCGGTCTGCAGTTTCGGTTTGACTTCACGACCAGCGTTGACAACACCAGCGCGGCCCGCAGCGCTGCGAATAGTAACGAAGGATTTTATGTCGATGACCTCATCGTCGGATTCACGGAACGCGGTGAAATCGCCACGACATCCGCCGCGGGAAATCTTGGTGGAACATTCTACGCAGCGCCTGCTGATCCCGCGATGAGGAACATGCAGCAGTTGCAGGGCTCCTACCAGCTGGAAATTCGCCGAGGGACGGAATTTGCTGCGTCCCTTGGCGGACTAAAGCCGGACATTGGAATTTCACCAGGACTCTTAATCAAGGCCAATCAGCGATTGGTGAGCGAGTACGCGCTAACCGTGCCGACGGCCAGCGTGATTCAGGATGGGGACACCTACACAATTTCCAACGGCATCTTCACACGCACTTTTGAGTTCAATTTGACAGGCGGAGTGACTTCGCCGAATATCGCGGTGCCGGTCAATGCTGGAATGTCCAAAGGTGCCGTTGCCAATGCCCTGGCAGCCGCCATCAACTCCCAGACAGGCTTGGCATCACCGAGCACGGATTCGGCAACTTGGTTCAATGTGCTCGCCACGACCCAGGCCGCATCACAGAATTCGGACATCGTTGACCTGACGGGTGCCACAGACGTGACAACGAATCCGATTGCAGCTCCGGCAAACTTGACCGTGGTTGCGGCTGCATCAACGCCCGAAACAACTAACCTGGTGTTTAATGTCACAATTCCTGCACCGCTGCCAGGCAATCTGACTGTCACCGTATCGGCACTCAATCCCGCCGGTGGATTCACAACGGAGGGGACAATCACTGACGGAATTTCAGCACCAGGCACTTTTATTACAGTCACAATTCCGGCTGGCTCGACTTCCATCCCGATAACACTGGCCCCCGTCAACGACGGAACGCTAAATGGCACTCGGGCCGTCAGGCTTCTGGCAACAGCCACCGGCTTGAACTCGATTTCGGATATCGTCGATATCATTGACGATGAAGGACCTGCGTTCGGCTCACTGCAAATGACACTCCTGACACCCACAGTCAGTGAAAACGGCGGTAACAAACGGGTGACGGGATATGTCACGATCCCCGCCGATCCGCTCGTGACATTTGACACGAAGATTTACGATAATGCCAATCCCCTGGTGATCACTTTGACCAGTACGGACGGCAGCGAAATCAAATCGTCCAGCACGACCATTGTTGACGGTCAGATTCGCGCGACATTCACGATGGACATCATCGATGAATTCTTCGCAGGCGGCCCCGTTGCTGTCACCATTTTCGCAACGGCTCCGGGCTACACCAGCACCTCCGGCAGTGTCACGGTGAACGAGTCGGCAAACGTCAGCTACACCCAGCGTCTGGGTGACAAGAACCTGGAACGCCATCAGGGCATGGTGATTATTGAGTCCAATATTATCCGCAATGTTTCCGGCTACGGCATCATTTCAGACGCCGCCACGCGAGCTGCAGGCAACCAAACACTGCAAGGTTCCGTAAGAAATCTCGCCGTGCTGAACGCGAGCCGACTGGTACCAGGCGTGACGATTCGAAACAACGTTGTCGCGAACCTCGGGACCGGGGGTATCTTGCTGAGCGGGCAGACTAACCCAGCCAACCAACCACTGGCACCTGTGCTGTTCTCCAAAGTGATCAACAACACGATTTACGGAGGTGCCGGAGCAAAGGGGATCGGGATCCGCGTTGAGCAGAATTCCAGCCCGACACTTGTCAACAATGCCATCGTCAACACGGTCACCGGCATTTCGGTCGATGCGTCTTCATCCTCAACCGTTGTCGGCTCCGGTCTGTTCTATGGAAACACCGCAAACGGGACAACTGGCAGCGATGCGATCCTGCCTCCCGGCGGCACCACGCTGTTCATTGATCCAGTCACCAATAACTATTACCCCGCACCGGGCAGCCCGCTGATTGACAGCGCGCTCAACAAGCTGCCAGATCGCCCGGCTTTCATCGCCGTCAAGAATCCGCTCGACATTCCAAGTTCCGATCTCGTCGCCCCCTTGACGGATCTCTACGGCCAACTCCGCGTGGACGACCCATCTCAGGCAACGCCGCCTGGACTTGGTGCCGACATTTTCAAGGACCGCGGGGCGGTTGAACGTGCCGACTTCAGCGGACCTTTCGCGGCATTTGTCGTGCCTGCGGACGATAATGGGTCCGCCGACCTCGACGGAACATTGACACGAATTCATGTGGATAACCTGCAGTTCCCAACCACACTGGCGGTCGATTTGCTGGACAACGGCATCGGCGTCGATGACACAAAAGTCACAGCGAATCAATTTCAAGTTCGGCAAAACGGCGTCCTCCTGACTGAAAATGTGGACTATCGCTGGCGTTACAATCCAAGCACCAATCGAGTCTTTTTCATCTCGGTGACGACATTCCCGACGGACACACGTTACTCGATCTCCATCGACAATACCGCGACGACCGGAGTCCGCGACCTGGCCGGAAACAGCCTGGCGGCGAATCAGGCCGATGGAACAACCGCCTTCACGCTGCTCCTGACTGACGGCGTCAACGACGCTCCGGTCAATAACGTGCCGACTGCTCAGACCACCAATGAAGACATCGCGCTGTCATTCAATACTGTCAATGGAAATGCCATTGTTTTGTACGACAAGGATGCCTACCTCGGTCGACCGGAAGCAACGCCGACGTTCAACCAGGGCGACGGGATTTTGAACGTGACGCTCACCGTCACCAACGGAACTCTGACCCTGTCCGGAATTGCCGGCCTGGACTTTTCCGCGCCAGGATTCGGCGACGGAACGGCTGACGCCACCATGCAGTTCACAGGAGCAATTCGTGACATCAACGCTGCCCTGGAAGGAATGACGTTTCGCCCGACGCAGGACTACTTTGGCTCAGCGGTTCTTACGATCACAAGTAAAGACCTTGGGAACTTTGGGCCCCCACCACTGAACCCCCGGATGAAGACCGATACCGTGAATATCACGATCGTCTCCGTCAACGATGCTCCGGTGTTTAACCTCAGTGCGACTCCCATCGTGATCAATGAAGACGCGGGGGCAAGAACTGTGGCCGGATTCATGACTGGACAGGTCGCAGGGCCGCCAAATGAAACGGAGTCGTTTACCGTCAATGTGACTGTGCAGTCTGAGACAGGTCCCTGGACGATCGCAAACTTCTTCTAAGTGGCACCAGCCATCAACAAGACGACCGGCAATCTGACATTTACGACAGCACAGGATGTGAATGGCACGGCGACGATTCGTGTCGTCCTGACAGATGCCGGCTCCCCGCCCGCATCGAGTGTCGCGAAGACGTTCGTGATTACTGTCAATCCGATCAACGACATTCCGGTGTTCACCGTGAATACGGGTGTCGCACCGATTAATGGCAGCGGAAATATTACGACGCTGGAAGATGCCGGGCTGCAGTCGATCAACTACATCAAAACGCAGGCCGTCGCCCGCGCCACAGCGCTGGATGAACTGAGTAGCCAGACTCGGGCATGGACAGTGGGGTCGCAGACAAGGACTTCCGGAAACCTTACGCTGACCCAACTCAGCGTCGATCCTGCAACGGGTGTCCTGAAATACAACACCACGAAGGACACCGCCGGTTCAGCCACCGTTCTGCTGACGCTGACCGATAGCGGTTCAGGGGTTTCGCCGAATGTCAAGATTGCCACTCGCGTGGTTACGATCAACGTAACTCAGGTCAATGACGCTCCCGTGGCAGCGACCGGAAACTACGTCCTAGATGAAGGCAACAGCCTGTACCTGAGCGCCAGCGGTAGTTCCGACGCTGATATTACCCCATACAATTTTGGACAGACACTCAGTTACACATGGGACCTGAACAATGATGGCGTGTACGAGACCAACGCAGGCAGTTCGGCAATTATTGGCGTCCCCTGGTCAACGCTCGTCGGCCTGGGAATCACAGCTCCCAACGTCAGTACGATTCGTCTGAAAGTGACCGACTCCAGTGGTGCCGCCAACAACACGGGCACCACGACCGCAACATTGACGACTCTGATCGTAGACTATGGTGACGCCCCGGATACCTACGGGACTCTAAAAACTGGTGCTCCCCCACGTCCGGGCGCATCGCATACGATTGCCAACGGGCTGTTCCTTGGGGCCACAGTGACGAAAGAAGGGAACGCGAGGTCTCCGCTCAACGGGCTTTCGGATACAGGTGACGATGGCGTTGCTTTTCCAACAAGTTTTGAAGCTTCGCCAACAATTGGCCTGCCAGCATACGTGGATATCACCGCGTCAAAGGTCGGGAAGCTTGATATCTGGCTGGACCTGAATCGCAACGGTGTGTTTGAACAGGCGACGGAACACCTGGGTCTTCTGGCACCGGGCTACGATGTGGTGGCTGGAGTCAACCGCATTCTCTTCACGATCCCTGCTGGCGCGATGGTCGGCGATACTTACATGCGATTCCGAATTTCCTCAGCCGGAGGGCTTTTGCCAACGGGTCGCGCGAATGACGGAGAAGTGGAAGACTACGCCGTTAAAATAAAGCCACTGCAGGCTCCGGTCACACCGACAATCTATCGTCCCATCGATTTCAACCTGGCAGACGGAAAAATTCCGCAAACCAGCGATCTGACACCAACAATTGTCTGGTCGACCCACCCGGAAAATAATAGGTATGACGTCTCCGTCAAGAACGCCGCAAACGTTACGGTCTTCAGCCAGACCGGAACGACGTTTACGTCTGTCAACGTGACGACAACGCTCGGAGCCGGGACTTATACCGCGATCGTGATTGCCTACAACAAGGGCAACGTCGCGGCACCCGCAGCGACCTGGCAATTCAAGGTCGTGCCGATGGCCGTTGCATCACCGCTCGGAGATATCGCCTCCTCGCGACCAACCGTGAATTGGAATGCGGTCGAAGGTTCAAAGACCTATACGGTTGTTATTGAAGATCGGTCGAGTGGAGCGACTGTTCTGACCAAAACGATTACCACGGCCAGTGTCGTCCCTCCGGCAATTCCAAACCAGTTTACCCTGACGTCAGATTTGCCGCTTGGAATCTATCGAGTGCGAGTCCGCGCGACGGATGCTGCTGACCTGCCAGGTGACTGGAGTCCGTATGTCAACTTCCAGGTGCGGACGGCCCCTGTGATCACAGCGCCAGTTGGCACTGTGATCTCACAACGGCCTCAAGTAACCTGGACTGCGGTTACCGGAGCGGTCACGTACACGCTGGAATTAAAGAATCTGACTGACAATCTGGCAACGGTTACGGTTCCCAATCTGACCGTCACGAACTGGACGCCGCCTGCCAATCTGCCTCTGGCAAAATACTCGGTGCGAGTCTGGGCGACCAACACTCTGGGCCAAAACGGCTTCAACAGCGCAGTTCAGACATTTAATGTGGCCCCGAAGCCAACGGCCATTACGCCGATTGGAAGTCTTAACGACGCCACTCCGACATTCGCGTGGAATCCCGTCCCTTCTGCGGACACCTATGAACTGATTGTCAAGGCTGTCTATGGCGCGAAATCCGTTGTCATCAGTCAGACCGCTTTGACGACAACCATGTTCACTCAGCCTGCCGCGCAGACTCTGCCAATGGGACGCTACACCTATACGATCCGGGCGACGAATAATCCGAGCAACGGATCAACATCAGGTGCGGCAGTTTCCAGCTTCAGCCAGACGTATCAGTTCACCGTGATTGAGTATCCGACGGTCACGCAGCCGGACAATACGACGTTCAGCAGCCATCCCGAGATCCAGTGGACGAAGCCCGTCGGCGGAAGCCAGAGCGAAGTCTGGATTAGCCAATGGACGATCACGCCTCCGAGCACAACGCGTGTGCTCGGTCAGATCGATTACCAGACCTTCGCCAATTCAAACATCACCGGCACGACCTACACGCCGTCGAAACTGTTTGGCATCGGCGATTACGTGGTCTGGGTCAGAACAAGTTCAGTGGTGGATCCCGGTATCGTTTCAAACTGGAGCATCGGCAAGTCATTCCGTGTCACGACGCCGCCAGTGCTGATTGGCCCAACCGGTCGAACGCCGGATCCAAAGCCAACGCTAACCTGGCAGAGTGTTGCCGGCGCACAGACATATGAAGTGTGGGTCAACAGCGCCTCTTCAAATATCTCGAAAGTATTCTACCAGGAGGGTCTGTCATCTCTCAGCGTGACGGTCCCCACAAATCTTCCGATCGGTCGCTATCTCTATTGGGTGCGTGCAAAGAGCGCATTTGGAGATTTGAGCAGCTGGAGTATCCCGCTTCAGTTTCAAATTGTGACTGAGCCGACACTGCTGGGGCAGGGCTCTTCGACGTTTGATACAACGCCGACGTTCACATGGAACAACATGGCGCAGATTGTGGGAGGCAAGCCGACCGGGGCCACGTCCTATGACTTTGAAATGGACAACCTCACCAATAACACGACCATGAAATTTCACGGCCTGACGACCACGAGCTACACGGTGGCGACCCCGCTGGCAACTGGCTATTACCGGGCTCGAGTGCGAGCGATCTCCACGGTCACGCCAGCAACTAACTCGACACAGGGTGATTTCAGCTATCCATATCTCATCTTTGTTGGCGGGCGGCCGGAAGTGAAAGCGATTCCTCCGACAACCAACACCACACCAACGCTGTCATGGCTGGCGGTCTATGGGGCATCAGGATACGAGGTCTTCATTGCGACGGCCGCGCAACCAGGCATGAATCTGCTGAGCCCGAATGCCAACACCACTGGTGCCACTGCCTTTACGGTGCCCCAGCCTCTGGCAAAAGGTGACTACCGTTACTGGATTCGCGCGATCAATGCGTCGAATGGCCTGAAGAGTAACTGGAGCGTCGAAAAGACACTGCTCATTGTCGATGCGGCTGATTTGTCACCCGCGCTGCCGGATGCCACGGAATTTGTCTGGACCGTGGTTCCGGGACTTGTGCCAAAGTCGATGGTGAGCGAATCGGCGATCAGCATGATTCCGGCGATAGTCAATGGATCACAGTATACGCCAGTGCCGGAACAAGACTCCGCAGGCGAACCGGACGTTCGTATGCTGCCAGTGCCGGAAGCGGCTCTGATCGCACCATCGGCGGACGAGTTGGTTTCTGAAGAACAAACAGACTCCATCTTGTCAGGCTGGGATGAAAACACCTGGTGGGAAACTCAGCCTCAGCAGCAGAAGCAGGCCGAAAAGCAACAGAGTTCCGCCGCTGTAGGTTTTCTGGGTGCTCTCTTCGCTCTGGCACCCCGATCTCTGAAACGCCGTAAGGACGAATAACAGCGGAATGCCCGTCTAAGGGCGAAAGTACGACAGGAAGGCACGCCATTGTCAGTCAACGGCGTGCCTTTCGCGTCTTGGCATCAAGCAATCAATAAGTGTCGCCTTTCGCTCCACGAAAGTTGCGGATACGCTGCTTTCGCGAAAGGGCGACTCGCAAGCCACTCCCGAGTGATGCGAGCCGTACAATTCGGCGGTTGGCATTCGTCACTCAGAGAGTGACGGCTACTTTGGTGGCAAAGTGAGTCGGTGGGTGCTGGCCGTCGGCGGAAAATCACGATTGGAAGTACGTCAGGCTTTCCAGCCTGACCTGTCGTGTTTCCATGTCAGCCTCGAAAACGATTAGCCGCAACGCGCTAGCGTCCGGTTCCGTAATTACCGGGAGCTAGCGCTCTGCGGCTGATCTAATCCGAACAGTCATTTTCGAGCGATACTTACGCCGCGTGACTGACGGACTCAACGTCGGAATCAATATTCCCGGATTCGTTGCCGCGAGGGTCGTCGCTGAGGTACACGGATTTTCGGGTGATGGATTCGCGTCCCTGCGTGCTCAGTTGGTACTGCAGGCCGACGCTGCGACCGGTAAACTCAAATTTGATCAATCCCTGAGCGATCAGGAAGCCGTGGATCGCAGTGAGTGACGAAGTCTCGATTCCCGGCACGTCCTGAATTCGATCAAGCCAGCCCGAGTATTCAGCCGCTGCGGATTTGGCCGTTGCGTCTCTGACCGCGTAACAGTCGAGTACTGCCAGACAGTTTTCTTCGAATGCGGAAGATTGTGAAGCGGACTCAGTCATGTCCTCAATATCGGCCGTCGAGCGTCGCTCATTCAGCGCTGTCTCGACGGCACGCTTGATCCTCACGTCCCGAAGTCTCTGCCCAATCGGCAAACGCCGGTTCTCCACGCCCAGGGGATGAGAAAGAGCAGCACTGGCCAGGTAAGATCTACTGATCACGGCAACTGTGTCGATCCGGAAGAGTCTGACAGCCGCAGTTCCGCAGATTGAAAATCCGCCATGACGGATAATCCACGTTCACTCCACCGGCAGCTTCGTTACTTCAGCGGGTAATGAAATTCCGAACAATTTTGCATACTGCAGATAAAAAGTCGGAACCAGAATCAAGACGAGCAGCGTGGATGTCATGAGTCCGAAACACAGGCTGGCCGCCATGGGAATCACCAGTTGTGCCTGGAAAGAAGTCTCTGACAAAATCGGCAACAGACCAGCGATGGTCGTCAGAGATGTCAGGAGCACGGGCCGGAAACGTCTTTGACCGGCTTCCGTGACGGCCTGTTCCAGCGGGATGCCGGAACGCACGGCGCTGTTGATGAAATCCACGAGCACAATCGAATCATTCACGACGACCCCCGAAAGTGCCACCAGCCCAAGGATACTGAACAACGTCAGCGGCAATCCCAGGAACCAGTGACCGAGAATTGCTCCGACAATCCCGAAAGGGATGACCGCCATCACGACCATTGGCTGACCGTACGAAGTGAACTCGATCGTCAGCAGGACATACATCGCGATCAGCGCGACGGCGAATCCGATTCCCAGACTGCGAATGGACTCCGTGTCCTGTTCCTGTTGCCCCTCCCAGCGGATACGGAGTGTCGGATATTTTTTGAGCAGGTCCGGCATAAAAGTCTTTTGCAGATCCTGGACGATCTCTTTGGCGTTGCCTTCTTTTTCGTTGATGTCTGAGGAAATTGTGATCGACCGTTTTTGATCAATCCTGTTGATTTCAGAAAACCCGCGGCTGATGGAAACGTCTGCCAGTTCCGTGATTGGACGCTGCACACCATCACCGGCATCGACGCGAATATCATCGAATCTTGCGAGTGACTTTCGGTCCTCCTCGGGATATCGCACCATGAGTTTCACTTCATGCCGGCCGCGCTGGAGTCGCATGACTTCTTCACCATAATAGGAGGCCCGCACGGTTCGAGCGATACTCTCAAGAGGCACTCCCATCGCAACGGCATTGGATTTCTCCCGCAGTTGCAGTTCCCACTTGCCAGGTCGCGAGTCATCTGTCACATCGAACACGCCCTTGTACGAGGCCAGCTTTTGCTTCGTTTCCTCAATCGCCTGTTCGAGCGCTTTCATATCCTGTGCCGGAGCGAGGAGTTTGAACTCAATCGGCTTGCCGCCAGGGCCGCGTGACTGAGATCCGAACGTGAGCGTTTCCACACCAGCGATCGGCCCGACAAGTTCTCGCCACCTTTGAATAATTTCGTCACTGGTCTTGTCCCGCGCTCCACTGTCCACGAGCTGTGCGTAAACAGATCCGGCATGACTGCCTTCAGTTCTTTGACCTCCGCCAGGTGCCCCCTGTTCCACGACCAGTCCGACCATGCGATGAGTCGCGAGCACGAGCGTATGTTCTGGCGTCGAGTATTCTTTGTTGATCTGCTGAATGGCCTGCTCAATGCGTACCGTTGCAGCTTCGGTCACGCGACTCGGAGTACCGTCCGGGAACATGACGGTTGCCATCACTTCCGGAGCGTCAAGTTTCGGGAAAAAAATACTGGGCACCTTGCCGCTCAGCACCAGTGTCGATGTCAGCAGCAGGATCGTAATCGCCGCGCTGAACGTAATGGCCGGGTTGCGAATGCAGAATTCGACTAGCGGTTGGTAGACTCGTCTGATGAAGAGACTCAGGAAAAAATTGGTAAATCGATTCAGGCCCACCGTCAGAGGAGATGGCGGACCTGAGTCATACGCCAAATGGCACGGCAGCACCATCGCCGCTTCCAGCAGCGAGATGACCAGGATGGCAATTACAGCCAGCGGCATAACCGCAAAGAATTTGCCCATGATCCCGGACACAAAGAACATTGGCATAAAGGCGAACACTGTCGTTGTGACAGACGAGAACACGGACGGCACGACTTCGATCGTGCCGTCCATCGCGGCCTGCATTGGTGTCTTACCCAACTGGCGATGTGCGTAGACGTTTTCGCCGATCACAATGGCGTCATCGACAACGATCCCCAGTGCGATCAGGAAGGAGAACAGCGTCAGCATGTTGAGCGTCTGATCGAACTGCCACAGGACGATGCAGGCACCCAGCAGTGAAATCGGGATCCCCAATGCGACCCAGAAGGCCAATCGCAACTCAAGAAACAAGGCCAGGATCACGAACACCAGAATGAGCCCCTGCATTCCGTTTCGTACCAGCAAATCGATGCGGTCGCGAACTTCAATGGAACTGTCGGACCAGGTCGTGAATGAATATCCTGGCGGCAGTTTTTTTTGCTTCACATAGTCCTTGACGGCATCCGCCATGCCCAGCAGATCCTCGCGCGACGCTGCGCTAATGTCGATTGCCAGACCTGGCTTGCCGTTGATGCAACTGATGGATGTCGTATCGACGAACTCATCTCGAACCTGTCCCAGTTCGCCCACCGTCAGTACAACACCGTCGGCGCGCGTAATCAGCGGAATGGCGGCGATTTCTGCTCCCAGCACACGCTTGTCCTTGCCACGCAGCAAATACGTCTCGCCGCGATCCCTGATTGTGCCGCCGGGCAATTCCAGATTGCGGACTCGAATTCGGCGGGAAACGTCGGCCAGCGTCAGGCCATATTCGCGCAGTGTTTTTTCCGGAATCTCCACATCAATCTGGAACTTGCGTTCACCCATAATTTCCGCCTGTGACACCTGCGGAATCAACAACAAATCGTCCCGGACCTGTTCAGAAATCTCACGCAGTTGCAATTCCGCATCAGCGGCGTCCGAGTGTTCCTGAATCACGCCGACAGTGATCGCCTTGTTGCGAATCGTGATTTGCTGGACATCCGGTTCCTCCGCCAGATCCGGAAAACTCGGAATGCGATCGATTTGCGACTGCACTTCGTTCAGGATTTTTTGAACATTTCGGACGTCGCTGCGAAGTTCAATGACCACATTCCCCGCGCCTTCTCCGGCAACGGAGGTGACTTTCTTGATCCCATCGACGGAGCGAATCGCTTCTTCAACTTTCTGACAAATTCCGCTCTCGACCTCGTCGGGGCTGGCTCCCGGATACGGAACACTGACCAGAATGATTTCCAGTTCAAATTGCGGAAAGACTTCTCGCCGCAGGCTGAATGCGGAGAAAATGCCCATGACGAGTACTGCAACCAGCATCGTGTTCATCGCCGGGGTCTGGCGAATCGCCCAGCGTACCAGTGAACCCATTATTGCTGCGCCTTTACTGTTGGCGGTGCCGGAGACGGCGAATCCTTTGGCGATGGATCGTTTGTGGCATCCTGGGGCACTGTGATAGTCACAGCCATATCATCGGTCACGGACGCCAGGGGTGACGTCACAACCAGGTCACCAATCCTGAGCAGAGAATCTGCCTGCTGTACGAGTGCCGAATCGCCATCGACGCGAACGAGCGATATGTCAACAATTCTGAGCTTTCCGTCTCGCACCACCCATAACTGTTCACCCGGTCGAACCGCCTCCGCAGGAACCTGCTGCAGCGAAGTCCGCGATTTGATCGGAATTCGCACGGTCACATACATCCCGCTCAACAGCGTGGGCGGCGAAACATAGGAGGATTCACCTCCGCCTCGCACTCGTCTTTCCTGGGGTTCATCAACGATGACTCGGCAGGGAAACATTCTCGTTTCGCGGTCCATGCCCGTGCCTTCATAGCGCGACATCCGGCCGTCCCAGACTGTTTCCACGCCCTGAAATTCGAATGCGATCTCGCACGGCACAGGAGGCATCTTGAAAGGGTCCCGGGCTCGAACATTTCCAGATTCTTCTGCAGCGGCGGAAGATGCAGCAGACTCCGAGGTCGCAATTGGTTCGGGATCCAGCCCCAGCCCCTGTTGCCAAACCCATGCCAGTTCTTCGCCTTTCAAACTGCATTTGATCTCCATCCGACTGGAATCGCTCACATGCACCAGCGGGTCACCGGGTTTAACGTAGTCGCCCTCTTCCTTCACGTCGTCCACAATCCGCCCGGTAATCGGCGACCTGACGGTGCATCGCTGAAGGTCGATCAGAGTTCGTTCCAGTTCGGCCTCAGCGAGCTTCAAGCTGGCCTCTTTGGTGTTTTTGTCCTGGAGCAGTGTGTTGAGTTGATTCTGCTCAGTCTGCAGGGCGTTACGCGACGTCAACTCCTGCCGACTGGCGTTGTCCATTTCACTTTCGGAAGCCGCCTTGCGTCCGAACAGTGACCGAATCCGATCCAGGTGGGTTTTTTGCAACTGGTTTTCTTCTTCTGCCAGCTTCACGAGTGTCCTGGTATTCCCGATCGAGACATCGACGGCTTTCAGCTCTTCCCGCGCCTGATCGACGCGTGCCTGCAGCCGCTGCTGGTCCAGTTGATAGTTGACTGGATCAATTTCAAACAGCACGTCGCCCTTATTGACGAACGTTCCGCTGCGAGTGTTATCAGGCTTACTAATCACGCGTCCAGTTACTTCGGCACCGACGGTCAGAACACGGTAGGTCGCGGCTTCGCCATCGATATCCAGATGAAACGGCTGATTCCACGCTTCGACTGCTGCAACGTCCACCAGAGGTGCCTCGAGAGTTGCATTGAGTTTCGACGTGTCCGTCGGCACCTCAGGCTTGCGACCGAAAAACCACACGCCACCGATCCCTAGTCCCAGGATCAAAATGACGCCAATTGCCGTAGCAACGGGATTCAACGCCTCGCTGGAAGCGCCTTGGGCTGCTTTACCCGCCGGGCTCGGTGCGTCAACCGCTGGAGCTGCAGCAACAGCCGCCAATTCCGTTGAATTCATTCGTTATTCCGTCTCTGAAAACCCGGCATCAGTTAAGTTGGGACGAGTCAAGCAAACAGCGTTGACGCAACCCGAGTGTGGCACAGGAGTTTTGGTGCCGAACACAGCACGATCCGCCGTATTGTAGTGGCACCATCGAGCGGAACCACTCACAGAATTCCAAAGTGCAATCGCAGGAACCCTGCAACCGGGAAACACTCTGTTCGCCCCGATTCCACGTATGCTTAATAACCAAAACGCGAATGCTGTAGTCAGGCAGCCGAAGTCGTTGAACGAAGCTGACCGTGGCACGGGTTCTCGAAGACTCAAACTAATATGAGCCCGGATTGAGCATCCGCCATGCCGCGTCGGTGTGTGTGTTGGACTGACGCAGGAAACTGAATTCCGCGATACTTGCCATTTTTACCGTCGGCCCTTTACGATTGGTGGGCAATATGCCGCGAAAAAGGTCACCGCTTTCGCGAGCTATCCAGACCTCGGAGCGCAGTAGACTCGACCAATTCGACGAGTGGCGTGCTGGTTGCCAGTGAAATCGTCTGCAAAATGATGTACGCCAACAGTCTTTGCTCATGCTCCGACACCTGCACTCCGTTGTGAAACGAGGTGTAGACGACATGACCGGCACCGTGGGCGAACGACACAAGCAGCGGTTCCTTTCCGCGAACCAGAAAGATGCGACAGTCGTCGGACACGGAGGCGACTGGGGCATAGATCGTGTTGAAGTTGATCGGGTAGCTAGCCCCCACCAGATCCCGCAGGGTCGGGTCGATGACCGTCGCCGTGGTCTTTCCTGCGCGACCGTCGCCTTTGCCACCAAAACGAATATGACCTGGAAATGCCACGGAAATATTATCGAGGGCATAGTCACTCACGTATAGGATTCCGCCTCCTGATACGAACTGCTGCAACGCCTCGTGGTTTTTGGCAGGATTTAACCAGATGCCTGGCCCCATGATTTGAGACATGTCGGCCAGGCAGTTGATGAAGAGCAGATCGTAGTTCTGAAGAATCTTGTAACTATTGAAATGGGCGTGATTAAGGACGGTGAACCGCAGGCCCAGCTTTCGCAGGATTTGTCCGGCATCGTCGCAACCCGCCTTTGAGACGCCGATCCGCAGCGACGACAGGTCACGTGGGCCCCGCAGAGCATCCGACACGTACGGTTGCGGCTCAAACTTCTCAATGCGGATCTGACCCGTCCGTCCGGTGGATCTGTCTTCGGCGGCGACGGTCAGGATGTCGTCTCCATCAACCACAAAGCGGACGTCGATTTTGGTCTGCCCGGCGCGGGCGCGTTCGAGTCCGGTGAGTCCAAAACCGCCAATCTGCAGGTTGTTCGAGCAGTGCGGCTCTTCACCCTGGAAGACGACTACATCGGTTCGGTCGGCGTTGTCGCACGCCGTCGTGAAGGTCTTGTGGATCTCAGCGGGCAGCGGTGTGCCGCGTGGAATCAGGACCGCAAACTTGTCTGCGTCAGCGCGAATGCCGAGTGAATGTGCGGTGATGCTGGACACTTCGACGGGTGCGCAATCACTTGCCCCGCCCGCCTCTTCCACGCCGCCTGCAATTGTGGCCGCGAGGATCGCTGCGCCGTGGGAGACCACTTCATCGACATGCTCGGCGACGTATGGTTCGCAGAGTTGTTCCGTAACGCGCTGTCGCACGAGCGGCAGTCGGGTCGAACCACCGACCAGCACCAGACGATCGATGTCGTCGGTGGCGAGACGGCACCGCGTCAGTGTCTCGCGCGTGATTGAGATCGTGCGGTCAACAAGGTCGCCGATGGCGGTTTCGTACTGCGGCCTCGTTACTGTCAGGCAGATCGGCATCCCAGGGATCAGGTCGGGGAGATCAATTTCGGCCGTGTCGGCGACGCTTAACTCTTTCTTGGCCGCCTCGGCGGATTCTTTCAGCCGCTGCTGAACGCGGGCGGCATCGAGCTTTTGGAGAGCCGCCCCCAGAGTGGCATCGCCGCGGATGTGCGTCAGCACCAGGTCGATCATCCGTCGATCGAAGTCTTCGCCGCCGAGATCGTGTGCACCACCAATCCCAACAACATCAAAGCGATTGCCTTGCACGCGGAGAATTGAGACATCAAACGTGCCGCCGCCAAGGTCGTACACGAGAATCGTCTGATCGCGGCCCTTGTTCAAACCATAGGCGATGGCGGCTGCCGTCGGTTCGGGAACCAGCCGCAGGACGTTCAGTCCCGCCTGCTCACCGGCCTTTCGCGTGTCCTCTTTCTGGTTGTTGGTGAAGTACGCCGGCACGCTGATGACGGCATCGCGGACCGGCTCACCCAGTTGTTCGGTCGCCGCCGCGACAAGTTTCTTTAGCAGCAGTGCCGAAATCTCGACCGCACTGTACGCGCGGCCGCCAAGTTCGATGCGGTAATCGCGATTGCCGATTTCGCGTTTGATCGCCAGCACCGTCTGCTGCGGGTCGAGCAGCGCGCGGCGCTTCGCCAGTTCGCCGACCAGCAGCCCCCCGCGAGGATCGACCGACACGCAGGAAGGCATCACGGACTGACCGTCGATCTTGAGAACTTCTGGCCGACCACGTCGATAGACAGCCACGGCCGAGGTGCAGGTGCCCAGATCAATGCCGACAGCGGTCATCGCCATACTCTCCCGAAGGACTTGAGGGTTGATATTGAAATATTCGACATTTTTGAGACTCGGGCACTTCAGACCACTGTAAGAGCTTCGACGCTTATTTTTCGTACTCGCTGAGCCAATCGACTTTCCGGATCAGCCCCTCGCTCTTGGTTTGCCAATTCGCCTCGCGAACCATGTGGCAACAGATGCGTAAAGCGTCCTTTCGCGGCATTCGGAGAGCGACGGCAAAGTGGATCGCCTGATCAAATTCTTTCTTGTCAATCTGACCGTCGTCCTTGGTCGCCGCTTCCAGCATCACCCGCAGATAGAATGTAATGTCCGATTCACGCGTCCACTTGCGTTTACGGCAGCGGTTATTGAGCATTGCCTCGGCTTGGGGATTCGAGATGTTCAGCGAAGCGCCTTTGGCGACGACGTCTCGTTCTTCGTCAAGACTGATGTACTTGTCGTTCGCACCAACGCCGTCAATAAAACGGTACAACGATTCCTGTTCTTCTTTCGTGCCAGTTCCAGCCATTTTGCAACTTCCAAAAAGAGATTAGGGGATCAGAAACCAGTAAATGACTTCGTTTGCGAATGAGTGTGGCGGCGTGCTGCTCCGCTCAATCAACCGCGATGAGAGCGGAGTTCGGCGAACCAGTCGCCGCCAAACCAGCTCTTCTTGATCTTCAATCTGTTGCCCTCCACATACCGAACAGCCAGTTCGACGGCGCGGCGGCGGGGCATATTCAGGCTGACAGCAAAGTTGACGCAGTGATCGAACTCCTTCTTGTCGATTGCTCCGTCATCGCGGGTCGTGCCCTCAAGCAGGTCATTGAGGTCCGCCACGATTTCCTTTTCGCGGGTCCAGCGCTTGTCCTGGCACATCTGGTTGATGACCGCCTCGACGGTGTCGCGGTCCAGGCCCGCCTGCTGCGCCCGTGAGAAGAGTTGCCGCTCTTCGTCTTCATCAAGATACTTGTCGGCAGCGCCACAGCCGGCGATCTCGGTGCGCAGTCGGCTGATTTGTTCGGTGTTCGCCATGCGAGTGTCTCCCGTTAGAGGCCGAACTGTTTGCGGTAAGCGTCGATGATCGTGCCACCAAAGAAGCCGGCTTTGGCTGGCTTGAGGGTGCCGTCGAGCATAATCGTAATGCACAGCTCCAGTGCATCGCGCCGGGGCATTTTTCGCTTCACGGCAAAACCAACCACCTGATCGAGTTCCTCTCGATCGACAACGCCATCATCTTTGGTGGCCTCAATGAGCTGTGCTTTGAGCAACTCTCGCAGTCGCGATTCACGCGTCCAGCCACCGTCCGTACAGAGCCTGTGCAACACCGCTTCGGTTTCGTTGTGAGTGAAGTTCAGTCCGCCGCTCTTGCGGAAAACGAGTTGCTCCTCGTCCCACGAAATAAAAAAGTCCGGGGCCATGCCCATGATGTAGTTTTTGAGCGTTTCGATCCGCTGTTGCCGCTCGGCGGGATCGACCTTAACTGGCGGCCTGGGATCGAGTTTCAACGCATCACCTTTCGCCGCAGTGCTCGGCATCACCTGACGCTGCACCATAACGGATTGGCAAAGCGTTTTTGAGATGCCCTCCCATGAGAAGAGCAGGTTGCCGAACTCACCTTCGCCATCGGATCGCGCTACAACGACACAGGCCCCCTTTTCACCACCAAGCAAGGTTAACCGCTTGGTTTCGGGTTCCAGCCATGGCATGTCTCCCGCGATCGAAAGTTCCATCATTCCTTCAGGGCCATTGACCAATTGCAGTGGGATACGCACCCCCTTGCCGACCCTGGCATCGACAACGAGCGGGATTGGATTCGACGGGTCCAGCAGATTACGCTGACTCTGTCGTTCGAGCACCGCAATCAAACGTGTTTCCTTTTCAAACATTCGCAGTCTCCTGACGGGCACAGTATGTCTATCAGCCGACACTTACAATCTTGCGTATAAACTCCTGGTTTGGCAAGCTGTTAACGGCTGATCTGTCGGTCGTATTCTGCTTATCCTTAGAGGCCGAACTGCTTGCGGTAAGCGTCGATGATCGTGCCGCCGAAGAAGCCCGCCCTGGCTGGCTTCAGGTTGCAGTCAAGCATGATTGTAATGCACAGTTCCAAGGCATCCCGACGGGGCATTTTCCGCTTCACGGCAAAATCGACCGCCTGATCGAGCTCCTTTCGGTCGACGACACCATCGTCCTTGGTGGCTTCAATGAGCTGGGCCTTGAGTGACTCACGCAGTCGCGATTCACGCGTCCAGCCACCCTCGGTACAGAGTTTGTGCAACACCGCTTCAGTTTCGTTATGGGAGAAGTTCATTTCACCTCCTTTACGGAAAATGAGTTGCTCCTCGTCCCATGAAATGAAAAAGTCAGGGGCCATCCCCTTAATGTAATTCTTGAGCGTTTCGATCTTCTGCTTCCGCTCGTTTTCCTTCCGCTGCTTGTCCGCAGAATTCTCGATCTTTGGCGCAGCGCCACCAGTTGATGCAGGCGGACTTTGAGTCGCCGTTCCCGATCCACTGCCCGCCACCTGACGCTGCACCATGACGGATTGGCTGAGTGTTTTCGAGGTGCCTTCCCACGAGAAGAGCAGGTTACCGAACTCACCGTCGCCATCGGACCGTACCACGACGATGCAATCGCCCTTTTCGCCACCCACCAGAGTTAGTCGTTTGGTCTCGGGTTCCAGCCATGGCATGTCGCCTGCGATCGAAAGTTCCATCATTCCTTCGGGGCCATTGACCAACTGCAGTGCGACGCGCACCCTCTTGCCGCCCCTGGCATCTACGACGAGTGGGATTGGATTCGATGGATCCAGCAGATTACGCTGGCTCTGTAATTCCAGCACTGCGGCCAATCGAGTTTCCTTTTCAAACATTCACAGTCTCCTCGTAGTCAAAGTCTTATAACTTAGCCAAATCGGACAATCTTGAGTACAAACTCCTGGTTTGGCAAGCCGTTGGCAGTTGGCCAACGAAAAATCAGATTCACAAATTGGTCACTCTCCGAAAGTACATCGACGCGGAATGAGCCGCGCTGCCCTGGTGGAATGTCCGCAGTGGCTGGACTCACCGAAATGCCGCGACCGGCGACATGAACGCTTAGCGTCAGCAATCCCGGCCCGCTGTTTACGGCCAGCAGGGGGAACTCCTGCCGTCCCGCTCCCTGCGGCAGCATCCATGGTGGGGGAGGCGACTTCTCCAGCAAGTTCCGCTGAGCCTTCACGTCGAATAACGATCCCAAGTTCCCGAACTCTGCGGGAGTTTCACCAACCTTCTCCTGTCGTTCCTTCTCCTGTCGTTCCTTTTCCTGTCGTTCCTTTTCCTGTCGTTCCTTTTCCTGTTGTTCCTTTTCCTGTTGTTCCTTCTCCAGCCGCTCCTTTTCCTGCCGCTCGTCATCTACTAGTCGTTTGCCATCCGGCTGTGTCACTTGAAGAAGGCTCTTCAGTCCGTCGCGCAGCTTGTCGAGATCTCCGAGCCGTCGAGCTGGCGAGGGATGGAGTGCTGCGGCGAGAATCGGTTCGCCAGATGAAAGCCCGGCGAGAACCAGCGACTGCAACTCGCGACAATTCGTCGCGGGAAAAACCTCGGCGGAAGATCGAAGCCTCGCGAACAACACTGCTACGGCGTAGATATCGGAGCGAACATCGACCGCTTCGCCACGCCATTGCTCTGGGCTGACATATCGCAGCGCGTTTAGTGGGTAGTCGGCATCGGGGCGGCCGCCGACCTGGATGAGACTTGTTCCAAAATCGGTGAGCCGCGCTCGGCCATCGGGCTGGACGATAACGTTGCCGGGGTGCAGTCCACCATGCACGACGCCTCGCATCGAGAGCGACCGAATTGCCTCGCAGATGTCGTCCGCGATTTGCGACAGTGTTAAACTACCGACATCGTTCACGCTAAGATAGTCGGACAGCGTTCGGCCTTCAACGTACTCGCGCAGCAGGAAGACGCCATCCGTTGAACATTTCTGCCCCGTGACGACGGCCAGGAATCGCTTCATGCGCAGTTTGGCGGACTGATCGACAACCGACAAAAATTTTCCCTTCACGCCGGGCATATTCGCCAGCCGGTCGAGCAGGCGTTTGGCGATCGCTGGCTTTCCCGAGGCGTCACGCGCCAAAAACGTGACCGACGTCGTTCCCTGACCCAATTCCTGAATCAGTTCGAAGCCGCCAACTTTCAGTCCAATAAGCGTGCCCGGTTCCATAGATAGCCTGTTGTCTTCGAAATTTCGCCTGGCGTCCGCCGCTTCCTCAAAACTCCATCTGCCGCTGTTCGCTAACACCGGGAGCATCAACCTTCACGAACAAGAGCTGATGTTCATTGACTTTGAAAGTAATCTTCACGTCTGCGCGGCCGGCTGAATCGAGCTGGACACCTAAAATCTGGATCGGTTTGAGGGCAATGACCGACTCTTCTGTAACTTTCTTGCCGCTCCCCTGATAGGGCGTGACCGTGAATTCGGTCGAGTTGACCGTGAAGATTTTTGTGGCTTCCACCGGAGCCGGGCGGTTGGCGGGGATCAGGATTGCAAATTTGTCATCGGCTGCACGGACACCCAGGGCGTGGGACGTCACTTCCTCGATGGAGAGTTCTTTTTTGAAATTGACTCGACCGTCTTCCATCGCTGCCAAGAACGCAGCTCCGCGGCAAACGGATAAATCCGGGTCGGCATTGGCCCACGGTTCAATCCCGGTCTCGTCCTGAACGATTTTTCGCATGATCGGAATCCGGCTGGATCCGCCGATCAATATGGTTCTATTCATTTCACCCGAACGCAGGTTGGCTCGAGCGATGGTGTCCGCAACGATTGCTCGGATGCGGTCGCAGTAACGACCAATAACGTCCACCTCAAACGTCTTCCGTGTCACGGCGGCGTCGATATGCTGGCCAGGCAGGATGTTGGGGACAGCGATGAATGTTTCCTCCATCGCCGACAACTCTTCCTTCGCGACAATACACTGTTCATTGAGCTTCATGATGGCTCGGTCGCGGGTGGATGGATCGACTGCGTTCAGGTCGATTCCCTGCTGCCTGAGACACCATTCCTGCAGTGCGTCGTCGAAATTCGTACCACCCAGCATGTCGTCGCCCCCAACGCCCAGCACCTTAAACGTCAAATTATTCAACGTGTTGATGACCTCCAGCACGGTTACATCAAACGTGCCACCTCCCAGATCAAAAACCAGAATCTTTTCGCGGCACTCACGTTCCAGGCCCTGATATTCCTTCAGACCGTAGTCCAGCGCCGCCGCAACCGGCTCAGACAGCAGGCGGATGATCGGCAATCCGGCCTGTTCAGCGGCCTGCAGCGTCCTCGCAATCTGCGGAAATTTGAAATACTGGGGATGGGTCACTACAACACCGGCTATTTCAAAGCCAGCGGTTGAGGGAAACATGCTTTGGATGTCCGCTTTGATGCGTTCGAGGATCAATGCCGAGATATCCACCGGCGTGTAAGATTTCCCTCGCAAGGTGACGGTCTTGCTATCGTCTCCCATGAAGCGTTTGATATTTGCCACACCGTTTTCGGGATCAATGACAAGGCGTTGCCGAGCGTACTTTCCGACGAGTGGCGTGCCGCCGTCCTGGATGTAGACGATCGAGGGAATGGTTTCACGACCGTCTTTGAGCCGATACACCTCGGGCCGTGTATCGGCCCAGTGTGCAGCGCAGGAAAAAGTTGTTCCCAGGTCAATGCCAAGTACCGGCTTGAGATTGTTGTCAGGCATGGTATCGTCCGTTGCTGGTCGAGGAATCAAGAATCACAGAGCGTTCCCTCGCCAGTCACCAAAACCGCCGGTGAATTTGTCCAGATGTCAACCGTTCCGCACGACTTCGACCGCCACTGGTCGCAGAGTTTCACCTGCCAGAGCGAAGCCGCGACGGGCAACTGACGCCACAGCGTCGTTCGGGAGATCGGGCCGCTCAACCGTGCCAACCGGCTCCATTGTCTCGGGGTCGAACGACACCCCCGGCACCACCGTACGCGCTTCCAAGCCAGCCTCGTCCAGGAACCGATCGACTCGCTCGTTCAGCCTTGCGTAACTGGAGAAACATCGTTCGACGAGCGACAGCCTGTCCGCAGACTGTCCTTCGACCGTCAGCCACTGTGTGCGAGCCGTCGCTTCGCCCGCCAGCCCACTGTCCACACCGTCAATGGCGGGCAGTAGTGCCTTGGCCAATGCGCCGACTCCCTTGCGGCAGGTCTCTGAAAAATCACGCCATGCCAGGATCGCCTGATCGCGAGACTCTCGGCTGACCTGCAAACGATCCCAAATTGCTTTTACAAAGTCGCTGAGTTGCCCCGCATCGCCTGGCGCAGTCGCCTCACCGAACGACTCAATCGTGGCACTGGGGCGACCACTGGACAGGTCCTTGCGGCGATCCCTGGCACGACCAAACATCCGCTGGATGATTTCCAGTCCCTTCCTGTGGTTCGCAATGGCAACTTGCAGCGATTCTTCATCCGGAGTGAACTCAGCGGAATTATCGTCGAGTCCCTGAACCAACGCCGCAAGATCTCCCACAAGGGTGTCGAGCGCCGAACACAGGCGAGCATTGACCTCGATCTGTCCTTCTGCCAACCGCGTAGTTCGCTCCATCTCCGCACGGTCCTCATCAACAACTCGCTGATGTCGTTCGAGCACCGCAGCGAGCAGCTTTTCGCCATCGTCTGTCGATGGCAAACCAGCGGCGAGAGACTGTTGCCACAGCGCGGCATACGCTTGCGCAACCACTTCCACGGCCGCCTCCCGCGCCGAAAACAACCCATCGACTAATCGTCTACGGCACTGGTTAAGTTCTGCCAGGACCGTTTCCGCATCAATCGCTGGTAACGGCATCGCGGACTTGTCAGGGCCAGACTCAACGATTGGCTTATCCGCCGTGGCAGTACCTTCGGACGAGGTTGGCGCGATGGCATCCGTACCGGCACAGAACTCCGCAAGTGTGTTCAATTCCTCCGCCTCGCCATCGTCGGTCTCCTCCACTTCGACTTGATCCTCGGGATTAGTCGGCATATCGTCAGCCAAATCTGCGGGCGGCCAATCTGCGCCGGATTCATTTGCGTCTGACGAGCCAATGGGAGGTGGGTTCTTCGCGCAAGTATTCCCGGGACCATCGACGGACGTTGGAGGACCAGTGTCTTCGGGAGTGGCATCGACCGTGGTGTCTTTTGGATCAGTAGACATGAACACCTTTCCGGACTTGGAGATTGAAAGATCGGGAACCTGTGTGACATGTAAAACGCCACAACCACGACAATGCGTCACGACACGAATCATGTCACGCGGACTTCCAGTTCATGACTCAGTTGGCCACCGGCACCCGAACTGTTGGCCGAGACTTTAAGTATGCCACTACTGTCGATTGAAAACTTGACATCGACCTGTACCCCTCCTTTGGGTGAGGGAGGAAGCGGTCCGAGATGAAACTCTCCGAGGCAGGCACTCCCCGGGATGTTCATGTCGACGACATCAGTAGCCGCCGGGAACTGGAAAACGGTGATGCGGATTTCTGGCTGGTTGTCCTGACTTGTCGCATAGGGTTTGGTGTTCTCGCAGGGAATCTCGCGGCCCTTTTCGAGAATTGCGCTAAACCTCTGACCCTGAGTTTCGATGCCGAGAAAGTGACTGGTCGTATTTGTCTCGGCGATGGCCTCGACCTGATCCTCCGCTGGCTTCTCTCCTGGCAACTCGAATGTCGCACCGAGGATCGCGGCACCCTGCGAGACGGCAGTGCCCGGATCAATGTCTCCATACGGTTCCTTGCCAAACATCTCAGTCACGAGTCGGCGGATGCAGGGCGAACGGGTCGAGCCGCCGACGAGGATGATGCGATCGACGTCGTCTGCTGTCACTTTGGCTTCTGTCAGCGCCTGCCCGATGCACTCGCGACTCTTATCGACAAGCGACTGGATCGCTGCCTCGAACTCGGCCCGCGTGATCTCGATCGACAGATGGAATTCGCGACCGCTTTCGTCCTTGATGAAGTTGGCAATATCGATCGCCGCGCTCTCCGCCTCCGAGAGTTCAATCTTCGCTTCCTCAGCCTTTTCCTTAAGCACCTGCTGGGCGTCGCGGAGTTTTTTCTTGCTGATCCCCTGATCCTTTTTCAGGTCGAGCACGTCAGGCCCGCCATCCTTCACGATCGCCGCAGCGAGCAGTTTCATCAGCGCGTGATCAAAATCGTCTCCTCCCAGTTCCGGCACGCCCGCCTTGCCCAGTACCGCAAATGAAGGGATTCCGCCAGCCGTTGCCTCCACCTTGAGAATGCACACATCGAACGTGCCGCCCCCCAAATCGTATACCATGATCGTTTGATCGCGATCATGACCAAATCCGTAAGCGATGGCCGCCGCCACCGGTTCTTCAACCAGTCGCAGGATTTCAAGCCCCGCCGCCCGACCAGCCTGCAAAGTCGCTTCGCGTTGATTGTTGTTGAAATTCGCCGGGATCGTTACGATCGCGTACTTGACCGTTCCGTTGAGCGTTCCCTGTTCCTGAGCACCGTTTTTAAGGTACTCGAGGATCAGCGCAGATACATCTTCCGGCTTAACGGGCTGGCTATTAATTTCACGGCGATACTCCGGATCACCCATGCTCCGCTTGATTGAGACAACGGTGCTCTCGGGATCGATCAAGGCCCGACGCTTGGCCTGAACGCCAATCAGCGGCTCAGCCTCTTTCCGATAGTGGACGACCGACGGAATGATCCGCTGTCCAAACACTTCAAAAACTTCCGGCCGCCCACGACGGTAGACCGAAACGATCGACGTCGAAGTCCCGAGGTCAATTCCCAGGACGTATGGCGAGTTCTTTTCGACCAGATCACCAGCGCTCATGATGTTTAGTCCTCTTGGGGCGTCAGTTCGGCGTCAGACATTTAGATGTGGAGAAAACGAATCACTGCATCAGACGAATCTCAGCGCGGATCCTCCGACGCACTTTCAGCATCTGTGGATCGACCCACAGCAGTCGTTCAGGGCTCTGCCCATCGAGGTCGATTGTCGCTCCTTCGACTTGCAGCACACCATTGACATCCAGTGTCATTTCAAACCGCAGGAATGTTGGTTCGGAGCTGGAGTCGAACGTCAGACACAATTCGCCCAGGTACTGATTTCCTGAAGGGTCATTATTGCCGCCGCGAAAGATTGGGAGAATCCCTTCACGCTGATAGGGAGAGGCAGCACCCAGCGTCATGCCCGTTGCTGGCAGCGGAGAGTTCTTCGCAATGATCGTCGTGCAGGCCAGGCGGTTTCCATCGTTCATAGCAACCGAGATTGGGTGCGCGACCACATCTGTCACGTCGATTTCGACCGGCGAATAGTCGGCTTCGCTGCCAACGAATTCGTCCGGCACGTACAGGTTCGCGGCCATGATTGCCGCGCCGTGTGAAACAGCCAGATCAACATTATCCGCGATGTAAGGCTCCTTCACAGTGTCCGCCAGAACGCGTGCCACGAGTGGAATCTTGGTCGATCCGCCAACGAGCACCAGACGGTCGATATCATCGACATCCAGCTTCGCCTCGGAAATCGTTTTCAACACCAAGTCTTTGGTGTCATAAATAAACTGCTTAATTAAGCCCTCGAAGATGCGGCGACTGATTTTCGATTCGAGGTGTTGTCCACGGAAAAAATTCGGCAGATCGAGATACGCATCCTCCGCCTCTGACAGTTCGGTCTTCACCCGTTCGCATGCCGTAGTGAGCACCTGTAGCGCCTGGCGGACCAGTGGATCGCGACTGTCTTCCTTGCGCAGAGCGATGCCGGTTGTCTTCGCAAACTGTTCCAGAGCATAGTCGCGGAGGGCCACGTCAAAGTCGTTACCCCCCAAGTCGTGGTTTCCGTTAACCGCCTGAACCGTAAACTTATTCTTTTCGACCCTTAAGATCGACACGTCAAACGTGCCGCCACCCAAGTCATAGACCAGAATCGTTTGGTCGCGCCCTTTATCGAGGCCAATCGCAATTGCTGCTGACGTCGGCTCGGGAAGCAGCCTCAGGACGTTCAGTCCCGCCAGTTCGCCCGCAGCAATGGTGTCTTTCCGTTGCTCGTCCGTAAAGTACGCCGGCACGGTGATGACGACATCGGTCGGAGGACCACCCAAGGTCGCTTCATGTCCCGAACAAAGCTTCCTCAGAATCATCGCGGAGATATCGACCGCCGAATATGTCTTGCTGTTCGCCGAACATGACCACTTCGGATTCCCCATGTGTCGCTTCACTGAGAGAATCGTCTGCTCCGGACGGATCATCGCCATCTGGAGCGCCTTGCTGCCCACAAGGGTCGTATTAGCATCCTTGAAGCACACGACCGAGGGCATTGTGCTGGCACCATCGACTCGCAGTGTCTCGGCACGTCCGCGCCGGTACACCGAAACAACTGAGTTGACTGTTCCCAAATCAATTCCCACGGGCAGAGGCATGTGTGCAATCTTCCTGGCTGTGCGACGGGGTAGTGACGGAATAAGCGTTTTCTGACGCATGCATTACGGAATCGAGCTGGCGACATGACGATACAGCGATTATTGAATTTTGCAAGCAATCCAAACATCAGTTCACTAAAATGCAGCGACCCCGTGCGACGTAGTTGCATCGACCGACCAGGGGCCAATTCCCGATCGATCGACCAATTCCCTCAGAGGGTTGCAGTCATGTCGAATGTCAGGCACTGGCAAGCAACGCCAGCTACCCGATTGCGGTTATAAGTTTTTGTTACCCAAAACGATCCTCGCCCGCTATATTGAGATTGGAGCCACGTGCCGGGCGATCTTAATTCGTCTGCTGTCGGCGGAAAAACAACGTTGAAAGAAGTGTCGTCGATGCTGATGCCGCTCGAATTGATCGTCCAACGCCTGGTCCAGAGTGGATTGTTGACTGAGCAACAGGTCTATGAATACATGGAGAAACTGCCGGTCAAAGGACGGCCGCAGTCAGGCGAACAACTCTTGGGGATTCTGGTGCGGGATGGTCGATTGACGAGGTATCAAAAGGATCGATTGCGGGAAGACGACTTTCACCATTTGGTGCTGTCCAACGGCGACTACGTCGTCCAAAAACTTCTGGGCAGCGGCACATTTGGAGACGTCTTTCTCGCCAAACATCGTCGGCTGATGTGCCGCCGAGTCCTGAAGATTCTCAAACGAGACTGGGTGAGAGATCCTGTGACTCGCGACAGGTTTCGGAGGGAAATGTACGCCTCAGCCCGATTGCAACATGAAAACATTGTGCTGATTCACGACGCCCGCGAGGACAAAGGCATGATGTTCCTTGTCCTGGAGTACTTGAAAGACGGCGATCTCGGAAAATGGTTGAATTCCCATGCGTCACCGACTATCGCCGATGGCCTGCGGATGATTCGCGATGCTGCACTCGGCTTGGACCACGCGCATCAGCAGGGATTGGTACATCGGGATGTGAAACCAGAAAATCTGCTGCTGGACCGTGACGGACGCATCAAAATCTCGGATTTTGGTCTTGTCGGTTTGCTGGACGACGCAACGCTGGAACTGCCTCATTTGACAAGAACCGGAACTGGCATGGGAACCCGTGCATACATGGCACCAGAGCAGGGCCGGGACGCTAAATCGGTCGATGGAAGGGCCGACGTCTATAGTCTCGGCGTTGTCCTCTTTCGTCTGTTGACGGGCCGACTGCCGTTCCTGCAGAATCAGGATCTTGAAGCCATGTGGCGACAACCCATCCCGTCACTGGTCGATGCTTGTTCGGCGGCGACGGCGCGCGTCGATAAACTGTTCGCTCGCATGGTGGCGAAGCGGCGCGAAGATCGCTTCGACACCATGGCCGAAGTCGTTGCAGCGCTGGACGAGTGCCTTCGGGAGTCTGAGCTGCCGATCGTCGCGGCACCATTCACAAGCACCTTCCTGTTACCAGCCACCCCGAAAAACATGGAGACTCAGTCTCCTGCGGAAGGCGAGATTTTACAGGAGGCAGCATCTCCGGATTTCGCCATCTTGCGCCCTGGACAGGTGGCAGCCGAACGATGCGGTTCCAACCCCGTGCTTCCGAAACGCTCATCGACCACTCTCGTTTGCGTTCAAATGGGATGTCCGAAATTCGTCTCGATTCCGGATGGAGAATTCCACTTGGGTTCTCCACAAACCGAGATTGGACGATCCAGCAATGAGGGACCACAGCGCTGTGTACGCATCAGCCGTCCGTTTTGGCTTAGCGTAACGCCCGTCACGCAGGAAGAGTTCTTCAGTCTATTGGGGCGGAATCCAAGCTACTTCGCGCCAACCGGCGGTGGTGCCGCTCGCATTCAGGGACTTGAGCCGGAGCGATTCCCAGTTGAAATGGTCACGTGGTTCGATGTCCTTGAGTTCGCCAATGCTCTCAGCCAGGCGGAGGAATTGTTGCCGTTTTACCTGCTCGAATCGCTCGAACGCGATGCAGATGGCTGTGTCCGTTCGGCCCTTGTCAAGTGCCTCGGTGGCAACGGCTATCGTCTGCCGACCGAGGCCGAGTGGGAGTACGCATGTCGGGCTGGCTCAACGATGCCGTTTCATTTTGGTAACATGGCCAACGGAGTTCAGGCCAATTTCGACGGCAATGAACCGTATGGCATCGACGAACCGGGACCGTTCCTTAATCGTCCACATACCGTTGGCACGTATCCAGCCAACGGATTCGGGCTGTACGACATGCATGGCAACGTTTGGGAGTGGTGTGACGACGGTTTTGCATCAGACGCATATGCCCGTTTGACGCTCGATGTGGCCGTCGATCCATGGGAAAAGACAATGCCGCATGGCACACGAGTGCTTCGTGGGGGGTCATGGTTTAGCGATGCTCGAAGTTGCCGAGCGGCGACGCGCGGCAGCCGCTGCCCCAACGACCGCGACAACTACATCGGCTTCCGTCTAGCCCGTACGCCAATCGCCGATGAAGCCCATTGAATATGGAGGTATGATCCGTTTGGCTCGATCGAATCAGACGGCCGACGTCTGTTCGAGTCGGCTGGCAAACGAGTCATCTGGAAACCAGATGAGCGCCAGGGTCGCCAATTGGCGCAATTGATCGCGACCGTTGCCAGCGAGAAAGTAGCGGTCAGTCGCAGCCTGTTCGGCGGAAACGCATTGCATTAACGCATTAAAAAGTAAGCAAAACACCCGGAAATCGTCTGGCAGATACGCTGTAACGTTTGATGGAAGGGTGTTGCTCCCATGGCAATTGGGCAATACAAAACAATGAGCATTCTGAGGTGTGATCCGTAAACTGGTGTTATCTGACGACACTGTTTTCGAAAAAAAGGCACGCCAGAATGCAACTCAAGTCTATCCTGAACGCGGTTGAGAAACACAAGTCCTTTGTCTAAGGCGAAGCCAGATGGAGCAAAAACAAAACGGCTCCCGAGATCGAGTTTGACGTTCAGCCTCGGAAGAATTCTAAACCAATCTGTTCGAGCTGCAAAACAAACAGCGTCCGGAGTATGATCGTCAGACTTGTCCGGCGAATTGAAGATGTGCTTTTGTGGGCGATTCCTGTCTTGCTGGCGTAAGCCATGCGACTGGTCAATTGTCCGCAATGTAGTAGCGTGATGGAACGCGTGATCTGGGCCACTGGCAAGAATCAGCAGACGAATTCGTATCGACTGTTCCTTGCCACATGGGCGAAGCAGATGAACTGGCAGGAAGTAGAAGATACTGCTGAAACATGAACCACTGTTGCTGAACGGGTTCGCATCAAAGGGGCTTTCTTCAGGCGCTGTCGAGGGCTGCAACAACAAAGCCAAACTGACCATGAGAAAGGCGTAAGGCTTCAAGGAGCTTGAAACCATCCAAATCGCTCTGTTTCATCAGCGCGGAAAGTTTCCCGAGCCCGAATCTACCCACAAATTCTGCTGATGAGGCTGGAATAGAGAATGCACGTTGTTTACGAAGAAAGTTTAGCCAACTACTTCGTCCTTCCGCGGAGGGCGGATGGGGAGACCGGTTTGTATTGAGCGTCCGTGCGAAGAGAAACACAGGCCAGCCATAGAGCTCCCGGTTTTATGCTTGAACACAGGCACCACTCTCGTGTGCCGATCCTGTCCTGACAGTGAGGAGGTAACATTGTCGCTGCCGTTAATGGCAAGGCATCGATGGACACGGCGGAGTCTGAGACTCTGTTCTTTCAAAGACCGAATCAACCGGACCGCTTTGAGCCCATCCCTTTCATGATCAGGGTGGGATCAATCAGGATGTCGATCACCGATAGCAAAATGATCAGTGCAGCGGAATGTTGCTTTTTCACAACATCAGGTGGAGCAAACGCCACTGCCGACCATGCAACGGCGCGCTGCCAGCGTTTGTTTGTTCGCTCCGGCGAAAATCCCGCCGTCGCTAAAAATGCCCGGTTTCATATGAACAAGTGCTGCGGTGTGAGAATCCTCAGGGGGGACTCATAGCTCACAAATCGAGACCATGTCGGAAGAAAGGTATTCATTTTGCTTTTGTGTACAGGCAAGAGACTGCAACTGGATGATTCACTTTCTGGATGACACATCAATTCTTTCCTGCCTGGATTCAAAGTGAAACTTGCTTACCTCACCGAAGTCGCGGCTCTCATGGCTGCACACGGACAATTGTTTATTGAACAGTCTGGCGAGGTCTCCACCGAGACCGTTGGCGACTACTACATTCTTAGTCGCAATCGATTCAACCGCTGGATGCGGGATCTGAATGATCTTGAGCATGGCGTACCGGTCGGCGACCCGCGGCACCTGATGGGACTTGCCACCAATCGTCCGGACACCCGCGGCATTGCCGAACAGATTCTCATCAACGAAATGGTTGCTCGCATCTGGACTGTGTTGCTGCTCGCTCGCGATACGAACAACGGCATTGACCGCATTCGTCCTGTGGCCCGGAATGTGTATCTGGGACATCTGGCCGTCCGCCACAAAGCGCTGGGCGTGGTTTTGGCCGATGGCGGGATGCTGCCCGGAGATCTGCTGGCCATCGATCAGCTGCGGAAATCTACTGAACGCTGGACGGATTTGCTGTGCTGCCCATTCATGGGTCAGTTCAATCTTTGGGATTTCGCATTCGACAAACCGCGAGCACAGGAATTCCTTCGTGACCGAGTTGATCAGTCAGGCTTGAGTCATCGAAGCCGAACGTGGGTGCTGATTCTTGCGGGACTGCGGCACAGCTTTCAGGATTCGCGGGGATTGGCCGTTCCCATTCACGACGACGACCGTCGATTGGTCCGTCTGATGCTGAACAGTTTCCCCGAAGACGCGCCGGAAATGGTTTTCTGGATGAGTTCCAAAGTCCGTGAAGCGAAAACGTGCTGATGGTGGCTGCGAGATTTTCGATTTGAGATTTTCGATTTAAGATTTCTAATCTTAAGTCGCAGGTCGGCTCACACCAGTTCTCGCATGGGCTCGCGAATATCGACGAGGAACTGCGGGCGACCTGTCGGATCGGGAATCGCGGTGCTCATGACATCGATGCCGAGATTGTGGTACGCGGTTCCAATGATCTCCTGCATGTTGACCGGGCGTACAACGGCATATTCACCAAGTCGATTGGTCGCGCCGATTGCCTGCCCGGTTCTCATTCCACCGCCCGCCATCAGAGCACAGCTAACCTGCGGCCAGTGGTCGCGTCCGGCATTGGCATTGATCCGGGGTGTGCGACCGAATTCGCCCCAAACGAGGATCGTCACATCGTTGAGCATTCCGCGTTCTTCAAGATCCAGTACAAGAGCGCTCACGGCCTGATCCAGCTTGCCGCCGTGATCGCGGACGAGATCAAAGTTCTGCCCGTGACTGTCCCACCGACCAAATGACAATGTGACTGAACGAACGCCCGCTTCAACCAGCCGTCGGGCCAGCAGAATGTGTTCGTTACATGTCGGCGCTCCGTCGTATTGATACTTGTACGGCTTGCCGTCGCCGTAGCGCTCTCGAACCTCCTGCGGCTCTTTGCTGATATCGAGCGCTTCGGCCAGACGGCTGGAGGTGAGCACGCCAAAGGCCGCTTCAGTGAATGAATCCATGCCTTTCATCGAGCCTGTCGCATCGGCCGTGCGTTTGAGTTGATCCAGTCCCTTGAGCAGCGATCTGCGATCTTCGAGCCGGTCGAGTGAAACGCCATTCAGCGTCAGATCGTCCATGCCATTTCCATTCGGACGGAACGGCTGAAAGGCTGAACCCAGATAACCCGGCGGTCCAGGTTCGGACCACGGTCCATGTGAAGTCTTTTCTGCCAGCGCGACCGCAGGTGGAATCCCGGGGTCCGTTGGACCGTAGATTTTGGAAAGGACCGAACCGATCGCCGGGCGACCGCCAATGGCTTCGATGCTGCGCCGATCCCAGCCTGTCAGGCACTGAAACGCATCGTGCGCTCCGGAGCAACCAACGACTGACCGGACAACAACCAGCCGGTCCATGATGGCCGCCAGTTTTGGAAAGCATTCCCCGATCTGGATGCCGGGCACTGCCGTGTCGATCGGACTGAACTCACCGCGAATCTCACTCGGGGCGTCGGTCTTGATCTCCCACATATCCTGATGGGGCGGACCACCGCCAAGGAAAATGTTGATCACAGATTTTTGCGAGCCCGCGTTCGCATTGCCGAGCGTCGCCTCAGCACGCAGCATGCTGGCAAGATTGACACCACCAGCGGCACCCATTGAAAGGCCGCCGATCTTCATGAAGCTGCGCCGAGAGATCCCGTCACAGTAACGTGTGGGCTGTCCAAGAATTGTCAGCATGGCAAACTCCGGCCAAGAGGCGAGGGAACCGGAAAAACACAGGCGGCTCGAGGAGAGCCGGAAAGTTCAAAGGTGGGATTTCAACTATTTACATCGACCAGCGTGGCGACCACTAATTGGTGCGAAATTGCTTCGCACCAAAATCTTCCGTCACAAAAGCGGCCAGACCGCGACAAATTGTCGCAAATTCATTACTTCAGGGTAAGCCTTTCGATGGCCTGCGTCAAGAAAGGTCCGAATTTGAGGAATTTAACGAGCCGAGCGAGATTCGCGGACAGAAGCCCGGCTTTTCGAAAAAGCCGGGCTTCTACAGGGCGTTCGGCCTGTCTTACGTCAAACTCGTTTATTGAACGCTTTCGAACTACATTCCACCCGTTTCATCAAACGAGTCGTTAATCGTCGTACAGGCCGTTTTGCGGCTGATTCGCTTGAGTAGCCCTTTGAGGACTTTGCCGGGGCCAACTTCGTAGAAGTCTGTGCAGCCTTCACGCAGCATGAGGTTGATAGAGTCTTCCCAGCGGACGGGATTCACAACCTGACGAATGAGCAGCTGTCGAATTTCTTCCGGATCTGAATGTGTCTGCGCATCAACGTTGGAAACCACGGGAATCTCCGGCGAACGGATTTCCACTTCCGCCAACACTGCGGCGAGGGCTTCATCCGCTGGACACATAATGCTGGTATGAAATGCGCCAGCGACGGCCAGTGGGATCGCTTTGCCTCCGGCTGCGGCCGCCAACTCAGCGGCTCGTTCACAAGCGGCGTTGTCTCCACTCACGACGAGATTTCCGGGACACAGAAAGTTGGCGATCTGGATTGATCCATGAGCTGATGCTTCGGCGCAAATCTGTTCAACCTGCGGGCGATCCAGCAACAAAATGCTGACCATGCCCGACGGCGTGGCATCGGCGGCGGCCTGCATCGCTTCACCGCGGCGTTTCACGACACGGAGACCATCTTCGAATGACATCGCGCTGGCAAAGACCAGCGCCGTGTATTCGCCCAGACTCAGCCCGGCCGCGATTTCACATCCCAGCACAATCTCCGGTGAATCGGCACGCAGCTTTTCGAGCGCTGCCAGACTTGTCACGAACAATGCGGGTTGACTGATGACGGTCGAATCCAGTTCCTCAGCCGGCCCTTCAAAGCAGACCTTCGCAAGATCGAATCCAAGGATTGGTTTGGCTCGGTCGTACAGCTCACGTGCTTGAGGATACTGCGCGGCCAGCTTGCGACCCATGCCGACATGCTGTGCCCCCTGGCCGGGGAAGAACAATGCGATTTTGGACATAATTTCACCGTTCGGGCGACGCTACGAAGTCTGTGACTGACTCAACAGTTCCGTGATCTGGGCGTTGATATGGTGCTTGTCAATTTCAGTCGCCATTTTTAGCGCGTTGCGAATAGATTTATGGTCACTGGAACCGTGGCAGATGATGCAAATTCCATCGATCCCCAGCAACGGGGCTCCCCCCGACTCCTGGTAATGAAATTGTTCGGTCAGTTTTGTCAGCGCCTGCAACGCATGGTCCCGCTCGGTGGTCAACGCTTTCATTAACGCGCCGCCCACGGTTTTGAGCACAAACTCCGCCATGCCTTCACTGACTTTCAGCACGACATTGCCGACAAAGCCTTCGCAGATGATGACATCGACGTCGCCGTGAAACACGTCACGCCCTTCGACGTTGCCGATGTATTGTTCTTTGATCGCAGAATTGACCAGCAGGGCGTGCGTCTCGCGATACAGATCGGTGCCTTTGCCTTCTTCGCTGCCAATATTCATCAGGCCTACCCGCGGTTGCTTGGCTCCCAGCAATTCCCGCGCATAAACGGAACCCATGACTCCATATTGCGTTAAGTGCTCAGCTCGGGCCGCCGGATTGGCTCCGACATCGATGAGTACGCAAGACCCCTTTGCGGTCGGCATTCGGACGGCGATTCCGGGACGCTTGACGCCCTTCAGAAACAGTCGCGTCCGTAAGCCTGCAGCGACAACCGCTCCCGTGTTGCCCGCGCTCACGACCGCATCGGCATCGCCTGCAGCCATGAGTTGCCAGCAACGGGCAATCGAACAGTTGGGTTTTTCACGCAGCGCAGTTGTCGGCTTTTCTTCCATCCCGATCACGCCGACGGATTCAACAATCCGAATCGACGGCGGCAGCGGTCCAGCTTTTGCGACCTCGTCGTCAAGACGAGCGCGATCTCCAACAAGGAGGACTTCCAGTTTTGGGATTCGCTCGACAGCCTCCATTGCACCGACGACATTGACGCCAGGCGCAAAGTCACCACCCATCGCATCCAGGGCGATCCGCATTAAGTTTATTCCTCGGTGTCCTCAACCATCGTGCGGCCTTGATAGTAGCCGCAGGTTGGGCAGATTACGTGCGTCGGTGCCATTGTGCTGCATTGAGTGCATTTGGCGAGCTGACGAGGTTTGATGGTATTGTGGCTGTTACGCTTGCGCGAACGACTCTTTGACTGCCTTCTCTTTGGTACGGCCATGACACTTCTTCCAGACCAATTCGTTGTCCAAAACCCGGTACAGAATTCTTCGCAATCTGATTCCGCAAAAACATCCGCCAACGATCGCTCTTAGAACCACAATCAGTCGACAAATGTGCAGCAGTTTGCGATGAGAATCGGGGATGGTGGCAAACTTACCTCTGCATGTCAAGAATGACCACCCTGTTGCGCAGCGAAATCGCAGGACCGGCGTTGTCGAATCCATCTGGATTGGCCAAAGTTCAGGCTCACTGGCGATTGGCCATTCTTCACTCTCAAATTTGACATCCTCAGATCACAAAACACAACTCATGACTGACTACGAAAAGCTAGGCCAATTTTACCTCGGAAAAACCCACGATCTGAAATCGGGAACCACATCGCCCGATGAGCTGGTAATGTACGACTCCAAGGACCTGACAACACACGCCGTCTGTGTCGGCATGACCGGCAGCGGCAAAACGGGGTTGTGTCTGGCACTTCTGGAGGAAGCGGCGATCGACGGCATTCCCGCGATCTGCATCGATCCAAAGGGCGACCTCAGCAACTTGATGCTGACGTTTCCCAAATTGCAGGCTGGGGACTTTGAGCCGTGGGTGGACGCTCAGGAGGCCGCTCGAAATGGAATGACGACGGCGGAATATGCAGGCAAAACTGCAACGCGGTGGCGAGATGGCCTTGCGGAATGGGGCCAATCAGGCGAACGCATCCAGAAATTTCGCGACGCAGCCGAAGTGGCGATTTACACTCCGGCCAGCAATGCAGGTCGGCAGATCACGGTTCTAAAGTCCTTTGACAAACCGAACCCTCAAGTACTTGGTGACTCGGAAGCGTATCGGGCTCGCATTCTGTCCGCTGTCTCCGGATTGCTGGCGCTACTGCAGATTGACGCAGATCCGATTGCCAGCCGCGAGCATATTCTGCTTTCCACCATCTTCGACTCGTTCTGGCGCAACGGCCAGAACATCGATATGGGGACATTGATCCGATCGATCCAGGCACCGTCGTTTAACAAGGTTGGCTTCCTCGATCTGGAATCGTTCTATCCTCAGGGAGATCGTTTCAAGCTGGCCATGACGCTTAACAATCTTCTGGCTTCGCCGAGTTTTGCGGCATGGCTGGAAGGCGAACCACTCGACATTCAGAAGTTGTTGTATACGCCCGAGGGCAAGCCGCGTCTGGCCATCGTTTCGATCGCACATTTGTCCGACCAGGAACGCATGTTCTTCGTCACAATCCTGCTGAACGAAATGGTTTCATGGATGCGCAACCAAACCGGCACGTCCAGCCTCCGCGCGATCCTCTATATGGACGAAGTGTTCGGCTATTTTCCACCAACGGCCAATCCGCCATCCAAGCAGCCGATGCTGACGCTGCTGAAACAGGCCCGCGCGTTTGGACTCGGCTGTGTCCTGGCAACTCAGAATCCCGTCGATCTCGACTACAAGGGATTGTCGAATTGCGGCACGTGGTTCCTCGGTCGCCTGCAAACGGAACGCGACAAAATGCGGGTGCTGGAAGGACTCGAAGGGGCGGCGAATTCAGCAGGCTCAACCTTCAATCGTCAGGCAATGGAACAAACCCTGGCTGGCCTGGGAAGTCGCGTCTTTCTGATGAACAACGTACACGAAGACGCGCCGACAGTCTTTCGAAGCCGATGGGCGCTGTCCTATCTTCGAGGCCCCGTGAGTCGTCAGCAAATTGAAGTTCTGATGGCTCCGCTCAAACAGGCGAGTCCCGCAGTTGCGGCCGCCGCCGCTGCGACGGCCGCCGTGGACGCTCAGCGATTTGCCGCCCCTCTGGCAGAATTGCCGACCCAGCCAACGCGCCCCGTGCTGCCACCCGGAATTCCAGAGTACTTTCTTCCCGTCAGCATGCATGTGAAACGTGTTTTGTATCGGCCATCGCTACTGGGCCAGTCACGGGTACATTTCATCGACGCCAAGAATGATATCGATAACTGGGACCGCGTGACGCTCATTCGACTTGCCGCCGATTCCATGCCAGCTGATCCCTGGATCGAATGCGACGAATGGGATGAATCCGATCTTCCTCAGATTTTGACCGAAACAGAATTTCCGGAAGCCAACTACCGCGATCTTCCAGCTGAGCTGGCTCAGAAAAAATCTTACACGAGCTGGACGACGGCTCTGAAGAATCATCTCTATCGGGATCGGAAGCTGTCCGTATTCACTTGCGAGGAACTTAAGAAGACCTCTCAGCCGGGGGAGTCTGAATCCGATTTTCGTATTCGCCTTCGACTTGACGCGAGAGAAGAACGTGATCGACTGATCGAAAAACTTCGACGCAAGTACGCTTCGAAGTTTTCGACAATGGAAGACAAGATCCGGCGGGCGGAACAAAAAATCGAAAAAGAAAAGTCCCAGAAATCATCGAAGACCCTTTCCACGGCGGTCAGTTTTGGGACCACAATTTTAGGGGCGTTGTTTGGCCGTAAGATCGGCAGTGCGACAAACATTTCACGCGCTGGAACAGTGATTCGGTCGGCGTCAGCCGTCGCATCGGAAGCCGGCGACATCCGCGCGGCGGAAGAACAATATGCAGCGCTGCTCCATGAACGCGAAGAACTAAATACGACCGTCGAAGCAGAAGTGCAGCAGATTTCCGATCAACTCGACACAGATCTGATGAAGTTCGAAAGCATGGAGATTTCACCTCGCAAGACCGACACGGCCGTTGATCGTGTCGCATTGCTGTGGCTGCCATATGCCGATGATGGAGCCGGAAATATTTCGCGCGCGTTCTAAGGCTTTTCCTCCGACTCCCTGCCGCTCGTCACAAATTCAGTCTGGTTTCAGCGCCACGTCGCCCTTTTTGTCGAACCGAGGAAATCGTTTCGGAGCTTCCTCGGGATCCGGCTGGCTGGGGTCATTTCTGACGAATCCCTAATGTGTCTCATCCGCGATTCCATATCGCTCCAGCAATCGATACAGCTTCCGTCTGTGAATCCCAAGAATCCGAGCGGTACGCGCTTTGTTGCCGTTTTGCTGTCGGAGGATTGAGACGATGTGCGTCTTCTCAAGATCATCCAGCCGTGGTGAATCGGCATTCTGGCTGCCGTTGGCGTTTGATGATTCGACGGACTCTTTTGACCGGTTCGTCATTGGAACGTGCGAAGCCTGAGGGCGCTCCCGTGGTTCCACAATTTCTGACGGCAGGTCGTCGATCGTAATCAAATGATCGTTGGCCAGAATCTGAGCGCGTTCGATGGCATTCTTAAGCTGCCGAACATTGCCGGGCCAACTGTAAGCCTCCATTGCGTGCGTGGCTTCGTCCGTTATGGTCCAGCCTTTTTCGAGCATCGATTTAATCAGCTGCGGAACATCGCCTTCGCGTTTCCGCAGTGGCGGCAGTTCAAGCGACATGACGTTGATGCGATAATACAGGTCTTCACGAAAACGTCCGGCCGCGACTTCGTCCACCAGAACCCGGTTTGTCGCCGCGATCACGCGAACATCCACTTTGCGTTCTCGATGGGAACCAACGCGGCGGATCGAACCGTCCTCCAGGGCGCGCAGCAGTTTCGGCTGCAGCCCGCCAGGAAGTTCACCGATCTCGTCAATGAAGAGCGTGCCATTGTCGGCGACCTCAAACAGTCCCGCGCGATCTTCGTTGGCACCGGTGAACGCCCCCTTGCGATGCCCGAAGAGTTCGCTCTCCACCAGTTGCTCGGGTAACGCCGCGCAGTTGATGGTGACGAACGGGCGGTTGGCTCGCTGACTCTTTTGCTGAAGCGCACGCGCGACAAGTTCCTTGCCGGTACCGCTTTCACCCTGAATGAGAACTGGCTTGTCCGTCGGAGCGACGCGTTCGATCAACCGAAACACTTCCCGCATGCGGAATGATTCGCCGATGATTTTGACAGGTGGCTGGGAGCGTTCGATGATGGTTCGCAGCGCGCGATTTTCCTTGTTCAGTCGAGCGCGTTCCCATGACATCATGCATCGCTGTTCAAGCTCATCCAGCGGAAACGGTTTCGTCAGGTAATCCGACGCTCCAAGCTTCATCGCATTGACCGCGCTTTCTATGGAGCCCTGGCCGGTGAGGATGATCACTTCCGTTTCAACCTGCGACGCCTTCATTCTTTCGAGAACTTCCAGGCCAGACAGTCCGGGCATATTCATGTCCACGATCGCGACGTCGAACACTTTACGATCACACGCTTCGAGGGCTTCATGACCGTTCGCTGCAGCCTGGACGAAGTGGCCCTTTCGCGTCATCCAGCGGGTGCAGGTTTCCCGAAAATCCGGGTCGTCTTCGACGACAAGCAGATTCATTGCGCCATTGGATGCCATAGAAATGTCTCTTTATGCAATAACTTCCCGTTTTTCACGGTGACTGGGGGGCTTCCACAGCCACTTTTTTTTGGGGCAGTTCCTTATCGAAACCATATCGCCCACTGAATCAGGTGTGCGGGATGGCGCGCTTTTGTGCAGGACTGATCATTTGCACGGTCTTTTGTTCCGGGCACACCAGAAAAGCAGGGCATCCGACCTAAGAGCGAACGGCATTCCGAAGGGCCGCAGTTCGTGGGACCTGCAGCACAATTTGGGAGCCTCGGGGTTCAACTGGAGATGCGGTGATGGTGCCGCCATGTGCCATCATAATGCGTTGCGCGATTGCCATGCCAAGTCCTGTGCCCTTTTGCTTGGTCGTGAAGAAGGGCTCAAAAATCTTTTCAGCAACCTGCTTCGTCATGCCCACACCGTCGTCCTTGACCGTAATCGTCAGCGCGAGCCCCCCTCCGAGCGTCGTTTCTTTGCAGGAAATTGTGATTGCTCCCGCGTCGCCACAGGCGTGGATGGCGTTTTCCAGAATGTTGCGAATGACCTGTTCCATGCGATGCACATCGACTTCGCATGTGACCCACCGAGCTTCAGCCGTATCGACGAGTTGAAGTTCTTTTCCTTTTCGAGTTGTCGCAAGGTTATCCCATTCCTTGTGACAAATCGTTGCCAGATTGCATTCGCGGAACTCCAGGTGAAGGGGGGCAGCGTAGCTTCGCACTTCCTCATAGAGTCGATGCAGATCCTGGAGCGCAGCAGCAGCTCGACGGGATAGGTCGAGCTGTTCCTTGTTCTCCTGCAGATCGAGTGACAACATGTCGAGGCAGGCTTGCGCGCGTTGCAGGGCATTGCGACTTTCATGAGCCAATCCGGTCACCATTTGGCCAATCGCCGCCAGCCGTTCGGATTGCAGAAGTTGCTTTTGGACGCGTTCCAGTTCGGTCAGATCGCGGATGATTCCCGTAAAATACTGTATGCCCCGAACCCAGAATTCACTCACCGCCAGATGAATGGGAAATTCCGTGCCATCCTTGCAACGTCCAGTGACATGGCGTCCAGTGCCGATGATTTTCGGCTTTCGAGTTTCAACATAGCTGGCGACGTACTCGTCGTGCTCACTCCGATACGGTTCCGGCATCAAAATGGAGATGTTGCTGCCGATCAGTTCCTGAGCCGAGTAGCCAAACATCTTTACCGTGGCGGGATTCACGGCACAGATCACACATTGGCTATCAATCGTGATGATCGAATCCACCGCCGTGTTGAGGATAGTGCGACTTCGGGCAACCTCGTCCGGCCCGGAGGAGACAGGCCGGAATCCGGAACAGAGTGTGACAAGGAATCGACCTTCGTCAGCACCGTGATGGATCGGCATGGCATGCAGCAGCATGGCGAGCGGCGGTCGATCACGATCCAGGGATACTGCGACAGCCGCATGAATACTCATGCCCGTTGTTGCCAGATCGTGCCATAATTCGTTCAAATTGCCGTCATCTTCGACGGTGACGACGTCAAGCAGCCGGACCCCGGCCGCGAGTAGATTGTTGGCACTATGCATGCAGGCCGATGACAGGATCTGAGATTCGCTTCCGCAGACGAACGCGAATAATTCCGGACCATTGAGGTCAGTGGGAAAGCTGTTTGATGTCATAATTTGATCAATCTGCCATCCGACAAACGCTGTGCTCGCTGAGGGCGTTTCTGAGATTGCGGAATCGCGCCAGCGTCAGCTGTCAGATACGTCAATTCGCCGCGGTTTCGCGCGCGCCGCTCGGGGCAATTCCACACGCAGGACACCGTTTGTCAGTTTCGCCTGGATGCGGTCGTGATCGACTTCATCGCTCAGGATGAATGAACGCAGAAAGTCTCCTACATGATATTCCTGATGCAACAGGTGCGATGATTCCGAGACATCCGCTTTTACTTGCCCAAACAGAGTCAGCCGATTGTCGTGAACCTGCAGATCCAGCCCGTCGGAATCCACGCCGGGCAGGTCCGCATACAGTACCAGTCCATCCGACGTTTCGTAGATGTCGATCGGGGGATTGAACAGCAACCGAGGACTGTCCGCCACCTGATCCCCTGGTATCGGGATCATTGATGACGATGCGTCCGGGCCTTTACGATCCTGAGATTCACTCATCAAAGAATTCCTTCTGCTAAGGGCCTTCGTTCACTTTGATCTGACGAACTGCCGTAGACTGAGCCTTGGGCAGAGTCACACGCAGGACGCCGACCTTGTAGTCCGCACGCATACCATCTTCATTGATTCGATCGGGAAGCTGGATTTTGCGCTGCCACGGGCCGTGAAATCGTTCCTGACGCCGAAACGTGTCATCGCGGGCCTCTGGCGGGGGCAATCGGGTGCCTTTGATCGTGAGAAAGCCAGACGACATCGTGACCTCGAGCTGGCTGACATCAATTCCCGGAATCTCAGCGGTCAGCACGAAGCAATCGTCCTGCTCCAGAAGGTTCACCTGAGGAAACCTGCGACTAAAACGCACGCCATGCAGACTTAGATTGACACCCTGCAACAGGCGATCCACCTCGCGTTCAAGGTCGCGATACGGATCCCATGCCTGACCCCAGCGAAAAATTGGCATCGGCGACTCCTGATTCAGCTGTCAATAACGACGAAAAGACTGGCCCACAAAGGCGGGCTGCATACGATGTTCCAATAATCCCAAACGTGCGACAAATCATTCTTCAGGCCCCAGATTCGCACATAACACATTGACAGGAAACAGTTTACATTTGCAAGATGCTGGCTTCAATCGCATTTGCCGGAAGCCGTTTGCTGCCAATTTGCCAGCACTGGAGAGGATGGCACAGATCCTCTTGTTTTCTCCACGAGACGATCTCGTCCTCAGGCGAAAGGCAGTGTTGTGTGATAACCTGTACGCCTGCGTCGCTGTTTTTCTCTGACGGCGGATCTTCAGACATCTACTATTCGAGTCCGGAGCTGTGCAATCAATGTCCCCCAGTCAGCCGCAGTCCTCAGCCGTTTACGCTGGCAGTTTCGACCCCATCACACTCGGACACCTTGACATCATTCGGCGAGCTTCACGCATCTTTGAGCATGTGACGGTCGCAATCGGTGTCAATCCGGACAAGACACTTTGGTTTTCACCGGAAGAGCGGCTCCGATTGTGTCGGGAGTCTGTCACGGACTTGTCAAACGTCGAAGTGCGGACGTTTGATGGCCTGACTGTGGATTTTGTGCGACAATGCAACAGCCGAATCCTGCTGCGGGGGGTTCGCACGCTGACCGACATTGAGCAGGAATTCACAATGACGCTGGCGAATCGAGTGCTCGACGGGGAAATTGAGTCGGTCTTTCTGATGTCTGCCGAGCGCTATGCTCACATTTCCAGTTCTCTAATAAAACAGATTGCAAGAATGGCGCGGGAAGATGTCGCCGCACGATTGAAGGAATTTGTTCCACGCCCCATTATCGACGCTCTTGTGCATAAGTTACACGAGATGCAGTAGCGGAACTTGGTGAGAGTTCCCGCCGCTGCGGCCCTGGTCCGATCCGAATTCTCACGCTTCCGGCTACCGAAGAGACGCCCGAACTGTTCTAAAAAGAGTAAAATTCAATGGTGAAAACAGCATCGACTATGTTGAGTCTGGGAACGCAGGCTCCTGATTTTTCCCTGCTCAACGTCGATGGAAAAATTATTTCCAGATCGGATTTTGTCGGCAAACCGCTGCTAGTTGTCTTCATGTGCAACCACTGTCCCTTCGTGATTCATATTCGTAAAACGCTTCAGGAGTTTGGCGTCGAGTACCAGGCCAAAGGACTCGCAATCGTGGGGATCAGCAGCAATGATGTCGTTGCGTATCCACAGGATGGCCCCGACAAGATGAAGGAAGAAGCAAAGTCCGCAGGCTACACGTTCCCATATCTGTTCGATGCGACTCAGGACGTTGCGAAAGCCTACTGTGCCGCCTGCACGCCGGACATTTTTCTGTTCGACAAAAATCACGGGCTGGCTTATCGCGGGCAGTTCGATTCCAGCCGACCGGGAAATGGCGTCGCTGTCACAGGACAGGATTTGAGAGCCGCAGCAGATGCCGTGCTGGCGGACCAGCCTGTCGCAGCTGAACAGCGTGCCAGCATCGGCTGCAATATCAAATGGAAAGCCGGAGCGGAACCAGAGTATTTCACCGGCGTTTCGGCTGGCTGAACCCGCGGACGGCAGATCAACTCAACGTTTTGACTTCAGGGATAAGGAAACTCGAATGGTATCGGATCTGTCGACGGCTTTGCATCATTTGCACGGTCTGCTGTTGCAGCTTTCTGAAGCTGAGGCGGCTCTTGCAGATGGCCCCAAAGCGATTGCCGAGTCGGAGCAGCAGATCACTCTGGCGGAACAACGGATAGAGGAGAAGAAGGCAACCATCAAACTCACACGGAAAGCGTCCGATGAGCTGAATCTCAGGCTCAAGACCAAAGAAGCAGAGTTGAAGAAACTCGAAGGGCAGCTCAATGCTGCGTCGTCCAATAAGGAGTTCGACATCTTCAAGGGACAGATTGCTCATCAGGGCGCTGAGCGGGCTGACTTTGAATCAGAAGCTCTGGAGGCGATGGAAGCGATTGACGGGACTCAGGCACAGCTGAAGAATCTGGAAGCGGAACTCAAGAACCATCGGCAGGCGGCGCAGTCTGTGCGAGCGGAGGTGGAAGCAAAACAACCGGGTCTGGCCACCTCGCTTGAAGTCTTGAATTCGCAAATTGCCGAGTGTGAAAAAGTAATTCCCGGCGACGCAATCCAAAACTATCGTCGTCTGCGAATTGCCCACGGGAGCGGCGCTCTGGCGGAAATCGAGGATGACTTCTGTTCAGGCTGCGACAGCCGAGTGACCAATCAGGATCTGGTCCGAATTCGGATCGGAGAATTTCATTGCTGCCGCAGCTGCAATCGAGCGTTATACGTGCTCTGACGGTGGTGTTGAGTCGTCGCCAATTATTCCACCGTCGGCCGCGACGGATTTGCCCAATGCCCGCTCGGATCACTGCCACGGACAACGACGCCCTTTTCGTTCCAGTTCATGCCAGCTCGCACATGAGCCGCCGCATAACGCAGCGTCAGGCCGCAACGGCGGCGAGTTGACATGTTGGCGTCCGAACCATGCAACAGAAGGTCGTTATGGATCGAGGCCTGTCCCGCCTTCAAATCATCCACAACGATCGAGCCGTAAGATTCGGCGTTTGGAACTGTCTGATCGAGCACGTTGTGTTCTTCCGGACTGCTTTTGCGGTACGTCAAATGACCCGAATGATGTGAACCGGAGATAAACTTCATACAGCCGTTGTCAAGATCCGCGTCGTCAATAGCCAGCCATACGGTCACCGCATGGGATGGTGTCAGCGGCCAATAGCTGGCATCCTGATGCCATGCCACCGCGCGACCGTCACCCGGCATTTTGCAGAAGAAGTGAGAACCCCAGGCAATCACGTCGTCACCCAACAAGTCCGCGACACAGTCGATGATCCGCGGATTCGTCAGGATGTCGTAAACACCGCCATACTTCATGTGAGCCGTGCTGATCGAGTAACTGTTCCCGCCTGCGGCGATCGCTTTTTCCAGCAGGCGATCGAAGTACAGACGAATCTCCAAAATCTGATCAGCTGCGTAGATGTCAACGGGCCGAATGAATCCGTTTGCGTTGTAGCCCTCTATTTGTTCGTGCGACAGGGTTTTCGCGCTGGCAGGATTTGCCGGATGAAACATCAGGTTCCGTTTTAGCGATTCCAGTTCGGCGTCGGCGGGAATGATCTTGAAGTTTTCAGTGGTGGACATGGTCTCGTGTACTTCCATGAAAGGAGCGGAATGGCATTGAGAATGGAAAGACTATCGTGAGTTGTGCGGAGATTCCAACGTTCGCCTCTTCTAATTGGACAGCGCCAGTTTGGGGGAGAAATCGCGGCGAATCACAGCCCCGGAGAACGTGCGTTTTATAACTTGCGTCTTTCGGGTTGGTAGTGGACGAGGCAACGAGTCCTTCTGCTTTTCCTTACGCCGGGGACTCGTAGACTCGTCCACTACCAGAAAGTGACGCGGCGACTCAAGTAATAAATCGCACGTTCCGAGGGGCAACAGCTGCAATTTTTGCAGGTTCCTGTCGCCCCAGTCGGGGCGTTAGCGAATGTGTGAATACTGAACCGTGAGCTCGCGCCCAATGGCTACATGCTGCCGCCACTGCTGTGGCTGAATCGCAGTCATTGAACTCATCAAAACTGGCGCAGTCCAACTAAAAACATTGGTGAAATGCCTCCTCGCTGCCACTTTTTGAAGTTGCGCAAACTGTCCTGATATTAACCCGAAGCGCCAGCGAGGCACACAATTTACGTCTGCCCGTACGCGTGAAGTGTTTGCCTCGCTGGCGCTTCGGGTTACTATTTTTTGCGGTGGTTTCGTTGCCGGTGACGACCGTAAGTCAAAAATGCGCAACTTCAAAACTGACGCGTCGGGTTCATTGAACGCATTCGCAAAGAAAAACACCCCATTTGAAGCTGCATTTCACCAGGCCCCCTGACTATACATGACGAGCGAGATTGTGAGCCCCAAAAGTAGCGAAATGCCGTACGCCATCGACGCTACCGGATGTCGCTCCGCTTGCGTGAAGGCGAAATATGGGCGGTAAAAAGCAACGATGAAGTAGCTGACGCCGCACAGCGGATGTTCGACGAAAGCGGAACCGTAACTCGAAACATCATCAAGCCACGGATCTTCCACTGGCTCAGGTCGTTTTCTGATCACCGACTTCAATCGACCTGCCCGATGTCGATACAATGGCCGGTTGCCATCCATCTGATAATCGATTCCATTTGTCACCATTCATTTCCGAAACACGATTCCCGCGTCATGCAACTGAATCTTTTTATCACGCCATCCGGACGCATTGTTTGTGAGCCCGAAACAGATCTGTCCAACCAGGCGATGTCGGACGTGGCAACAGGGGATGCAAGTTCCGCAGAATTGGCGGAGGCCTTCGCGGACTCTTCGGCGGCGGGACTGTTGCACCTTGCCAGCATCAGCAACAAAGTAGCACTGCCACTGTCGTTTGTATTTTGGCGAAACTGGGTGCAGCGTTTTCTGAAGGCCGTTGCGCACCTGGATGACGAGCACTTTTCGGCATTCGAAAAAGCGGTCGGGACGGAAACTGCCAAATCACTTTCGAAGGGCCGTGCGGCAACCGTTGCGCCGCCGGATGAATTGGCACTTGCAGTGATCGTTGCCGAAGCGCCGCCGATGCGAGGGTTGGAGTATCTGACAAACGATTTGCTGAAATCGCTGTGGGCGGAGTTGTCAATCGGCTTTTTGAAACGCGCGGCCGTGACTGATGGCGGCTGCAGGGGACTGTTGCTGAAACTGAATCCTGATGCGCATTTGCTGGGGCGAGTCACATTTCATCTGGCGGAGAACAAACGCGATCCGGATGCGCCGTTTGCGTTTCTCGCCACCTACGCGCATCGCCTTTCTGCCAAGTCGCAGGTGCAGCATCTGCCACTCGGTGAAGCTCTGCGACAGTACGCGGCCGAGCGGGATCAGACCAAACTGGCCGAACTGCTGGCTCCGGTGCGTGAGGCGGCGAATCGCAGTAAGATGGTCGGCCAGTTACTGTCGTCGCGTGCCATCTTCAAGCCGCAGGCATGGCCTGTGTCGCAGGCGTATCGGTTTCTGAGCGACGTCGCGGTCATGGAAGAGGCGGGATTGAGTGTTCGAGTTCCGGACTGGTGGAAGTCTCGCAAGGTGACGCGGCCTCAGGTTCAGGTTCGGATCGGGGACCAGAAAGCCAGCGCCGTCGGGCTGGATTCCCTGCTCGACTTTTCCGCGAATCTCGCTGTCGATGGAACACCACTGACAGAAGAAGAACGACAACAGTTGCTGGCTGCGACGGACGGCCTGACGCTGCTTCGCGGCAAATGGGTCGAAGTCGATCAGCAGAAACTCCAGGAGGCGCTGGACCACTGGAAGGAACTGCAGGATGAACACGCGGACGGCATTTCCTTTCTGGAAGGAATGCGATTGCTGGCCGGCGCGCAACTGGAAACAGCGCACGCTGCCGATGATGCGGCCACGCAATGGTCATCGGTGACTTCCGGTGAATGGCTGGCGGAGATCTTGCGCAACATTCGGGATCCTTCGGGAATCGTGGGTTGTAATCCCGGCGGTGGCCTGAATGCGACGTTGCGACCGTACCAATCCGACGGTGTTCGCTGGCTGTGGTTTATGACTCAACTGGGTCTCGGTGCCTGCCTGGCTGACGACATGGGTCTGGGCAAGACGATTCAAGTGATTGACCTCATCCTGCGATTGAAAGAAGCCGACGCGAAACCGCAGCCGTCAAAGAATCGTCGCGAAAAGCCGGGCAACGAAGCGGCCCCGTTTCTGCTAATTGTCCCCGCGTCACTGATCGGAAACTGGAAGCAGGAACTCGACAGGTTCGCGCCGCAGTTGAACGTCTGTCTGGCACACAGATCCGAATGTGACGCAGCGACGTTGGAGAAGATCGCAAAGAAACCCGCCACTGAACTGGCAGCGTATGACATTGTTGTGACCACCTATACTCTGATCCGCCGTTCGACATGGCCGACCGACATGCATTGGCGGATGGTGGTGCTGGATGAAGCCCAGGCGATTAAAAACGCCGGATCGGCGCAGTCGAAATCTGTCCGCAAACTTAAAGCGTCAGGCCGGATCGCTTTGACCGGAACACCGGTGGAAAACCAGTTGGGTGATTTATGGTCACTGTTTGATTTCTGCGTACCGGGGCTGCTGGGATCGGTAAAGCAGTTTCGAGACTTTGTGAAAGCAATGACGAAACAACAAAACGCGGCGGGAGTTTCGGCGCTGCGAAAATTGGTGCGGCCCTACATTCTGCGGCGAATGAAGACAGATCCAAATATCGTGCCCGATCTTCCCGACAAGACTGAGGTTCGGGTCGAGTGCGGGCTCTCAAAGAAGCAGGCCGTGCTGTACGAAAAACTGGTCGCGGATGTGGCGAAACAGCTGGCTCATGCGGACGGCATTCAACGCCGTGGTCTGGTGTTGTCAATGCTGATGCGATTGAAGCAGCTCTGCAATCATCCCGATCAGTTCCTGGATCAGAAAGCATTTGACCCGGAGGAAAGCGGCAAGTTTCAAAGTCTGCGCGACATCTGTGAACCCATTCGTGAACGTCAGGAAAAGGTGCTGGTGTTCACTCAGTTTCAGTCGCTGTGCGACCCACTGGCCGAGTTTCTGACAACGCAGTTTCGCAAACCGGGACTGGTGCTGCACGGGGGTGTCCCGGTTGCCAAACGCAAGCATCTGGTCCAGCGATTTCAGGAACAGGACGATGTCCCGTTCTTTGTGATCTCCGTCAAAGCGGGAGGCACGGGACTCAATTTAACAGCCGCGTCGCATGTGATTCACTTCGACCGATGGTGGAATCCGGCAGTGGAAAACCAGGCCACCGACCGAGCCTACCGGATTGGTCAGAAGCGCAACGTGCTGGTTCACAAGTTTGTCTGCAAGGGGACTCTGGAAGAGCGTATCGATCAGATGATTCGCGATAAACAAGAGTTGGCCGACAACGTTCTTGGCGAAGGCAGTGAAACGCTGCTCACAGAAATGAGCGATTCGGAACTCATGAAATTTGTCGCCCTCGACGTCACTCGCGCCACGCTGGATGACTGAATCTCCGTGTAGAACAGTTGCCCGAACTGTTCCTCGGAGAAGTTCAATTGACGCCGTCCCGCGCTCGACTACGATGCGACATCAACAAGTTCGTAGCCCGATTCGTCAAAATTTGGATTGGTGCCATTCCGCAACTTTCTAAGCACTCATGCATAAGTTTCTGCGTTGAACGACTAGCCGAAGGCGTGGGTTTTCTGGTAATTTGCCGTACACCTACGGCGAGCCGTTAAACGAATTTTGCTCGATAACTTGTTCATGGGTGGTTAAATGACACTGTCACTCTGAGAAAGGATTCCAAATGAGTCGTTACATGATGTGGGAGCCGTATGTTTCGGTCGGAGAGAAACTCAGCAAAGCCGTGAAGAAGGCCGCACAGGTCGCAAAAAAAGAAAAACGCAGCCCGTCACCGGTTTCCATTCAGGGCCGCACAATTGCCAAAACGTTTTGGGGCAAAGCGTGGTGTGATAATCTGACGGCGTATCAGGACTTTTCGAATCGCCTGCCGCGAGGAGCGACCTACGTTCGCAACGGATCTGTAGTCGATCTGGTGATCAAGCCGAAAAAGGTGGAAGCCATTGTCGCCGGTTCGACGCCTTATACAGTGCGAATCGAAATCACGGAACTGGACAAGAAACGCTGGAAGACTATTCGATCCGAATGCAGCGAGTCGATTGATTCTCTCCTTGACTTGCTGTCCGGCAAGCTCTCCGACGGCGTCATGCAGCAGCTGACGGATCAGAAGACAGGACTGTTTCCGTCCCCTAAAGAAATTCGCATGAAATGCAGTTGTCCGGATTACTCATCCTGCTGCAAGCACCTGGCCGCCGTGATGTACGGCATTGGTGCTCGCCTTGACAACCAGCCGGAACTCCTGTTCCTGCTTCGCGGCGTGGATCATCACGAACTTGTCTCCCAGGCGATCGCCTCCGGCAATCTGGATCGCGAACTCAGCAGCGGCAGCGGCGGACTGGACTCGCAGGATCTGGGTGCGATCTTCGGAATCGAACTGGCCGACGCCACCGACGAAATTCTGAAACCGGCAAAGCGAAAAAGAACTGTGAAACCATCGGCCGCGAAACCATCTGCGGGGGCGTCAGGCGCGGCGGCAAAATCCGCTGCGGTGAAGAAGCCGCGCAAGACGGCAGCAAAGGCTTCGAAAGAAGCTCATATCATCGCCAAAGTGCTGGGTGGAGCGAAAGGAAAATTTTCGACCACAGAATCTGCGGCTGCGGTGGTAAGTTCCGGGGCGAAAGGCCGTTCAGTACGTGCTTCTGCAAAAAGCCGAAAAGCAGTTGCGAAGAAAACCGTTGCTTCCGCCAAATCCGCAGCACCCCGCAAGGCGAAGTGACGGATTACCAGACGATCGTATACGTCACGGTTGCCGCGCCGTTGGCGTCTACGGTAATCGGCACAAGCAATTCGCGTTGGTTGTTGATCGTTCTGATCAGCGGTGTGCAGCCTTCGAATTTCAAGGTCATCCCGTTGGTCACGAATGTGCCATCGACCTCTTCGATCTGTGGACTGCCAGCGATGCGAAGATACACATTCTCAAGTCGTCCTGCCGATGTGATCGTGACTGTTCGTCGGAGTCCATTGTCAGGACTGGCGGCGAACGGTGTGATCAAATCAGTCACTGCGACGTCGTTCCAGTGGTATTTAAAAGTGGGCACACCGTGCGGATCGAGCGAGTAGCCGTTGAAGTGAAAACCCGTCTCCCGAGGACTCTTGTCGGGCCATGGATTGTCGAGCGAGACCAGCGTCGCGATCGGCGGGCCGGGTGGCAGTGTCATCACGTGATCGCCCATTGGAGTCTGATTTCCCTGTCCACGACCAATCCAGTGCAGGGAAGCGTCAATGAACGCGCCGTGCCAGATGAGTCGCGGCGTCATGTGTTCCGCGTCCCAGGCGAAGTGAGCCTTCTCGGGGAACCCGACGGCGATGCCACGCGGCGATAGACCCGACAGGAAATTGCGATAGAGGATTGGTCGGTCAGTCGCGATCAGCTCAATCGCCTCACGCTGCAGCCCGGACGGAATCTTTGCGTTTGGACCGTCGAGCAAATAGTCCCAGATGGCTTCGATTTGCACGGCCGGATCGCCGCCCAGAATATGCGGGACAACCGATCGGTTGTTTGGCCACGCTGAGGGCATGCGGGTTCCTGGGCGGTATTTTTGCGGGTCCAGCAGATAGCGATGGAACCAGTCGCGGCGAAGTCGGCGAGTCATCGTGGTCATGTCGAGCGACTGCAGTCCGATCGCGGCGTATTTGTCGAACGTATGACACTTGACGCAGGACAATGACTGATCTCCGATCATCAGCCGCGCCTCAGCTTTGATGCGGTGTTCAGGTTCCGTGAATTCCACGGGATCGACTGTTGTCTTCAGATCCGTTGCAACCAGTCTCGGCACGAGTGCTGTTGCGGGGGCGTTGCCGAACTTTGGCATCCGGGTCGCCATGTAAGGTCGATCCTTCGCGCCTTCGTTGAGGATCTTTTTGAGCCAGTCTTCGTTGAGCTTGTCGCCTGCTCCATCGAGCGAAGGAGGAATTCGACCTTCGTCACCCATTTCCGGTATGCTGCCAGTGAAGACGTGATTCATGGCATTTGCCGCGTCGGCCGCGCCGCCAATGCTGTCGCGGGCATGGCAGGCGTAGCAGTTCATGGTCATCATCACCTGTCGGATTTCGTTCTTAGCATCGACAGCTTGTGGCTGCGGCTCACGAGCTGCCTGGAGGGCAGCGGCGATGTCGTTTCGTTGCCGGGCGCTAAACGCAAAGACCGGGACGTTGGCCGCTGGTGTCGCAGCGAGACAACCTCCGGAAGTCTTCATGTCCGAAAACTGCGGTGCCTTGCTGACCGACGCGATGCGCTGGTCGCCGTCTCCAAATTGATGACAAGCCGCGCAGCCGAGTTTCGTAAATGCGTCACGGCCTTTTGCGATGAGTTCCGGTGACGCGGCTGGTTTGGCAGGCTCATCAGTATCGACCACTTCCGACGTCAGCGTGACGAGTGTCGCCATCGGCTGACGGGGCAGGTTCGGCCCTTCGATATCGACCGTCAGTTCTTCTCCGCCTTGTGCTTCAAAAAATTCCACCACGACTTCATGCGGCCCGGCTTTCAGATTCGCGGTGCCGCTGCGAAATCCCGGCGCGTGTACGCCATCGTTTTCAACGACAACGGAACCATCGATCAGCAACTTCGATCCGTCATCGGAACTGAGGTGAAATCTGTACTCCGCATCCGCCGGGATCTGCAGAAAACCGCTGAATCGCAAACCAAAGGAATCTTTGCGGGGTGACGCAGCGACGGAAAAGTCGGTTGTCTCGCCGGAGTCTTTCGGAGTCAACTGTGAAAAATCGGGCAGTTCGCCCCAGTTGCCTTCGTAGTAGTCGAAGTGAATATTGGCTTTCACCTTGACGTCTTTAAGCAGGTAGCTCGCAATGTCGAGCGACTCTTCCGGTTTCAGATTCAGCGACGGCATTCTTCCCGATGGACGCACGGCATGTGGGTCCTGGAGGAACGTGATCAAGCTGGAAAGCGTATACTTGTCATCCAGTTTGCCGAGCGGCATTGCAAACGCCGGAGACTGATATTCCCCCGCCAGTTTCTGCTTTGCAGGTTCAGCGTCGTCTTCGTCCTCCGGCGGCGGAGTGAGTCCTTTGCGAATGGCGTCAATCGTGGCCAGGTCACGCTGGTCACCGTGACACGCGGCGCAGCCGACGGAATGGAACAACGCTTCGCCACGTCGAACGGCACCGCGACTGACTCCGGCCGGACGCCATGACGATCCCTGCGTCAGAAACGCGGCAATGGCTTCGGCTGTCGAGGCGTCGGTCTTCACGCCAGCGGTCCCCGGCATGGCGGTTCCGGGCTTGAGCGACTGCGGATCGTTAATGAACTTCTGCAGGTACTCCTTATTCGTCCGCTCTCCGATCTTTGTCAAGATCGGTGCCTGACGCGGCGACAGAACTTCATCGCCAAAGGAGCCGTGACACGACTGGCAGTTGAGTTCGGAAATCAGCAGTCGTCCGGCATCCACGGAATTGAGTTGTTCACCTCGAAACCGCTGATAGGCCGGAACGACGACACCGTCGTTGGCGAACGTGTCTGCACCGACAAGGCTTGTGAACAGAACAAGAGGGAGAAGAACAAAACGCGGCATTCGAATTCACCGTTCGTCCGGCAAGAGGCGAGAAGTGGCAGGAGTGTCTGGAGATTCTGATCAGTTCGCCACGGATTGCAACACTCAGTCGATTCAGCGCCGTCAAACGGGAGAGTGGACAGACTTGCCGCTTTTTGCCACCCACATCACGTCAGCAGGCCTGGGCGGCAGTTGCCATCGACTGCGGACGCCCCGCGCTCGAACGGAACCATGTCTGGAAATTAACACGCAATCCACCCAAAACTCTGTCGTTATCGCCAGTCGCTCCAACAGCGGGAAAAGATGTGACGGCATCGTGAAGCACGTTAAGGCGTCAGAGTGCTATCCAGTCAATCGATGATGGCACCTTCGCGATGCGAAAGAACTCCATCAAGGCTGCATATGCGTCATCCGCGATCATTACAGCAAAGCTGTCCATTTCGCAAGAATCAGCTTCGCTGTTTGTGACCTGTAGAAAGTGAAACGCTCCTGCGAGCGCTTGCAGCGTCTTGCCGGTAGAAGTAAGTACTCCGGCAAACTCGTTCTCCGGAAAAATGTAGGCAGGCAATGTCTCTGTTGAACTGCACCCAAAGCGACGACCGGTTGGTGTCATGTTGCGATAGAACGCACCGTAGATGCCACCCCGCACAGTACGCAGACGTTGAAGAAGGTCCGCTTCAGTTGTGATGCAGTGCTCGCCGTCGAAATCAGTCAGCATCATGCGGAGACACCTGCAGCAAATCATTTCTGCAAAATAACGCCCGCGTAACCGACCGGCGACAATAGATTGTCCATGTCAATTCCGTTCGACTTCGTCGCTCCGGTTCGCGGCATTGTTCGTCGTGTTGTTTGGCGTGCAGCGACGCGGTGGTAGAGATATAACCTCGTGTCCGCTGTCACCTTGGCGCTTACGAATATCGGCTGCAATACGATGTACGTCGTTGTCGAATCTTGCTGCGAGACGCCGCTTGATTGCGAGGATCTCATCGTTTGGGTCAGGAATCATCTTCGGTCACCTTGAGTTGTTCGGGAGTGCAGATGACAGGTGGAATGAATCCGGCATCCCGACATGTTGCCGCAATTTGTGCTTGTAAGTGTGGATTGAGGATATGCTTGAAGTTCCATGTCGCGATGAATTGTACTCCGTTGACGGCAGCGGTCGCAATGGGGCGGATTCGCGACTTGTTGGGATTATAGAGCGAGGGTTGGTGTGACGTAAGTTGTTTGTAGGAAGAGTTCTTCGGCTCTTCCGGCTTTGATCCAGGCTCGGAAGCGGATGATGGTTTCGGCGTTTTCGCGAAGCCAGTAGGTGGCGTTGCTTTTGACACGCAGGTTGATCACACGACGCACGGCGCTTTCGATCGCACCGCTGCCGATCGGCAAATGGCTGTTTATCGACAACGGATAATCCATCCGACGGTGAGTCAGCCCGTGATTCACGAAGTAGTTCAGCCACGTCGTCTGATCCTCTGACGGTTTGTCCCCGATCAACGCTTCAATGGCAATCACCACAAGTCCGATGTCGCCGCGATACAGGCGGTCCTTCTGAGTCTTCCGCCACTGGGTTTTGTCTCTGCCTTTCAATGAAGAACTTTCGACGATCTTGCCCAGATATTCGACAGCATGCCAGTAGTCGATCCGCTGTTGTGTCTGCTCAGCCGTCAGCCCCAGCGATTTGATCAGTAACGGCACTCGACCCCAGATCCATTTGGCACCGTCGGCAATGAACAGAACTTTCGACGCCTCCTTCACATTCAGTGCCTTCAAATACGACAGCAGCATGCGGAAGAGTTGATCACACGATCCCAGCGAACCATCAATGATGGGAGAGAACGTCGTGTCAATCTTGCCTTTGTCATCGGTCGCATAAATCATGAACAGTCGCGGTTCACGCCACGCAGGTTTAAAGCGTTTGTGACCCTTCTTTGTCTTGCCTCGACGCTTCTCTCGCAAACGAACTCGACCACCATC
>JBBQSE010000004.1:0-67128 GCA_038214195.1 Planctomycetales bacterium
TATCTGCGGGGGTGATGCCACTCACGCGGCTTGCCTGACCGACGGTTGTTGGTCTTAGGCGATTGAGCTTTTCGCGAGCTTCATGACGCAACTGAGGTACCGTCAGGTAGTCAAAGATATCGGGAATTCGCACAGAATCGACTTTCTGCAGTCTGGCAATCTCGGACTCCTGACGTCGGACGTAGCCTGCGTATTGGGCCTCAACGATCATTTGCCGTCGCGTGTTGTTCGACAACTGCAGCTCCGCCAGCTGAGGAAACTTCCGATAGACCTCTTCCCACGTGATCGTATTCCGCCGCAGACATTCCTCAAGCGAAGCCCCCTGAAAACGCATGGCTGTCATCGCCGCGAAGCCACGTGTTAACTCCTCTTCGTAGTGGCGATATCGCTGTTCCCGCTCACGGCATACGGTCCCGATTTCAATCCCCAGCGGTGTCAGTCGGCGATCCGCATTGTCCTGACGCAGCAACAGTCGGTATTCGGCCCGTGAGGTAAACATGCGGTAGGGCTCATCGACGCCCTTCGTGACAAGATCGTCGATCAACACGCCGAGGTAAGCCTGACCCCGATCCAGCACAAAAGGACTCTTCCCTTTCAATTTCAATGCGGCGTTGATTCCGGCCAGCAGACCCTGGCCAGCGGCTTCTTCGTATCCTGTCGTTCCATTGATCTGACCCGCAAAGTAAAGCCCCTCAACCAGTCGTGTTTCCAGAGAGGGGTATAGTTGGGTTGGAGGCGCGAAGTCGTATTCGACCGCATATCCATAACGCATGATCTGAGCATTTTCGCAGCCCGGAATGCGGCGGACAATTTCGTCCTGAACGTCACGTGGCAGACTGGTTGAGATTCCGTTGACGTACACTTCCTGAGTGTTGCGACCTTCCGGTTCCAGAAAAATCTGGTGAGATGTTTTGTCAGCGAACCGCACGACCTTATCTTCGATCGATGGGCAATACCGCGGACCTGTCGACTGAATCTGCCCTGAATACATCGGGGCGCGATGCAGATTGGCGCGGATGATTTCGTGGATTTCGTGGGTCGTGCTCGTTAGATAGCAGTGAATCTGAGTTTGCTCGATTCGATCATTCATGTACGAAAACGGTTCAGGAGTTTCGTCGCCGGGTTGGGGCTCACAACGAGAAAAGTCAATCGTGCGACCGTTCAACCGTGCCGGAGTACCAGTCTTGAATCGACGCAGCTCAAAGCCGAGGGATTTCAAGGCTCCTGAAACACCATGTGATGATTTGTCACCGGCTCGTCCGCCCTCCGCCTGGCTTTCGCCGGTGTGCATGATGGCTTTGAGAAACGTCCCGGTGGTCAGAATAACCGCGCGGGCTCGATAGAAGGCATCACCCGTCACGCGAATGCCGGTGATCTTTCCGTGTTCGGTTTCGATGGACTCCACGGTTTCCTGGCGGAGCGTCAAATTCTCCTGTTGCTCCACCCGATTCTTCATTTCGAACTGGTAGGCTTTCTTGTCCGCCTGCGCCCGCGGACTGTGCATCGCCGGGCCTTTGCCACTGTTGAGCATGCGAAAGTGAATGCCGGTCGCGTCAATGACGCGTCCCATTTCGCCGCCGAGCGCATCGATTTCGCGGACAATCTGTCCCTTCGCCACGCCTCCAATCGCCGGATTGCAGCTCATCTGCCCAACGGTGTCGCAATTCATCGTCAGCAGCGCCGTCTTTGCGCCGATCCGCGCGGCAGCCAGCGCGGCTTCGGTTCCCGCATGGCCAGCACCGACGACGACGACATCAAAATCATAGACACACTTGAACGACATTTCAGATTCCAGACTCAGAACTCTACATCCAGACAATTGCCGTTTTATGTCCGCGGGAAACAAAATTGCTGTTTGAAACTCCCGTCAGACGTCTCGCGTGCGCAAGCGGTTCTGCAGTTCCTGCAAGATCGACGAAAGTTCATCGACCGGGTGACTACCCTAAGCCAAGACTGAGGCCTCACTCTCTCCCAGCAACTGCTGGAGAATCTGAATCTTTCCCGCAAGCATTCCTTGCTCAATTCCCTCCTCGCGTCCCTTCTCAATCCCTTTCTCGATTCCCTCGTCGATCCCTTCCTGTCGCCCTTCAAACCTGGCCTGGAGAATCTGCGCGTTCTGGTCACGGAGAAATTTCAGACGATCTTCGTAAAATTGTCGTTCTTCCGGCGTTTGTGAAATCATGGCCAGTACTCCAGACGCTTCTTCGTATTCGGGACCTGGAAGCAAAACTTTGAAATCTTCAGCGTCCAGATATTCGGCATTCACCAGAAAGTATAACCACTTCTCCTTGTCCGAACACTGCGAAATCTCTCCAGCAGATGGCCGGAATTTCGGCAGTTCGATTGCATGAATCTGCAAATCATCGGTCAGCACCAAGTCCTCCTGATCGCAGCGAAGCCGGAAACTCAGGTGATATGCCTCCGACTGAGGGAACAATGTCCGATCCAGCACGCAGATGCTGATGGCGGGCCGTAGTTCGTGATATTCTTCTCCCTTGCCAAGCTGTCGTACGTAATTCAGACAGCTGTAGTACGTCAACCGCTGCCGCAAGTCAGCATAGCGATCTTGATGCCACGCGCTTCGTTTTCGCTGAGCACAAATTCTCAAAGAATGACAATTCCACTCCGAATGACTAAGCTGCAATCAGTTCTTGGTGGAAATGTGAGTCTGCCGTTCTCGCAAGTCTGGTGGATTCGGGGGCGAACAGGAGGCACGGATCATGGCGTCGCATACAGGTTCAGTTTGCGTTCGATGGTTACTGGCAGCATCGCTTTCAGCAATATCCGGTTTGACTCTTGCTCAGGACGCTGAGAACGCTGCCCGGCCCACTGCGCTGTGGTCATTTGATGAAGCGCAGGCTCAACTGAAGATGTATCCCAAAGACGTCTTTCTGCAATACGTCGCATTGAAACTGGGGCAGCGGGAAGGATTTGACGCCACCGAGATGCTGAGGCTCAACGAACGGACTCGGCGGCAAATTGCGGCGGAGCGACGGGAAGACATCGATCTGTTCAACCTGTTCTCCGGTGCGCTGGCTGTTCAGGAAAGTCTGCAACTCGACGCAATGCGACCGGGCTCGGACGTCAATCGAACGAATGCCGCAGCAAACTCAGATTCCGTTGTGCCGATTGACGCGATGAAAGGCCCATTGGTCGAAAGTCACCCGTGGCACGAAATGCTAAGTGGCCGCAAGCCTGCCATGTCCGTGCTGGCGAATTATGTGCCCGACGACACGTACTACATTCGCTTCCGATCCGTCAGTCGCATGCTGGACGTCATGGACGGTGGAGATCTTTTCGCAAAGCACCTTTACACTCAATCCGGCGAATCAGCCTTCACGCGGGATACGGAACAACGTCTCCGGACCCAACTGGCGGTGGAGACAAATTCGCTGGCTCGACCGTTCTATGATCTGATTGTCAAAGAAATCGCTATCAGCGGCAGTGATCCGTTCGTCAATGAAGGCAGCGACGTCACGCTGTTGTTTCGATTCGAGCAGGAGCTTGTGTTCAAAACTCAGATGGACGCCTATCTCACCGCTGCTGAAAAAGCCGTGGCGAATGTGACTCGCACCGAAGAAACATGGGAGGGAATTCGATTCGTCCACCTGGCGTCACCGCATCGCGAAGTCCACGTGTTCTCCGCGTATCCAATGAAAGGGCTGCACGTTCGCAGCAATTCTCGCACGGCGTTTCTCAGAATCCTGAAGCTGATCAAAGGACAGGGCGATGCGAAATTAAAGAGTCTCGGACAGTCCGAAGAGTTTGCCTACGTCCGCACGCTGATGCCTGCGGAGGCTCCGGAGGAGGACGGATTGATCTACCTGTCTGATCCGTTTATCCGTCGGCTGGTCGGCCCGGAAGTGAAACTGACGGAACTGCGACGACTGAAGTGCTTCAACAATCTTCGCATGATCGGGCACGCGGCGGCCATGTTTGAAATCGAACACGGTCATGGCGCGGGCTCCCTGACAGAATTGAAAGACGCCAACTGCCTGCCCGATCGATTCAACGAGGGCCAGCTAAAATGCAGTTGCGGCGGCGAGTACTCCCTGTCGAGTGACGGACGTCATGGCGTCTGCTCGCATCACGGTCATTCCGACCTGCTCATCCCTTGTTGTGAAATCTCCGTGACATCGGTGACTGCCGCTGAAGCCGACGCTTACCGCCAGTTTGTGACGGAGTACAGTGAGTACTGGCGCACGTTCTTCGACCCGATCGCCGTTCGAGTTCAGGCAACGCCGGAACGCTACCGGCTGGAAACGATTGTCCTGCCGCTCATCAATAATTCAATGTATCAGTCGATGGCGATGGCATTGGGAGGTACACCACAGCCGCTGTCCGGCGACGTGACCAGCGACACGATTATGTCGTTGAATTTTGCCATCGCCAAACAACGCCTGCTGGAACAATCCGGCTGGCAGCCGCCGGAGGAGATTGCTGAAGTTGAAGCAAAGGAAGAAACGAGTGCGAATGCAATGATCACCACGAGCACCAATCATCTGAAGCAGATTGGGCTGGCGATGCACAACTACCATGACGTTCACAGTCAGTTTCCGGCTTACAGCAAGAGCGACTCCGGCAGACCATTGCTGAGCTGGCGGGTTCACCTGCTGCCTTATCTGGAAAATGCTCCGCTCTACAACGAGTTTCATCTCGACGAACCCTGGGACAGCGAGCACAACAAGACACTGATCGAGAGAATGCCGCAGATCTTCAAATCACCCGGTGCCAAATCTTCGAAGCCCGGGATGACGACCTACCAGACTGTCATGGGCGAGGACATGATTTTCGAGTCGAACGGAAGCACGGTTGCTATCCGCGACATACTTGACGGCACTTCGAATACTGCAATGGTGATTGATGCCTCGTCGGAATTTGAAACAATCTGGACGAAACCCGGTGACCTGATGCCGGACGTTGCCAAACTTCGAACAGCACTGACAGATCGATTTCAGAATGGCGGGTTGATCCTGCTTGCCGACGGTTCAGTCCGCCAGCTGCGAGTTGAACTTGACGACGCGACGATCTCGAACGTTTTTGTGCGAAACGACGGCATGCCAATCGGAGAGGTCTTCGCGGACGACCCGCATAACTGGGCGGAAGAACGGCGGCGCGATCCCTTTGGTCTAAATTCCGTTATGGGAGGTCGCATCAAAGAAGGTGATCTCTATCAGCTGGTTGCAACGGGTCTGGGAGATCGGATCGGCCTGCATGTCTGCGACAGTGACCCGACACTTGACGTCCAGTTGACGTCCATCTTGCCAGAGATTTTTGCCGGGCCGAGAGGCATGGGCGGCGCAATGGACAGCGAGGTTCTCTGGATCGGCATGGCCATCGCTTCAATTACGGCACCTGTCTATATCGATGTGGCCGTGGACGACGCTGCCATTGTCGATGCGTTTCTTGAAAAACTCGACGAAGGTGCAGCCGTCGAAGCTCGCACGCATACGGATTTTGGCTGGTTCGCCTTCAAGAAGGACTTCTACACGGTCCAGATCGGCGACACGAAAGCGCGTTCGTTTGTGCTCTCACTGGGCCCGATCAAGTGGCGATTTTTCTACACTCGTATCGACTCCCGCGTCTGCATCGCCAGCAAACTGGAAACGCTGGAACAGCTTGTCGCCGCCACAGTAGCCGGACCTGTCTCAGGTCCGGAACCCAGGACTCCGCAACCAGCAATCGATGGAAAACAGCCAGTCGATGAAGAACAGCCAAAGGATTCGGACCTGAAAGAGGTCCGACTACGTGAAAGTTCGCCTGCCCATGCGCAGCTGACAATCCACAGGAAACAGTGGAACCGCATCATGCCGTCAGTTCGCCTGAGCTGGGACGAGGCTGCTCGACAGGCTTGTCTGGACAACATCGGCCCCTTGACCAGCACCGCGCGTGTCGCAGCGGGGTCACATCACGATGATTCCGATGTCGCGCCTGACGAATTGGTGGCGACGGCATCGTCAATCTACGGCGGTGTTCATCGCTGTCCCTGCGGTGGTCATTACACTCAAACCAAAGATGGCCGCATCGTGTGCAGCGTCCACGGTAACGCCGATCATCCTCAGCAGCCCACCCCCAACGCGCCCAACGGCGGGTCACTGGAAATGCTGAATTCGTTCAGCGAAATCCGCGTGCTGCTGACACTTCTGGAAGACGGCCTGCACGCGGTGCTGGAGATCGATCGCACGAAATAATCCACTGCGACGCCTTACTGGACACCAACAATTTCGTTGACCAAGGGCTGCAGTTCCTTGCCGATCTTGTGCAGCGGCTCGGGATCTTCTGAAGGCTGCAATGTGGCCATCAGCACCAGCTGTTTCGCGACCTGAGTGACTTTATCAGAGGAATCTTCGCCGGCATCAGCAATCGGTTTAACATTCGTCTGCACGGATTCCTGAAACGCTTTCCATTCTTCGGGGTCAGGGACTGTCGCGAGGAGTTGGTATTGCAGGAAACTTGTAGTGACAACTCCCGCGTTTCCTGGCAGCGCTCCACCGGTTGAACCGAACGGAAGACTGATCCAGCCCAGGGAAAATGAAATCACTGCAAGTACAGCAACAATGGCTCCGCCGAAAGTCCCCAGCGTCTTCCCTTCGGGCATTTGAAACGAAGGCCGCTTTGGGACATTTGGTCTTGGAACCGGAGCAACGTGACGGGGCGCGGGCCGCGAATCAACACCAGAAAATGCCGCCGGGGCGGACGGCATGCTGCTCAATGCTGGCCGCGACATTGGAGCGGGAGCCGAAGGCATCGGTGCAGACGTCGGAGATGCCTTCGGCGCATCTGCAGAATTGGCGCGTTCCGCCAGCTCACGAGCGATCTCCTCCATCAGCGGATCGTGCAGTATTGCCTTTCGGCGTCGGCGTTTCTTCGCGTCTTTCGGTGCCGAATCCGCGCCGTTCGTCGGGATCATTTCCGGTGAAGATTTACCGACAACGGCGAGAACACTTTCCGCCACCTTCCCAGGCTCCATCGGATCCACTTCAAACTCCGGACGATCTGGCTCCGAAGGCTCCACTGGCTGGATACGTCGATCCCTTCGTACATCGACGCTGACTGTGCCCCGTTCTTCCCGCCGAACATCAACTCGACCTTGCTTCCGAATGTTTGAGGGCGATTCCTCGAACTCAAAACTCAGATCATCAAAAGTCTGCGCGACAGCCATGCCATCGGATTCGGTCTCGTAGAACGCCGACTGAAAACATTCAACTTCGTATAGAGTCTGCCATGATTCCGATCCGTCTACCCGAACTTCATCCGAATCCGACAGAATCTGTGAGCGAATCAGTTCGACAAGCTGATCCTCCACGATCGGCCCAAACTCTTCATTCATCATTCGATAAAACCATCTGCCATTCATTGCATTCTCACTACGATTAACGTGTCACTGATCTGCGGCACTCAGCCTTCAGAGAAAGAATCAATGTCGCAACGTCAGCAGCGATCGCCGCATGGCGCAAAGACAATGACGATGTCATATCCTGAAGCCGCCGAGCGGAAAATCGCTCAACTGAAGTGTTCATGCGTGTCGTTAATTTTCGGTGAATTTTGGAGGCAAATTTTACAAGAGCCATACTCCTGAGTCATGAACGAAGTAATATCTGAACCCCTCCGCCGGGTCCACATGCGTGCACCAAGCCAGGGATCTCGACGCAACCAGAAACCTGAAGGTCCGGCATTCTTGGGCAAAGTAGCCTCATGGCTCCTTGCCCGAGACGTTTCAAATGGGTCGCGGTTCTTACGTCTGCGGATCTCGCTGGTTCCAAGTCCCGATCATCGGCAGCAGGAAGCGGTTTCTGACGTAGTACATCTGCGCGGTGGTGCCGTTAAGGCATGTGGCAGAATTGGCTTTGCCTGTACGTTGGACATTCCTGTCCGACACGCTCGGAATTTCGACGGACAGGAATGTCCACCCTACGGGTCACCATCTGCGATTCGACGCTCGATCATTGCCGTACTGGATTTGGGCAAGCGTCGTCGTGCTCTGCTGCCACAGACAGTTATCGATTTGCCCAAAGCGATCGAGTCCCGAGTAGATGTCGCCCGTGTTCGGATCGTTGGTGCTGCCGTACAGCGTCCATGCAATCCCCGGCTGAGCGGATGCCGCGTTCACAAAGCCGGAACTGCCCAGATACTGATAGCTGGCGAGCGTGACGTCGGTATCCGTCATGGATTCAATCCGGCTGGAGGCATCGTTGATATTATCCGCCGTGCCGTAGTTCATACTCACGAATCGACCGTTTGGATACGTCATCCCCGTCATGCGAATCGTGTTGGCTGATCCATCCGCGTGGCTGTACTGGACATTCCTGACGCTTTTCATACTTCCCTCAAATCAAAGAAGCCTGACCCCTGACGCTTCCTCAAAGAGACTGACTCCTTAGATGCTTTCTGAATGCCTTCCAGTTGCCGGTGGCATCCAGTCCCCATTGCTGCTCAAACGTGCCGCTGGTGATCACCGTCTGAAGACAAGTACCATTCGATCCGTGAGTTTGTAGATTCAAAGGATCTTTCTTTTCGCTATGAGGCTGGGCGGAAAATCTCCTGGGTACTTGTCGGCGTACCAGTCAATTGTTCCCACTGGGGTCAGCGTTTTGAACCTTCCAGCCTTGGGCAATAAATCCTGTTCGGCATAATACAGTAGATCCAACTCGTCAAATCTGGACTTCAACTTGTCGAACTTGAATTTCATGAGCAGTGGCTTCGCTGTTGCTGCAAAGGAACTCAATTCAAGTCGATTGACCGATGCAAGACTGGGCTCTTCTGCAACGCAAAGGTCTACAGCAGTGCGAATGAGTCTTGCCCGAGCAGGCACCCCGATACGCAAATAACCCTCAATGGCGCTCGAAGCAAGACATCCGAATCGATTGAAAAACAGGCCACCAAAGCCGTTGTTAACCACGTATGCGTCAAGGTAATAGATTGAAATGCAGCGACGTAGCCCATCCTCATGGGTTTCGAGTTGAGCAATGAGATCACAAAGTTCTGCGTCTGGAAATTGTTCCCGGAAAAAAGCGCTTATGTGAAAGAAGAACCCGCGGTTTTCTTCAGAAATCTTCACGATCGAGACTCCGGTCAACAACGTTAGGAAATGATTAAATCATCGGCGGTCTGCCAAATGGATCCTCCGATTCCCTTCGATACTCAGGAGGCGTTACCATCATGAATACTCCGCAACCCGTGTTACAGGCTCGGGCTCCAAAGTCCTTCGTGAATTCCCAAATCGCCCAGATGGCACCGGTAACTACACTTGCACCTCCAGCTACAATGCCGATATCGACAGAATCCGGTATTCTGAATGGATCGTTGACTGGAGTGGGCTGAAGTACCGGAACGGTCACTGGTTTTGGCACTGGGACGGGCTCTAAAACTGGTAGGCGCCTCGGCATCGGCTGATTTCGACAAGCAAAATCAGCAAACACATCAAGGATATCCGTTGTATTGCTGGGACTGCTGGGACAGAAAGGACTCGCTGGATACCATGCGAATCGGGGATTTGCTGGCCCTTGAGCGCCTTCTCCAAGTGTGAGTTCTCTTCAAGTATCCTGAATGAGTGTTCTCAACCTGATCATTGCTTCGCAGCAGTTTTCCGACTCGCGAAAGATGTCGTCAAGTTTATCTCTATAGCTTACGTCATCGATTGGATTGTGAATGTCATAATGTGGTTCACCCTTGCCAAAACCACCTGGTACCCATGTTGTCAGCATGTCCCTGAGTACATCAGCAGTAAAAACGCTGCTTCAAGCAGATCGCCGCACAAGTCAGCAAGATTACCTACGTGCGGTTTGTCAATCCAGTGATGGTTCTGACCGTCACCAAACCAGAGTCCGTGTGGATCCGTCGCATTTAGCACAAGATATGAGCAATAGAGATGCGTCCCATCCACATACCCCAGTGGATCTCTCCGGTTCCATGTCCCGATCATCGGCAGCAGAAATCGGTTTCTGACGTAGTACATCTGCGGGGTGTTGCCGTCAAAACGGTATCCGGCGTAGAGCGTTTCAAACCCGATTGGTGACGAGGACTGGACGACACCTGCACCGGTCATGAAGACCGGAGTACCGTAGGCGGAGTACGCATAGCGTTCACCGACGCTGCCGGCGATGTCGCAAATCGCGACCGTATTCCAGTTGCCGTCCTGCAGGGCGTAGCGGCGTTCGTTGATGGTGCCGTTGTTGGCGGTCGAGCGGTCGCGGAGGACAAGATCGTCGATGTAGCGCAAGCCCCAGACGAACTGGCGTCCGGCGGTTGTGGTGCTGCCGGTGCGTTCTTCGAGACATTGCCAGCCGGGTGTGTAGTAGTAATGCCGGGACTCGGACAGCGTGCCGCTGGTGTAGGTGTCTTTGCGGATGCGGTAACCTCGTGCGTCGTACACGTTTTCATGGACTGTGGTTTCGTCTCCCCCCGCTGACGCAGGGGGCTCGCCTAGAAGGATCAGACGATTCCAGGCGTCGTAGCTGGCCGAGAGTTGCTGCGGCTGGGAGATCGTGGTCTCGGTCATTGCCGACCATTGAGCTTCGTTGAGGCATGTGGCCGAATTGGTTTTGCCTGTAGGTTGGACATTCCTGTCCGAAACGCTCGGAATTTCGACGGACACGAATGTCCATCCTACGGGTCGCCATCTGCGATTTCGTGAGCCGACGGCATCCGTTGTACTCGTTCTGAACCTGATTCGCAACAAACAGCAGCTGGAGGCTTACAATACAATCGATGCCTTGTTCCCCGCCATTTCCAGCATGAAGTTTTGCAGGCGAGCGGCCATTTCATTGCCGTTGGGGGCCAGGCCAGCCATGATCATCGCGTTAGCGTGAAGTTGCCGACTGCACTCCCGAAGGAACTCCTGGTTGTCCGAATTTGTGACCAATTCCGCCAGACGTTTCACCAGCGGTGAGCCGGGATTGATCTCCAGAATCATCTTCTGCATCTCGAAATCCGGCGTATTCATCCGCAGCACACGCTGCATTGTAGTGCTCATGGAGCCCTGGGCGTTTACCAGGCAGCAGGGGCTGTCCGTCAGTCGTTCAGACCTCCGCACGTCCTGGACCTGATCGCCCAACGCTTCCTTCATCAACCCTAGCAGCAATTCCAGATTCGCCGGCGTCTCCTGCTGATCCTTATCCTTGTCGGATTCGTCGTCGCTCGCGGCGGCATCGTCTTTGGGCGGCAGTTTCAAATCGGCCGCATCAACCGATACGATTTGCTTTTCCTGAAACTCACCAAGGTGCGAAAGAATGAACTCATCCGCCGGATCAGTCAGAATCAGCACTTCCAGATTGCGTGACCGAAACACTTCCAGATTCGGATCTCTCAGAACGGCATCCGAATCGGTGCCACAGGCGAAGTAGATTTGTTCCTGGTTCTCTTTGGCGCGGCTGCAATAGTCTTCGAGGGATACAAGCTCCGCTGACTGCATCGAATCCGTAGACTTAAACCGCAGCAGCTTCGCCAGCCGATCACGGTTTTCGTAGTCAGACGAAATGCCTTCGCGAAGGATCATGCCGAATTCGCGATAGAAACCAATGTAAGCGTCCTTATTTTCTTCCGCAAACGAGTCAAAATGATCCAGTACTTTCTTCGTGATCACTTTCTGCATCTTGCGAAAGACTGTGTTGTCCTGCAGCGCCTCGCGTGACACGTTCAGCGGCAGATCAGCGGAATCCACGATGCCGCGCAGGAATCGCAGGTAGTCAGGCAGCAGATCGCGGTTGTCGTTTTGGACAAGGATCCTTTTCGCACACAAATGCAGTCCGTGATCCGCGCGGCCAAACCCCATCTTCTCCAGATTTTTGTCCGGACAGTACAGGATGCTGTAAAACTGAAACGGCGAGTCTGCTGACAAATGCAGATGCCACAGCGGCTTCTGACCTGGATAGTGCGTCAGGTACTCGTAGAAGTTGTTGTACTGCTCTTCTTTCAGCGTATTTTTGGGCTCAACCCAAATCGGTGGCTGATCATTAATGTACTCGTCACCAACATGAATCTGATGAGGCACAAATGTGGAATACTTCCGGAGGATATATTTCAGCCGCGTCGGTTCGGTGAACTCATCCATCCCGTCTTTCAGATGGAGCCGAATACTGGTCCCTCGTTCGACAGGTTCCGACACTTCGCTGATCGTAAAGTTTCCGTCACCAGTTGATTCCCAGCGCCAACCTTTGTCTTCCTCTTGACTGCGCGTGACAACTTCCACTCGGTCGGCCAGCATAAACGACGAATAGAACCCAACGCCAAATTGTCCGATGAGTGACAAATCCGCCTTCTTCTCGCCCGCCTGCTGAGCCTTCTTCAGGAATTCGAGTGAACCGCTGCGGGCGATCGTCCCGAGATTACTCACCAACTCATCATGGGTCATTCCGATTCCATTGTCTCGAATGGTGAGCACGCGATTTTCCTTGTCCGGCTCGATCATGATGCGCAGATCAGCATCCTTGCTGCCCTTGCCGGAAGTCAGCGACACGTACCGATATTTGTCGAGAGCGTCCGACGCGTTGGAGACCAGTTCACGGATCGAAATCTCGCGATTTTGATACAGCGAATGCGACAGCAGGTGCAGAAGCTGGCTGATTTCCGCCTGAAATGAAAACTGTTCTTTCTCAGCCTGAGCGGGCATGACGTACCTTTCAAGATTCGTGGTCTGGAAGTGAGCGAGCGTGGCGAATTTTCGATTGGCGAACTGACTCAGCAGCCTGCCAAATCCGTATTGCGGCTGCAACTGCCATCGCGGCGATGCAAATCGCATTCCCGCCGGATCGACATGACTCGACAGCAGGTCATCAGACCCTATCGTACAGTTGTCGCTACCGCACCAGGAGGAAACAGCCCTCAAAACTCCCGGAAAACCCGGCAAAACGAGCGAAAGGCAAATCAAGACGCCGTGACTGCCAGAATTCTGAAGAGTTGTTAATATACTCCGCCTAAAATGAATTCATCGCAGGGAAGACTGTGTTGTTCTGGTCGCACGACGTTTGCGGAAGCCGGAACAGAATCGAATACACCGGCGGGACCGTTTCGCTGGCAGCATTGCCGCGCCCGGTTGCCGTCCCAAATTGAACAATTGAGCAAAAAGGGAATGTCATGCCGAACGATCCGTATTCCGCCTGCCCATGCGGCAGCGGCAAAAAACTGAAATTCTGTTGCGGAGACATCCTCCCAGATCTCCAGCGTGGATACCGCCTTCGGGAAAATCAGCCCGAAGCGGCCGTCAAGCTGTTTCATGATCTGCTCCGAAAGCATCCCGACAAGGATGTTATTCTGCGGGAACTGACGTTGACGCTCTACGACATGGGGCAAACAGAAGAAGCACGCAAGACCGTCGCGGACTTTCTCAAGAAGCACCCGGATCATCCCACTGCGTTACTGTCGATGGCGGAAATCAGCCTGAAGGAAGACGGCTTTGAGGCATCGCGCCGCATCCTGCATCGCACGTTTCAGCTTTGCGCCAGGTCGGCACCGGGGTCTATCGCATATCTCGCGTCAATGATCGCCGCCGAGATGGCTCGTGCGGGTTGCCTCATGGCCGCTCGGGAACATCTGTCACTGGCAGTCCGCATGTCGACCGGAGACCGACAGAAGAACCTGGTGATGCAGTTGGTGCGGTTTGAATCGGAGTCGAATCTTCCGTTTCCATTTCGCAGTTCATATCCGTTGCTGCCCGTCACGTGCAGTCAGGAAGCCGCCCAGCAGGATTTGCGAGCACGCAAGCTCAGCGTACTCGGATGCTGGGAGCCAGCCGCGATTCTCTACAACCGGCTCGCTGATGCTTATCCGACGGAAGGTGCCATTTGGTACAACCTGGGACTCTGTCAGGCATGGGACGGACGCCTTTCAGATTCCGCAGCGTCGCTGCACCATGCCGCCACGCTGTTGAAAGACTTCGATCAGGCCGTTGCTGCCGAAGCACTGGCTCAGCAGTTTGACCTGCAACTGGGCAGTGATCGCAACAGCACGTATTCAGTCAAAATGGAAGTCCGCTCGGTCTCGGAACTGCTCAATCGGCTGGACTCCGAACCGCTCCTGCGACGCAACGACTCACATGATCACGAAGACTGCCACCATCCTGACGGAACTGGTCACGCTGCAGAAATGATCTTGTTGTCGTCGGCAATCGGCAACGATGAGATCACTCAGGCGTCTTTACTGCCGGAATCCATCGCGGATGTGGATCTCTTCGACATTACCGACGCGGATGAAGCGATCGCAGCTGGAATTCACCATCCATTTCTGCAGATCACGGCCTCCCAGGAATTGCTCGATACGGCAATCGTCACCCTTCGATCAATCGCCAGTGATCTGATCGTGACATCTGCCGACGAAGAGAAGAAGGAGTTGATCAGCTATGATCGTCCCGAGTCGCGGCCTTTTGATCGTCGATACTACTGTCCTCCCGGCATGACACAGAAACGGTTCCGCGAACTCACCCGACAGCGCGAACCGCAGGCGTTTGAGCAATGGCTGGAGATGCCCCAGGCTGTCCTCGGCGGCAAGTCGGCACTCGAAGCCGCGAGTGACGAATCGCTCCGAGTCAAACTCGCCGCAAGTCTGATCGGCCTGCTCGCAGTGGCGTCTCGATTTGATCTGGCACCCGACCTGGTCGCTATTCGTCAACGCCTGAACATCCCATCTCCGACACAGCGAGAGGTCGCCGATAATATGGTGATCGCTGCTATCCCGGCGATGGAGTACGAGCGCATCGATCCATCGCAGCTGACAGATACGCAACTGCACGAATTCACGAATCGATGCTCCGTGCTGGGCCTGCGAAATCAGGTGCGCGCCGGTCTGGATGAGCTGACAAAGCGTCCGAATGTGGATGAAAACTTTGAACCGCGCCGAGGCTGGCTGATGCGAGCCGCAATCGCCCGAGCTGAAGAAGACTATGAGCTTGCTTACAGCTGCCTGCAGCACGCGCGTGAGTCCGTCGCGGGCGGGACCGAAGCGTTCCGACACCAGTTGGAACTCGACATTCGCGAACTGTCGTATCGGCTCGATGATCCGGCAGATCCTGAATTGATCACGCTGCTGCATCGATTCCGTGACCGCTACCTCCATAAGATTCCGGAGATCGAAGGCGTCATCCGCGAACAATTGCAAATTGCCGACTGTTCGCATTTGGCATCGGAACTGGAAGGTGGCTCGGTGACTGTCGGCGCAGGTTCGTCTCTCTGGACACCCGGAGCAACGACCGAATCATCCGGAACCGGCAAGCTCTGGATGCCGGGCCAGGAATAGTGTACTTCGACAACGCCGCCACAAGTTTCCCGAAACCCGAATGCGTCTATGATGCCGCCGATGCTTGGATGCGCGGCGGAGCGGCTGCGGCCGGTCGCGGCACTCATCGCAACGTCGAAGCGGCGGGACAGCTGATCGATGACTGTCGCCGACAATTGGTCACCCTGCTCGGCGCGGCCGCGCCGTCACACGTTGTTTTCACACTCAACTGCACCGACAGTTTGAACACCGTGCTTCAGGGATTTCTGAATCCCGGCGATCGTGTCGTGGCCACCGCGCTCGATCACAATTCGGTGCTGAGACCTCTCGAAGCGTTGAAGAGCCGCATCGGGATCGAAGTGGAAATGATTCCATTTGATCCCGCCACCGGTGTGATCGATGTCTCGCGCTATTCAGAAGTTCTCGCGACGGAAAACGTCCGGCTCGTCGTGTTGAATCACGCCTCGAATGTCACTGGCCGTGTTCAACCTGTCGGCGAACTGACCTGCATCGCCCATAACCATGGTGCGCATGTCCTGCTGGACGCCGCCCAAACGGCTGGCCACTGGCCGATCCACATGACGGAACTCGACGTGGATTTTCTCGCCGCCGCCGGGCATAAAGGATTGCTCGGCCCACTCGGCACCGGCATTCTGTGCCTCCGTCCGGGACTGGAAACACAACTGCGGCCACTGCGATTCGGCGGGACCGGCACCGTCAGTGAATCACTGGTTCAACCCGACGAAATGCCTTCTCGTTTCGAAAGCGGCAACCTCAATCTGCCCGGCATCGCCGGCCTGCACGCCGCCTCAAACTGGATCATTGACGCTGGCATCGAAAAACTGCGAGCTCTGATCCATGCTGCGACAATTCATCTGTGCGACGCACTGACGCGCATCGACAAAGTTCGCGTGCTGGAGCCGTGCCTCGCGGAGGACAACTGCGGCATCGTTTCGTTCAATATCGAAGGCATGGACTGCCGCGATGTCGCCATGATTCTGGATCAGACATTCGACATCCAGTCCCGCGCCGGCCTGCACTGCGCTCCGCTGGCCCACCAGGCACTTCAGACGAATTTGAACGGCGGAACGATCCGCCTGAGCCCCGGCGTGTTTACAACCGGGGACAACGTTGCACAGGTCGTCTACGCCGTTCAACAGATCGCCGAGCACGCCTGAATTCAATGCCGTCAGACAATCACTTCGCCTCGTTCGCAGCGGCCGCTGGCATTCGTTTCTGAGCCAGCAGCCACTCGTAGAACTCCGGGTTGTTGTACGTTTCTGTCCATGAGTCGTGCTCCGCGTCCGGATAGATGGTCAGCTTCGGCGTGCCCCCGTTTTTCGTCATGGCATCGATCATCTCCTGAGAACGCTCTACTGGCACGCCTTCGTCCTTTGCCCCGTGAAAGGCCCATGTCGGCAGATGCGCAAAACGCTTTGTCCAGCGCGGCTCACCACCGCCGCAAATCGGCGAGATTGCGGCAAATCGCTTCGGTGAGTACGCAGCCAATTCCCACGTTCCGAATCCACCCATACTCAGGCCTGTCACATAGACACGATCCTGATCCACTTTTTCATTTCGGACCACTTCATCCAGCAGGGCTGTCAGTTTCAATGGTTCCCATGAGGCGTCTTTCGGACATTGCGGCGACACGACAATAAAAGGGAACTCTTTGCCTTCACTGATCAGTCTCGGAGGCCCGTGCTTCTTCACCAGTTCCAGATCGTCGCCTCGTTCGCCGGACCCGTGCAGGAACAACACCAGCGGCCAGGAGTCTTGTGTCTCGTAGTCTTTCGGCAAATACAAAAGATAACCCATCTCAACCCTCACTTGTACGTCCAGTCGTTTTGCTGATAGACCTGAGTCGTCAGCCGACGCGGGCACTGACAGCACAGCCGTCACGGAAATTAGCAGAGCAAGGATTCGAATCATCGTAGTCGTCCGGGTTAAGAGGGGCCGGCTGGTCTAAGATTTAGGCCAAGCCGAAGAAAATTGTCACGCTCACATTGCCTGCACGGCGGAAGCGGGCAAAATGCACAGGCACTGTAACGAAAAACGCAGTAAGCAGTGAGCGTCAAATACTGTCAAAACCAATCGCACTACAATCGCCGCGCAAAGGAATCGTTATGTGGAATACCACGCTGGGCTGTCGAGTCGCCAAAGATTACTTCATCGACATTCCTCCCGAGTCCACTCGGGCTGACGCGCGCAACGCCTGGGCGAACCTGATTGAAAGGATCACCGACGAACGTCCGCCGTTGTGGCGATTCGGCGATCAGAAAATCTATCCCGTGCTCCTGTCAGAACTGGTCTCTGAGATGGAAGCTCAAACTGAAGGCTGGTCAACATTTGTAAACAAGCAGACCAGCGAAATCGTCGGGCTTCCTTCAGACGTGTTCGAGTTTCTCGACTCAGGAGAAGACGACGACGAATACTTTGGAGACGCGCCAAAAGAAGTGCTGGAAGTCGGCAGACAAATTAATAACGAACGCGATCACTACGTCGCACTGCCGGACCAATTCGATATCCACGAATGGGCCATCATGCGTAAGTTCGGTGATTCGATGGACAGCGCCGAGCTTCGGAGCGAATTGCTGGCAGCGATCCATGGCAGCGGCGCGTTCCGACACTTCAAAGCAACCGTCGATCGACTCGATCTTCGCGACGACTGGTTTCGCTTTCGGGACCAGGCCATGGAAAGAATCGCCATCGAATGGCTGGACGACAATGAAATTCCCTGGGCGCGAACAAAAATCGGCGACGCACTGACGCCGGAGGAATGAAATCTCCAGGCGTACAGATCAAAACGAAGCAAACTGACAAGTCCACCCCGGCAAAGAACACCGCAAAGATGATTTGTATGTCGAAGCCAATCGTGTTGAACATGGCACTTGTAGTGCTGTTTGCTGCTCTGTCGGCCGCAATGGCAGTTTCTCAGTCGCAGTCGGCAAACGCCCCCGCCGCTGAGATCTTTGCAAAGGCCGATACCAACAATGACAAAGTCTTGTCGCGCGAAGAATATGAAGCATTGCGAGGAACGACGACGGAAATCCGCCGTGACTTTTTCGTCTTCGACCTGAACGCCGATCAAATGCTGAGCGAAGCGGAATTTACATCGATTCCGTCCGTTGGCGGGGCACAGCGAGGGCCGATACCCGATCCATTCGCTGAAATCGTTGAGCAGCTATTGACCGTCATCAAAAAACAGGCCGCAGAGAAACCTGATGCTGTGGACGAGGTCGAGTTTCTCACTGATCGCTTTCTGCTTGCATTTCAAAAAGTGATCAATGAACGTCCGCCCGCCCGCGTCATTGCGGATCCCGATCAGAACGGAATTGTGACGCTCGATGAGGCAAAACGATTTTTCGAGATTCAGATCGGCATTCGGCGCAATGACGGACAGCGGCTGCGATTTGATGATGGTCGGCTCGTCAACAATAACCTGTTTCTGTACGCCGATCTCAATGCCAACAATGTTATTGAACGACAGGAATTCGTCGAACGCACATTTGGCGGCGAGAACGTCGCTGAAGAATTCAATGCCGCAGACACTGACAGGGATGACCAGCTTACGCTCGATGAATGGTGTACTGTGCCTGGCCGAAGCGTTGACGACCCGGTCCTCAATTTCCTGCGTTATGATACGAATCTTGATGGATTCGTTAATCATGAAGAACTGCAGAAGGGCATTCCTGAATGGAAACTGCCGATGACTCGCAATGTGTTTCCAGCGTTTGATATCAACAGGGACGGGAAGCTGTCGATTACCGAGTTCCGTCAGATTCTTCCGGAGAACATGTTAGCCCCCTGGCACCAACCTGTGATTGACAGGAACGCTGACGAAGTCATTTCGCTGGATGAGTTTCAGTTTGAACGCTGCACGTTTTCACTGCTGCGACGCGTATATTTTGCTCGCATGGATCTGAATGGGAACGGCTCGCTGGAACCGAATGAATTTCCATTCAAAATCAAAATGCACGATGTGTTTTACACGTTAAATGCCGACGGCACGGACTGGAAAGAGTTGTATGAATTCAAAGATCACCATGCGTGTGGCTCTGTCACCGTATCACCCGACGGAAAAACGCTCGCCTTTGATTCATGGATCGGGGCCAATCAGGGAGGCAGCGCGTTGTATACAATGGATATCGATGGGGGCGAACCAAAACAGATCTGCCAGGGGATGATGCCCAGTTGGTCGGCTGATGGTGAATCGCTGGCCTATTCATTTACATCTCAAGGGTTTGGCGTCTGGCTCACCAGCCTCGATGGAAACCGCGAAGGTCTTTCGGACGGCTGGGGAGCACAATACAGTCCGGATGGCACGCGAGTCGCATTCAATGTGGGGAGCGAAATTCATGCGATGGAACTTGCCACCGGAGAAGTTTCGGTGCTCCTGGACGGCGACGACAATCCGTATCGCTCGATTTATTGGAACTCGACCTGGTCACCGGACGGCAAGCGATTGTGCTTCAAAGCCGTACGTCCCGATGGAACTCTTGAAGTTGCGTCGATCCTGACCACTGGCGACGAACCTAATCTGAAGGTCCATCATTCTGGCAAGGTCCACATCAACGCCGATTTTGCATGGCACCCCACAGAACCCCGCGTTGTTTTTGCAATGCAGTGTGCGGAGCGGAACATGGTCCAGTTGTATCAATTCAATCCCAACACGACCGACCCACCAGTTCTGATCGACGGGCAGGATGCGACTCGGAATAACACCGATGCCTGCTGGACTCCCGATGGCAAACGTCTGATTGTCATCAGCGGCGATTTTTGAAAGCTGAGGCATTCCCCAATATGCTGAATTTCGAGGCCAGGGCGGAACAACACGACGACATTTTGCGGATGGCACGGGGAATTTCCTAACTCATTCCACCGAGCCCCAACTGGATCAACAGCCTGCGAGGAATCCAATCACCGAACTGCGAATTCGTAATTCGGGTTGGCCTGATCAAAATCGGCGTCGATCAATTGGGCCTGGCTGTCGATTGCGTGATAAATGTAGCGTTCCATCAGGCGGTCTTCCGGAGTGTCGCTCCAGCCAAAGTTCTCGACAGCGATCAACAAACCGCTATCGACATGAAAGCAGTATCGACCGCCGCAGTAGTCCGGGGAGACGGACTTGTCCGTGAACCGAATGTCGTAACGTTTCACGGGGACGTCCGCGACTGTGTCATTGCACTGGCGGCACCGGATAGCTGGCAGCCACTTGTCGTGCGTTCCATAGAACTCCTGCACACGAGCTGTCAGCTTCTCAATCCCTGAGGAAGTTACGGGATATTTGCAACTTTGTTTTGCCATCGCGGATTCAGGGTCCAGTTTCCAGACTCGTTTCAACGCCGCCAGAGCGCTCGTTGGCTTGACCAGAAGTCGATTGTCATTTTCACCATCCACAAAAATGACTTCCTGGCCAGATTCGTTCCATCGCATGTAGATACTGAACGGATGATGGCGAACCTTTACAAGCACGCGATCCGAGGGCTTCAACTGCTCTCCGCGCTCCTCCTGGATTTCCAGGACAGCCGTGTAGCCCGCCAACTCAGCGGCTTTCGATCGCGCATTCGCCAGGTCCAGGTGAAGTTGTTTGAAGATTGCGGTATTGGATTCCGCATCGGCAGCCGTTGCCTTTGGGCGACTGTCCGGTGCTGACCCGTCCTTCAGCGCCGCTGACACCTGAACGGTCTTGTTCGAAAGATCTTCCCCGCACAAAACTCCACATGTGCCAGAAAACGCCTCTGGAATGGCGGTACACACGACAACCGCGCAGGCGGTCAGGAACGCTTTGGCAACCATCATCACCCTCTCACGTTGAAAACAGACGGGGGCACTATAAACAGAGTCTGTATGAGAAGTCACGATGTTTTCAGTCACTCGTTGCAGGATTCCGAATCTGTGGTGATGTGAATCCATTGTGGCGGCAGCCACGGACATTCAGAATGAACAACAGCTTCGCGGGTAGTTGGAGATTCCGGACCTGCCACTATCTGCTGAGAGGCTTGAATCGTCCGTGCTGCGGGCGGTCGGCGGCGTCGCCGAGTCGTTCATTCCGCTGCTGTTCATAGATTCGATAGTTGCCTTCGCACCAGACGACAGATCCGTCCGGTTCAAACGCCAGGATATGTGTTGCGATGCGGTCCAGGAACCAGCGGTCGTGGCTCACGACGACCGCACAGCCACCGAAGTTGGACAGGCCTTCTTCGAGTGCTCGCAGCGTATCGACGTCAAGGTCGTTGGTCGGTTCGTCGAGCAGCATCAGGTTTCCACCGGAACGCAGCAGTTTCGCCAGATGCACGCGGTTGCGTTCTCCGCCGGAAAGCTCGCCCACGAATTTCTGCTGATCCGAACCCTTGAAGTTGAATCGTCCGCAGTATGAACGCGCGTGAATTTTCGACGAGCCGACTTCCAAAATGTCGTGGCCACCGGAAATTTCCTGGTAGACGGTCTTGCCGCCATCAAGAGAGTCTCGCGACTGATCGACATAAGAAGCCTGTACGGTTTCGCCAATCCGGAGTGTGCCGGAGTCAGGCTGTTCAAGGCCCATGATCATCCGGAACAGTGTGGTTTTCCCGGCACCGTTGGGGCCAATGACACCGACGATTCCGCCCGGTGGCAGATCGAACGTCAGATTGTCGAACAGCACACGATCACCAAAACTCTTCTTGAGGTTTTCGGCTTTGACAACCAACTGTCCCAGCTTGCGGGATGTGGGAATCTGAATCTGCGCCGCTTCATCACGATCGTCATATTGCTGAGCGGCCATCTCGTTGTACCGCTCAAGACGCGCCTTGTTCTTTGTCGCCCGCGCCTTGGGAGACATGCGGACCCATTCCAACTCACGCTTGAGATCCCTTTGGCGTCGCGTTTCGCCGCGCTCTTCCAGCTCCAGTCGCTTTCGCTTTTGTTCCAGCCAGTTGGTGTAGTTACCTTCGTAGGGGATGCATCTGCCGCGATCGCATTCCAGAATCCAGCCGGCGACATTGTCCAAAAAGTAGCGATCGTGAGTCACCGCAACCACAGTGCCCTCAAACTTCTTCAGAAACAATTCCAGCCACTGAATCGATGACGCGTCCAGGTGATTCGTGGGCTCATCCAGCAGCAGCAGGTCCGGATTCATCAGCAACAACTGACAAAGTGCGACGCGACGTTTTTCTCCCCCGGACAGCACACTCACCTTGGCGTCGGCGGACGGAAGCTGCATCGCATCGGCGGCGATTTCCAGGGTCCGGTCCAGCTCCCACAGATTTCCATGATCAATGGCGTCCTGGACTTTGGCCTGTTCCTCCAGCACTTTGTCCATTTCTTCCGGTGACAAGTCTTCACACAGTTTCATGCTGAGTTCATCGAAGCGTTTCAGGAACGCTCGCGACTCGGCGACAGCTTCTTCGACACATTCACCGACTGTCTTTTCCGGATCCAGACGTGGTTCCTGGGAGAAATACCCGATCTTGATACCTTTGGCAGGTCGAACCGTGCCCATGAAGTCCTTGTCCTCACCGGCCATGATCCGCAGGAGCGTACTCTTGCCGGAACCATTATTTCCGAGTACACCAATCTTCGCACCAGGATAAAACGCCAGCCAGATGTCCGAGAGCACTTCCTTCTCGTCATACAGACGAGTCATGTGCTCGATCGTCATGATGTACTGCTGAGCCATCGACGGGATTCCTTCAGGATTCTGATTTAAAATCGGAGTCTTGTTCCGAGGCTCCAGCCTCGAAACACACTGCTCTGGAGGCTCTTGCCTCCACTGCCAACGCTGGAGGCAGGAGCCTCCGGGGCAGCGCGTTCCAGGGCTGGAGCCCTGGAACGAGAACAAAGTGGGAATTGTAGCCTTCCGTTATGAGTCGCAACTCTGCATCGGTGGCCGATCGTTTTTTTTCGCACAAGTCAGACGTTGTTCCAGCCCGTAGTTTTGCATTCCGCCTGTCAAACCTTACTCCGAGGCCGCCAGCCCTGGAACGAGGATGTCAGATCATCCGTCAGAATCACCTCGTCTGGATTTGCGACTGCCCTTTTTGCGATCGAACGCATTCTTGCCGCGAAGCATGTGGTGGTAATGCTGAGCAAAGCGGTGGGCTTCGTCGCGCACGTATTGGAGCAGCCGCAGACTGTAAGCGTGGCGGCTGAGTCGCAACGGCTCGGATTCGCCCGGTATGTAGATCTCTTCTTCGCGTTTCGCCAGCGAGATGGTTGTGGGCGGAGTAATGTCGAGGGCGGCGAACGTCTCCATGACCGCGTTAAGCTGGCCTTTACCGCCGTCGATCAGCAGCAGGTCCGGAAAGGATTCGCCTTCCTGTGTCAAGCGGCGAAAGCGTCGCGTAATGACCTCCCGCATCGACGCGAAGTCATCGACACCCTCGACGGACTGAATCTTGTATCGCTTGTAGCCGGGCTTGAACGGCAGCCCGTCAATGAACTGAACAAGGCTGGCAACCGTTTCGCTGCCCTGCAAATGGGCGATATCGACTCCTTCGATTCGCCGGGGGACTTCCGTCAGTTTCAGCACTTTCTTCAGTCCTGCCAGTCCCTTTTGGGGATCGATGTAAAAGACTTCAGGCTGGGCGTGGCTTTCGAGGTCACCGCGGAGGTTCAGACTTTTCAGAGCTTCGATCTCATCGCGAATTCGCGCGGCCTTTTCGAATTTCAACTCCTTTGACGCCTGCAGCATGAAGGCTTCCATTTCTTTCAGGAGGCTGACCTTGCCGCCATCCAAAAAGACACGCAGCCGCCGAATGTCTTCGCGGTAATCTTCTTTGCTCACCCGCATGTTGCAGGGAGCGGTACACTGATTGATGCTGGCCAGCAGGCAGGGACGAAACCAGCGCCAGCGTTCGTCATTTTCTTCGATGTCCAGCGTGCAGGTGCGGAATCGAAAGATTCGCTGCAGGACCGCAATCGTGCCTCGCAGCTGTCCGGCGCTGGTAAACGGGCCGTACAGTTTGACGCCGGAAGATTCAGGCTGCCGCGTGAACTCAACCCGCGGAAAATCTTCGCGAGTTGTGATCTGTAAATACGGAAACGTCTTGTCATCTTTCAGCATCGCATTGAATCGCGGCTGAATGTCTTTGATGAGTCGCGCTTCGATCAGCAGGGCATCGACTTCGCTTTCTGCTTCGATATAGTCGATGTCGGCAATCTCCGGGATGAGCTTTGCCGTTCGAAAGTCGATCTCGGCTGCCTTTGTAAAATAGCTGCCAGCCCGGCTCCGCAGATTGACGGCCTTGCCAACATAGATAACCCGGCCCTGCGCATCTTTCATGAGGTAAATGCCAGGGGTCGTCGGGAACGTGCGCACTTTGTCGCGCGGTGCTTCTGCGCCCGCAGGTTCGCTTTCCGTTGATTCTTCCTCGGGGTTCCGGGCGTCCGTTTTGTCCAACATATCGCCGTCCATGAGTGTCTATCTGAGATGTCAGCCGGATCGATTCCCAGCTGATTGTGGTGCAGTATTGAGGAAATGCAGTGAAGATTGATAAGTCAGGGCTCGCCCGCGAGAAAGTGCCGGAACGAGGTCAAAAACCGATGTTTCCTGCTGAATTGCGCAATGTATACCTTGTTTCCGCCTGTTCCAGCCTCATTTGTGGAACTTGGTCGTTTTCGAAGTTGCAAAGTGTTGATTTCCAGCTTTTTTTTCGTAGGGTTTAGCGGTCGCGGAATCGCTCGGGAAGGCGATTTTGCGGGGCGCGATGTTGGGTCTAAACGTTTAATTCTTGAAAGGCTGGGAAAATGAGTTTGATTCGATCACTAGGCACGCTGGTACTTTTGGGCTGTGTCTCTTTGATGCTGGGGTGCAACGCAGACGAAAGCACAGCAGGTCCAGGTGGCGGCGGTGGTGGGTCCGGCGTCGCTGGCGGTGCTGTCGTACCACATACGCATTCCGACGACGATGCGGATGTTCACGGGCATGAGACGGTAGCTCCAAAGGTTGAAGAGCCAAAGGTTGAAGAGCCAAAGGTTGAAGAACCAAAGGTTGAAGAACCAAAGGTTGAAGAACCAAAAGCCGAGTAACTTTCGTCACGGGCAGGACATCTTTGCCCGTGTCTATAGAAATATGAGGGCAACTCGCACCGGCGACTTGCCCTTTTTTGTGCGCTATGCTGCAAATTCGTGCGGCTTGCTGCTTTGTCCCGTAAGATAGCTTGCAAGTATGATTCGATTCTCCGACCATCAGTCGAATTTAGCCGAAACAGTGGAGTGATTTGTGCCGGAAATGGACTGGACACTTTTGAAATCTGTGATTGATCAGAACGACTCGTTTCTGATCTCCAGTCACGTTCGTCCGGATGCCGATGCGCTGGGCTCTGAACTGGGAATGCGGGCGATTCTTCTGGCGATGGGCAAGAAGGTTTCCATCGTCAATGCTTCGGCACCGCCTGCGAATCTGCAGTTTATGAATCCACCCGGCGTGGTTCTGAAGCTCAATGAATCTGTCACTAAAGCGACAATTCCCCAGCACGATGTGGTTATTATCGTGGACACCAGCGCCTGGCAGCAACTGGGATCAATGGCCGATGTGATTCTGGCGTCGCCGGCAAAGAGAGTCATCATCGATCACCATGTCAGTTCAGATCAGATGGACGCGACAGAGTTCAAGGATGTCACAGCCGCTGCCACTGGCGAACTGGTGTGTGAGATCGGTGAGGCTTTCGGGGTAACGTTTGACGCGGACGTTGCCCACTGGCTGTACGCTGCCATTGCGACCGATACTGGCTGGTTTCGATTTCCCTCCACGACGGCTCGCACGATGCGAATTGTCGCGACGCTGATGGAACGGGGCGCTTCGCCTCACCTGTTGTTTAATTTGATTCACGAACAATCATCGCTGTCGCGAGTGCGTCTGGGTGGTCGAGTCCTCGCGCGGACTGAAGTGGCAGCGGAGGGACGGCTGGCATGGGTTTACGCTGATAGTCGGGACATGGCTGAAACAGGTGCCGTGCCTTCGGACACCGAAGGTTTGGTCAATCAGTGCCTGACGGTGGCCGGTTCCGAAGCGGCATTTATCGCTGTCGAACTGCAGACCGGTCAGATTAAGTTCAGCCTGCGAAGTCGCGTGCCGCATGATGTGGCTTCCGTCGCGGAACAATTTGGCGGGGGCGGTCACAAACTTGCCTCCGGTGCTACGCTGCCAGGGCCATTGCCCGTCGCGCTGGATCTCATGAAGACGGCGTTTCTTGAGATGCTGAAGAAGGCCGATCCAACAGTAGCCCCTGTCACGTTGTTCTCGGAAAGTCTTTCGCCGCAGCCTCGGGCGAAGGCGACATAGCATTTTGTGCCCTTAGGAACAGTCCCGAAATAGTAGCCCGAAGCGTAAGCGAGGGAACGCGTTAGGTATAATCCCTCGCTCACGCTTCGGGTTGCAAAAACGCTCGATCTTCACCAAAACTGGCGCTGTCCAATTAGGATGAGTTCGAACAGGCAGTCTCAAGACTTCTGCTACAGGATCAAAGTCTATGAATGCGATCAAGATGGTCACTCGGAATGCCGTCCCGCTGTCGTCGCGGACGAACAGGTTGCGATGGTGCTTTGCAAGGGGCGTGCTCTTCGTGGCCGCTCTGCTCGGCGCTTCGCTGCGTATCGTCGCGGCGGACGAACTTGATGAGAGTCCAGGACTGGTCTGCGTGGTCTCGGATGGCGCACACACGGTCTCTCGCATTGATCGGCGGCTGAATTTTGACTGGTCGGATTCGAAAATTGACGGCCGAATTAAATCGCCACAGTCGGTCACATGGACAGGCAATCTGCTTGTTCAAACTCCTGGCCGCCATACATTTCACGTACAGTTGGCCGGTTCCGTTTCTGTCGCGATTGATGATCGGAGTGTGCTGCAGGCAGAAGAAGCGAATACGTTTGTTTCAAGTACGCCCGTCGAACTTTCGGCGGGGGACCATCAGATTCGAGTCGAGTTCAAGCCTGGCTCGCGGCAGCCCGCCAACGACTCGCGTGACCTGAAGCTGCAGTTGTTTTGGTCCTCGCCGGATTTCACGCTGGAACCGCTGCCCGCCAACTGTCTCTGGCACAGTTCTGAAAAGAGTGACGACGCGGTGGCCCATCAGGGAAGACAACTGGTCGATGCTCTTCGCTGTGCCGCGTGTCACACGGGATTGGACGAACTGCCGGTGCTCAAAGCTCCAAACCTGCACCGAATTTATGGCCACACGGACGAAGCGTCAATAATTCATCGACTGACGACGCCGGAATCAGTCGGTGTCTGGAGTAGCATGCCTGCGTTTGAATTCACGGACGTCGAGGCAAATGATGTGGCGGCGTTTCTGCTGCATTCCTCCGCAGCCGGCGAAAAACTTGACGATGCAGATCGGAATGCAGAATCAAAAACGGCCTCGATCAAGTTCAAACCAACCGATGCGGATGCGGGACAAAAAATCATTCTGACGCGAGGCTGTGTCGCGTGTCATGCAATCGCTGACCTGCCAGTGGGTTTTGAGCCACAGGCGACTCCCTGGCATGGCCCGGATTTGACGGATGTCAGCAAACGTCGCGATTCCGCGTGGCTGATGGAATGGCTGGCGACGCCAAAGTCGATCAACGCCGATCATCGCATGCCCCTGTTTTCTCTGACGGACGATGAGCGGCGACAAATCGTCGCAGCGCTGACGAAATCCGGAGAGATTGGACAAGCGGCGGCTCTCAATGAGACCGCCCGTGATAATGCCGCAGTTGCCCGTGGACGAGAACTCGTCGTCAAAGCCAACTGCGCCAGCTGTCACGCGATTCCAGGGATCGAAACGCCGAAAGCGGAACGCGTGCGCCCCACCACTGTGCCTACATCCGACACGGCTCACAACTGTCTCGCTGAGGCACGGGTCGATACGAAAAGCCAGGCTGCCGAACGATTGCCGCGTTATCGCCTCAACGAAAATCAGCGGGAACAGATTCTCGCATGGCTGGCATCTCTGAATGCGAATCTGCCAACTGCCCATGAGTTCGCTCGAGGAGAACTGCTGCTTAACCGCAATGGCTGCCTTGCCTGCCATGATCGGGATCAGCAACTCGGGCTGTCCGCCATCGCCGCTTCGCTGGAATCAAAACGCGACGATCTGCGCGGCCAAAGTCAGGCGCTGATTCCGCCACCGCTCACCGCTGTGGGTGACCGTCTGAAGGACGATTATCTGATGCGGGCCGTCGCCGGAGAACAGAAAGAGCCCCGTCTGCCGTGGCTGCTGGTGCGAATGCCGCATTTTGAGTTCTCACCGGAGGACCGTGCCAGTCTGGTCCGTTACTTTGTGGGATCGGATCGCATCCCGGAATCCGCCGATGTGGCGCGGTCAGAGCTGTTCGAACATTTGGATCCTCAGCATCCGTCGCTCGCCACCCCCAGCGAACTGCTCATCGGAAATCAACTGGTCGGCGCGGGCGGATTCAACTGCATCGCCTGTCACAAAGCGGGAGCGTTCGAGCCTAGAAACGTCGCGATGGGAACCCGGGGCTCGGACATCATGACAATGGGGCAGCGCGTGCGTTCACGATACTTCATGCGCTGGATGCAGAATCCGATCCGAGTCGTACCGGGAATCGAAATGCCGACGATTCGCAAGCCGGTGGGCGGAGTTTTGGAAGATTCACTCTCGCAGCAAATCTCTGTGCTGTGGAAAGCCCTGGCCGATCCGGGGTTCTCGCCGCCAACGGTCGTGAGCCGCTACGAGCAATTCGTCACACTGGCCCCGGGCGATCGGCCGCGCGTGATTCGCGATGTGTTCACGATCGGCAGCGAGCAGGATCGCCAAAGTGCGGCCCGAGCGTTTGCGGTGGGATTCGACAATGGCCACAACCTGCTGCTGGATCTGGATTCGATGCAACTGCGGCAGTGGACGATCGGTGAATATGCCAGACAGCGAACCGAAGGCAAAAGCTGGTACTGGGACATGGCGGGCGTGCCGTTGCTGCAGTCCAGCGACGATCGTCCGTTTGCCGCTTTGCTGAACGTGACTGATGGCGACGCGCCTTTACTGCATCCAGTAGTCGATGAACGACGTCAGGTCGAGTTGCTGTCGTACAGCATCGGTGACGACTCCGTATCACTTCGCGTGCGGCTGCATTTTGATCCCAAACTTCCAGGCGGGAAACCAGTCCGTGAACTGCCTGCGCATTCGGCCATCACGGCCTGGAATGATCCTGAGCGGCCGTTGATCCCGGTGGTGCTCGGCCTGACGCTGAAATCACTTCCAGCCGACAGCGGTCGAACCGGCTGGACGTGGACCACGGTGATCGAAGACTGTCCGCCTGGCTACGCGGTGCAATTGCCGACATGGACGGATCAGAAATCGCGGGGTGAAATTCCGTGGGTCGTTTCGGTGTTGTCGAACGATGTTGATGTAAAAATTCCTTTGCAGCTTGAGAGGGGGCATTCCGGCGCGCTGCAGTTTCTGAGCGATGTCGCGCCGACGACATTGTCGCCGTTGAAGGTTCCAAAACTCATCAGCACATCGGACGCGATTACTGCCGTCCCAGGGTTCCAGGGTCGGCGCTTGCCGATCGATACGGCCATCATGCCGACCGGCATGGCGTGGCTGCCCGATGGTCGCATGGTGATGACGTCACTCAAAGGAGACGTCTGGATTCTCAGTGACAGCGATCAGGACTCACTGCCGGATTCCATGCAGTTGTTTGCTGATGGCCTTTCGGCTCCGTATGGAATTCAGGTCGATGGCGATTCCATCCTTGTCGCCCATAAACCGGAAGTGCTGCGACTGCGGGATTCCGATGGCGACGGCAGGGCCGATCAATTCGATGTCGTGGCCTCCGGCTGGGGTTTCAGCGATGACTATCACGACTGGACAACAGCTCTCGTGCGGGATCGAAATGGAGAATTGTACGTTGGTCTCGGCAGTGATTATTCCCAGAACAAGCGACCGATCGACAGCGATCGCTGGCGGGGGACGGTTTTGAAGATCGATTCGACCGGGGCGATTTCGCCGATCTCCTATGCGTTCCGATTCCCGATGGGTTTGGCGTTTGACCGTGATCAGAATCTGTTCGTCACCGACAATCAGGGCGTGCAGAACACGTTCAATGAGATCAATCATGTGCTCGTTGGCAAGCACTACGGCGTGCCGTCTCGCCACGACACAACCAAAGATGTGCAGCCTGAGATTCCGGCGCTGATGGTACCACATCCGTGGACTCGCAGTGTGAACAGCATTCTGTTTCTGCCCGATGATTTCGCGAATCCCAATCTCGCCGGACACGGCATCGCGTGCGAATATGACACACGTTGCCTTATTCGCTTCACGATTCAGAATGTGGACGGCACGCTGCAGGGCGCGTGTTACCGATTCAGTTCGCCTGATCAGCCTGGCGGTGGTGGCAACTTCGTCGGCCCGGTGAGTTCAGCCATTGGCCCGGATGGAGCCCTGTACATCGGCAGTATCTGGGACAGCGGCTGGCAGGGTGGAGCAAACACGGGCAGCATCGAACGCATTGTCCCTGACAAATCGCTGCCAAACGGGATTCGCGAAATTCGGGCTACGCCTGAAGGTTTCAAAGTTACGTTTTTTGCCGTCGTTGATCCGACAGAACTAAAGCACGCCGACGCCTGGTCCATCCAGGGATACACGCGTCACTGGAGCGGCAGCTACGCGACGCCGGATTCTGATCGCTACACGCTGACGCGCGCAGACATCGGGATTTCCGGCGATGGCAAAACGATCTCACTTAATGTTGAGCCGCTGAAGGCCGGGTTTGTGTACGAGATCGCAGTAAATGAAACGATCGCCGCGAAACAGAAACTCTGGCCTGCGGAAGGTTACTATTCGATGAAAGTCGTGCCGGGCGTGATTGTAACAGGGGAGAAGCAGGAATAGGATGCCCGGCGCGTGGCGTGCGTTGTTGCTGAGTCTGCGATAAATTAGCAATCGCCCTGGAATAACGCACATCAGCCTTTCCAGGCTGACTCGTTCTTCTCCAAGTCAGGCTGGAAAGCCTGACGTACGTTTCGGAGTCCTGTTAATGCCCACTGTTCGACGGTTTCCCTGTCTCGTTATTCCATGCCGAGGTTTGTTTTTTCTGTTGGCAGCCGTGACGATCGGTTGTCAAAAGCCAGACGCAGACGTTCCCGTGACTTCGGCACCAGTGAATACTGAGGCACCGGATTCAGCAGCGGCTCCGCAGCCAGCAAATGGAATGGACGCGACGAAGGACACTGCTTCGCAGCCCGACAACGGCCGCGATTCGTGGGTAGCGTTCAAGCCGCCGGTTGGCTGGTATCAGGTTAAATTCCCGGAAGCACCGCAACTGACTGAACAGCAAGCCACCGTCTTTGGACAACCCATGATGTTGCACCGGGCTGGTGTCATGCACGGGAACGCAGATGCCATGATGGTGCTCTATTCGGATTACCCGATGATCCCGGGACTGGGCTCAAAACCCACGGACGACGGACTGGTGGATCACTCCGTCAAAAGCCTTGTGCAGGCGCTGAAAGGCACCGATGCCAAAACGGAGCCACTTGAACGCGAAGGCGCACATGGCCTGAAATGTACTTTCAAGACACCGGCTGGTTTTGGGGAATCTCATGTGATGCTGGTTGAAGGGCGGATGTTTCAGGTGTCGGCTCTTCGAGGTGCTGAGGGCGGCTTCACTGAATCGGATGTTCGCAGTTTCCTGGATTCGTTCACATTTTCTGTCCTTGCCGAAGCTCCTGAATGGACAGTCGAAGAGTTGCAGCGGCAGTGGAAAAATCTGCCAGTTGGAACACTTGTTCGAGTGAGCGGAAGAATTGCCTCGATCAGGGCCGACATGGGAATGAAGAGCGATCAACTGAATGCCGCTCTGGACCTGTTTACATACGGTATCAATTCGTCCAATCCTTTTGCTTTGCTGAATCCTGCCGACGCCAACGGTCTCGTTCCGGGCCAGGACGTTGTGCTTCAGGGACGTGCCTATCCGAGTGAAGGGGTTGGCGGAGTCGGAATGACGCGAATCATTCGTCGCGGAGAAGTGCCACCGCACTCTGCCGCGCCCTTTGCCCTGCCGACGGCGGACACCTATGTTGCACTCAATGCGTCGCCACTTGTCACGACGCAACGGGAAGGACTTTCAATCGAAGGCTGGGCCAACATGGTCACGATCTCCTCGCCCGACTTGTTGACAACCGAAGGGGAACTGATTGCGGACGTTGCGGATGGAATTCGGGAGACCTCCACGCTGACCGGCATTCATATTTCCGGTATCCCGGTGAAACAGAGCCTGATCGCTCAGTTGGCAAAGATGCCGCAACTTCGCGATGTGCTGATTAGTCTTGGTGACGCAGACGACTTTGAGAGCCTGAGTATCAAAGACATTGATTTCACGCCGCTGGCAGGTTTGAGTTCGCTGAAGTCCCTTTCGATCACGCAGGTGCCGAATGTGTCAGACGATCACCTGAAGCAGATCAGCACATTTCCCTGTCTGCAGTATCTCAGCGTGAATACCGGCACACACGCCGATGTCACTCTGTCCGATGAGGGATTTTCTTCGCTGTCGAAGTTACAGTCACTGGTAAGCCTGCGGATTGAATCGTGGAATGGCTCTGAAGAGGTCTATTACAGCGACAAATTCTTCGAAGGATTTCGCAATCATCCGAACCTGTCGGCGTTGCTGTTGTCTTCGGATGGGCTTGACGGCAGCTGTTTTGCGACCCTTGCCACGTGCCCCCGCCTGAGCGCGCTGGAGCTGACGAGCTTTGAACTCAGCAGCGACTCATTCAATGCGTTCACCCGCGATTCATGGACTGGTCTGCGAGAAATTTCGCTGGGTGGATTTGAAGACGAATCATCCGCAGCCGATGTACTCAAGGTCATTGACGCCTTGCCCAACCAGATCCAGAGCATCACGTTCTCCGGGTCGGCGATTAATGGGGAGACAATCGACGCCATCGTTGCCAGAAACTTTTCAGAGCTGTCAAGCCTGAGTATTCCTGAAGCAGACATCAAAGACACCGATGTTGAGAATCTGGCCGCGATCAAGTCTCTGTCGAGCGTTTTTCTGCCCGCGCAAATCAGTGAGGCGGCACGGGAAAAGCTGAAGGCGTCGTTGCCTGAGGGTGCCGAGATTCTGTGACGCGTTACTACTATTGCTGCTGTGCAACCGTCTGGCCGTTCTGCATGCTGACGATATGGGCCTGCACATCGTTGAAGTAGGTTGGGCTGGCGACTTCCAGTGACGTTAAGAGACGCTGTGGTGTCTTGGCGGACGCCAGGCTGGCCAGATAGTTCAACAGCACCTCTGCAGATTCGTCCGATGTTTGCAGCATGAAATGCACCCAGCCCCAGGATTCTGCATAGTCCCGTTGCGTCATGTCGCGGAAGTCCGTCAGCATTTCCAGACGAAACAGATTGGGACTCCAGTTTTCCGCAGCTGCGGTCCGCCATTCCCGCACATGATCCGCGTGAACAGCACCAGGAATTTGGGGATCGACTTCAAAGTATTCCGCCAGCCCTTCATCGAGCCACAGTGGGACCGTCTTGAGGCTGGCATGAAGCAGACCATGAGTAAACTCGTGCCGCAGATCTTCCTGCACCTGCGGACTGATAAACGAATACACCGCCAGTTCGCGGCTGGTTCCGACAAAGTAGGCTCGCCGTGGCGGAAGATTCTGCCAGGTGGTATTCATGTAGTATCGGTAAGACGCTTCGTCGCTGAACAAATACACGTTCACGGGATCGCGTTGTTCGGGCAACCGCAAGGTTGCGAACACTCGTTCCCGCAGTCGTTCCAGTTCATCGACCAGCACATTGTCGGTGTCCAGTCGCACGTTGCTGTGAATCACAAAGTGCTTTGAATTGACCGAATGCTGAGACGGCAACTCGGTCGAGTACGTTGTCTTTGGAGTTGAATGGCATCCGCACTGAACGGCGAGCAGTATCACGACGCAGGTTTGTAGCAACACCCGCTGCCACGCAATCCGTCGCAGTATTCTTCCGTATCGAGTTTCGTTTGGCACTTTGTCGAACCAGAAGGTTGGGAGGCAGGAATAATGGCCGTACGATTCGGGAGTGTCGCAGCTGAGGTAACTTTGCTGCATTTTGGGTGGGTCGAGCACTCGACGATATCTGGGGAATGGTTGCAAACCCATCAATATCCGGCAAGATGGATGCCCGAACCGCACCAGTCCGCATATTGCTCAGGCTTCTCATTCATCGCAAATCCCTATATTCCTGAGCCAATTCAAAGATTCAAGAGTCTTTCCTGCCAGTCCTCCACACAACCGTCTCTCGCATAGCTCCCATTTTTCCCATAATTCGCATTGCGGAAGCGGATATCTTAGCCCCCTGACTTCCGTTAGGCGAGCAGCAGAAAACGATTTACCACCAGAAGCCGGGCTTCTTTCCGGGTACAACACAATCTGCCGCTTGCCATAATCAGCCGTGAATTTTCCCGCCGCGCGGATTGCCTCAGGCTCATGGGCGTGTAACCTACCTCAGAAACTGCAGATCTAAATTAACAGTCAGCCAAAGTTGCCATGTCGCGCACGATCGTTCTTGCCAGTCGAAACAAAAAGAAGACCAGAGAAGTCAGTGAGATTCTGGCCCCCGCTGGATTCACCGTAATCCCAGTGACGGATTTTCCCGACGTCCCGGAAGTTGAAGAGGATGGTCAGACGTTCGCTGAGAACGCCGCTAAGAAAGCGTCCGAGGTTGCGATTCAGCTGAATCAATGGGTGATTGGAGAAGACAGCGGACTGATGGTGGACGCTCTTAAAGGGGCTCCCGGAATCTATTCCGCTCGCTACAGTGGCCCGGGTGCCACCGACGAGCGGAACAACGAGAAGCTGATCGCCGATCTGGCCTCCGTCCCTGACGACAGGCGTGGCGCGGGGTATATTTGCAGTGTGGCCCTCTCGAATCCTCAGGGAGAAATTCGCATTATCTGCGAAGGCACCTGTCGCGGTCGGATACTTCGTGAAGCCAGCGGCGACGGCGGATTTGGTTATGATCCGTATTTCCTGATTCCCGAGTATCACCAGACCTTCGGCCAACTCAGTCCGGTCGTCAAGCATCGGCTAAGTCATCGAGCAAGGGCGTTCGCTCGATTTATCCCGCTGCTCGTAAACATTTGCGGCGAGTTCGAGCAGCAGTGATCGCAGACCCCCCAGCGTGTTTGAGGTCCATTACAGGATTGGCTCCATTTTCACGGACGAACTTAGAATGCAACAGCTGACAGGCTGGCTGATTTTTGTGATGAGCTGCATTGGACAGGCGGAACTGTGCGTGATGATGGTGAATCGTTCGCATGCTTTTGCCATCGATTGCACCCGTCTCCGCAAGTTTCGAGCGTTGCATGATTTTGCGATCGTCGCGTATCCGTTTTTGCTGCTGTGGGGTTGCGGACTTGGCAGTCATGGCCTGTTAACCGGCGGATCGTTTACGGATCAAACTCTGTTCTGGCGAGTTATTCTGGCAGGGACGCTCTTGGCCACGATTCCATTTTTTGCTGGCATTCTGCTCTGGCAATGGGTACGACGATTTCAGTTTCACAAGTCGAACGGCGGCGAAGTTTTCGATGTCGCCACGATCGCGAAGGATGACACGACACTGGTCGATGTCAAAGGTTCCCGCTGGCATCCGGTACTCGCCTGGCCCTGGAACGAGGTGTTCTCACTGGAAGTCAACCGAAAGACGATTCGAGCAAATAAAAGGGGGCAGGTCTCGTTTGTGCAAAGCACCGAAACGGCGAGTTCCTCGCAAAAGAGGCCTGACCCCTTTTATTTGCGGCCCCTCCGGATCGTGCACTTCTCCGATCTGCATTTCATCAATTGCCCCGGCGCGGATTATTACCGTTTCGTAGTACGCAAGGTCTTGGAACTGAACGCTGATGCGATCGTCTTTACGGGCGATCTGATTGACGAACCTGAATTGCTGCAGACCGCGATTGAAATTCTGCGACCACTGACAAATGTCGCGCCATGCTTCTTCATTCTGGGCAACCACGACTGGCGTTACGACTACGAAATTTTCCGCTCGCACATGGCTGCCTCCGGATGGCAATGTGTCACCGGTACGCATGTGATAGTCCAGCTTGCCGATCGAAAGGTGCTGTTTGCCGGTTCTGAACGTCCATGGATCGGCAATCATCCGCCATCGGTCGTCGATGCGGACGTTGATGTTCGAATTCTGCTGAGTCATTCGCCCGATCAGTACCGCGTCGCACAGAACGGCGGTTACGATGTAATGCTGTCCGGTCACACGCACGGAGGTCAGATCGTGTTACCGATCATCGGCCCGGTCTACGCCCCCAGCATTTACGGGGTCAGCCTTGCCGCAGGCCTGTTTCAACTCGGCCCACTCACGCTGCATGTCTCACGCGGAATCGGTGCCAAAGACCCTCTCCGCTGGCGATGCCGCCCCGAACTGACCTGTCTGGAGATTTACTGAGGACTCGTCCGGTTCGCGACGGCAACGCAAAGACTGCGGAATCATTGATAAAGTATCACACAAACAAGGTCGCGGCATCGCCAGTGGCACAGGCCAGCAGCTATAAGTCACCGTATTTTCAATACGGCTGCCAGGACGCGGTATTCTCATGACAACCGATTTAGAATTCACTCTTCACAGCGGCAATTTGGCGGCGTCTGTTAGCGCCCGGAGTGTCAAACTCCTGATCGCAACGGACGAAACACCGCAGTCCGCAGTGGAATTGTGCCGCAACGCGCTACTGCAACCGCTGGGCTTGCCGGAACTTGCTCGCTGTGTTGTGCCCGGCGATTCCGTCGCGATCGTGGTTGATCCCGAAACACCGTTCGTGATTGATCTGCTGGTCGCCGTCTACGAACAATTGCAGTCGTTGACGGAAAGTGGCCTCGCCATTTCACTGTTGTTGCCACAGGATCCGTCAAATGCCAACTGGAGTCGATTGACAGAACAACTTCCACTCCATTTGCAGCAGCAGCTGATTGTTCATGTCCACGATCCGGCTGAAACGGCTCAATTGAGTTACCTGGCCAGCTCGGCAAACGGCGAACGTGTGTATCTGAATCGCAGAGTCACGGATGCGGATTTGCTGGTGACAGTTGGCGTCGTTTGTTTCGACAGTCTGCTGGGATATCGCGGAACGACCAGCAGTGTGTTTCCATGGTTTTCTGATGCCGACGCGATTCAGCAGGCGCGAAAACAGGGACACCCGGAACTCACACCCGAGCAGCCTCGCCCCTATCGACAACTGGTCGATGAAGTCGGCTGGTTGCTGGGATCGCAGTTCACGGTTCAGGTCATTCCGGGACCGGATGCCGCTCCGCTCGCCATTCTAACGGGACTGCCGGAGGATGTGATGGCGTCTGGAAAGGAATTTGTGGAACGCGTCTGGCATCTCAAGCCACGGAAGCTGGTGGACGCCGTAGTGCTCTCAGTTCCGGCCGACACACTGTCCGGCTGGAAACAGTTTGGCACCGCCCTTGAACAGGCGACACAGATGGTGCAGGACGGCGGCCGCATCATCGCGATCGCCGATCTCCCGATTCCTGAAGGTCCCGCCGCGACCATGCTGAGAAGAACTCAGGAGCCCGACGAATTGCTGAAGCCTCTGCGCCGGGATTCTGTCGAAGATTCCGTCGAAATCACACAGCTGATCAACGCGCTGAGTCAGGCACGCGTCTATCTGTTCAGCAAAATTCCCCCGGAAATCGTGGAGGAGCTGGGAATGATCCCGATTGAAGACGCTGCTGAGTTGCAACGTCTTACCGCCGCCGCTGAATCCTGCGTCGCGCTGCCGTCGGCCAACTACGCGTGGATTGGATGATACAAACCGAACCAATAAAATTGACTCGTGCTTTGTCACTCGCTAATTTTGGGGTGGCCGGGGTTGGAGGACGATAGTCCGAAACCCCGGGGCTTCATTCCGTCGGTGGACGGATTCATAACCTTCGCATCGGCCGTGTTTTATCGTCGTGCGACGGACATGAATGTCCATCCTACACCGCCTCGTTGGCGACTCGCACCACATTGCCGCCGATGATCTTGCGGATATCGTCGTCCGCATATCCGCGCTGAACAAGCCCGACGGTGAACAGTGGCCAATTGGTCCATGCGAGGCTGCTGGTCATTGCGGATGTCTCAATGAAACCATCTTTCGGCCAGAGTGATCGAAATGGTTCGCGTGCAGGACTCCGTTTGGAAGTTTGCGATTCTGTTGAAGGTGGCTAGTCGTCATAGTTCATCCTCGGTGACTCCGAAAGCAAGACTCGCCCACGTGGAAGACCAAAAGAACGAGACATGACATTTTTCCAATGGTACGATTGCTGTTGTTGAAGACCGAGAGACGGGAATCTGGGGCGGCCGGTGGCACAGATTCCCTCGATCACCATCGGCTCGGTATCATGCGGAGTCATATTGAAATTCTGGTTTCGCCGAGTGACAGTTTATGAGTATTTTTTCCGAACTTGTTGCCTGCTTTAATCGTCGAGGTTTCCCCAATGGAGTCCTGTTGCCGGGGGTACTGATCGCTTTGCAGTTCGGACAGGCCGCGACTGCTCAGGCGGATGAGCATGAACAGAAAGTGGAGCGATGGAAGAAGACGTACGAAGAGAAGATTCTGCCGATCGTTGAAGCTCGATGTGCGCAGTGTCATCGTGGAGACAAGATCGAAGGAGAATTCGACTTCGGGAAGTTTCCCAACGGGCAGTCCGCCGCAGACGCTGGCGATGCATGGGAGCGAGTTGCCAAGCGGATTCGTCTGAATGAGATGCCTCCGCAGGGAAGCCCCGGCCTGAACGATGAACAGAAAGGTCACTTTCAGCGATGGGTGGATTCGCGGCCGGATCAGGACCTGTGCAAACAACTGGCTTCGGAGGAGACTCAAAGCTGGTACCGTGGCTTTGTGATGAGCCGTCGTCTGACGCAGACGGAATATCGCAATGCGGTTCGCGATGTCGTCGGAGTTCCTCTGCTGCCTGATGAAGAACCACCTTCGGATGGTGCGGGCGGCGAGGGCTTTGATACCGTCGGAGATGCTCTGTTTACGTCCACGATTCATCTGGAATCTTATCTCGCGATCGCCGATCGCGTGATCGAAGCAGTGCTGCCGGATGGGCCGATGCCGAGCGATCCCGAGACAGTCGCGATCAGAAATCGCTTGCTGACAGTTCTGCCAAAATCATTGCAGACGGAGTCATCAAAGAGTGATCCCGAGGCCGCCGCTGAGATCATCTCTCAGTTTGCTCGGCGTGCCTGGCGGAGATCGGTTTCCGTCGAAGAACAACAGCGACTGATGCAGCTTTATCAGTCGTCGGCTGGTCGAGGTCGTGGGTTTCTGGCGTCTGTGCGAGAACCTCTGAAGGCAGTGCTGGTTTCGCCACATTTTCTGTTCGTTGTGGAAACAGAACCAGATGAGTCCGGTGTGATTCGCCTTAAACCGCATCAGATCGCAACTCGCCTGGCGTTGTTCATCTGGTCGTCAGTTCCCGACGAAGAACTTTTGCAACTGGCGGATTCCGGCGCGATTCTTGACGAGCAAGAAATTCGCGTGCAGGTGCGGAGAATGTTGGCGGATTCGAAGTCGCTGGCTCTGGGTGAAAACTTCGGGCTGCAATGGCTGGGTCTGCGAGGATTTCAGGAAGTGCATCCGGACGCCAGTGTGTTTCCGGAATTCGCTGATGAACTGGCCTCCGACATGCGTGAAGAAGCCATTCGTTTTGTGGCGCATGTCTTCCAGCAGAACCGACCAATAACGGATCTGGTGGCAGCCGATTATGTGCTTGTGAACGGTCGATTGGCTCAGCACTATCAGATTGATTTGCCAGCGGAAAGTTCATGGCAGACGGTTTCACTGGCGGATGGTCGACGAGGTGGCGTGGTTACGTTGGGAAGTGTACTGACTGCTACGTCGTATCCTCGCCGCACAAGTCCGGTGCTGCGAGGTCGCTGGATTCTGGAAGAAGTGCTGGGGTCATCTGTTCCCGCTCCTCCGCCGAATGTCCCGGCGCTTGAAGAGAACTCCTCCAGTACGGAGGGGCTGACGTTTCGGCAACGGCTGGATCTGCATCGCCAGAAAGCGGAATGTGCATCGTGCCACGACCGCATGGATCCGCTGGGCTTTGGCCTCGAAAATTTCGACGGCATTGGTCGCTGGCGTGACAGCGACAATGGTCAACCGGTCGACAACGTGGGCCAATTGCCTTCCGGTGATTCGTTTTCCGGCCCTGGTGAGCTCAAGTCGGTTTTGATGAAACGCAGCGGAGAATTCCAGCAGCACATTGTCCGCAAACTTCTCGGCTTCGCGCTCGGGCGAGAGCTCAATAAGTTCGACGCATGCGTTGTGGACGCATGCCTGAAAAAGTTGAATGAGAATGAACTCAAAAGCCAGGTCGTGATCGAAGAAATCGCATTGAGTTATCCGTTCCAGTACCGATACCATAAACAATCTGAGCCGGTGCCTGAACCAAAATCGACCGCACAGGCATTCTTCGAGCGTCTCGAAACAATTGCTCGGAAAGCAGACGAACTCAAGAAAAAAGCCGAAGCTGTGTCGGAGTCCAAACCATGAATGAACATAACGTGATCCCTCAAGCGGCTTCTCGCCGACGAATGCTCAAAGGTTGCGGAGCGATGCTGGCTCTGCCGTGGTTGGACTCCGCGATCCCTCGCGCTGTTCGCACGCAGGACAAAGCAGCGGAAGCGGCAACAGGAGTGTCCGCCGGAAGGCCGCCCGTGCGTTCCGCGTTCATTTATTTCCCCAACGGCGTGTGGGAAAAATCGTGGACTCCGGAGACATCTGGTCGCGACTACGAACTGAGTCCCACGCTGCAGTCTCTGGCAGAAGTGAAGGATGACGTTCTGGTGCTGACCGGGCTGGATAAAAAACATAGTCACGGCGGCGACGGGCACTATGCCAAGACGGCCAATTTTCTGACTGGCATGCCCGTCACAAAAACGACGGGCAAGAACATCAGCAGTGGAGGAATCTCGGTTGATCAGTTGATGGCGCAACACACAAGCCAGTTTACTCCACTGCCTTCGCTGGAACTGGGAACCGAACCCGTGATTAGCGGCATCGACAGCAATGTCGGATATACGCGTCTGTACGGTTCGCATATTTCGTGGCAGTCGCCGACTCGCCCCGTGGCCAAGGAAATTAATCCGCGTTTGGTGTACGAACGGCTGTTTGGTCGACGAGTGTCCGATGATCCGGCTCGGTCGGAGTCGTATCGCAACCTGCTGGATTTTGTGCTGGAGGATGCTCGCCAACTACGTCCGCGTCTGGGTCGAGATGACCAGTTCAAAATGGACGAATATCTGGACTCCGTCCGCGCAGTGGAGAAACGAATTGAGTTCTCGATGCAGCAGAAGCCGCGAGATTGGCAACCGTCGGAATCTCTGGGCGAAACCATTCCGCCGCGTCCGGGTATCCCGGCTGATTTTCGTGAGCACATTGCGATTATGCTCGACCTGATGGTGCTGGCGTTTCAGACGGATTCAACTCGAGTCGCTTCGCTGATGTTTGCCAACGATGTTTCGGGCCGCAATTTTTCGTTCGTGGACGGTGTGAGCGGCGGACATCATGAATTGTCGCATCATGAAAATAACGAAGCCAAGATCGCACAGTACGAGCGAATCAATCGCTGGCATGTGGAACAGTTTGCGGGCATGCTGAAGAAGCTGAAAGCGATTCCGGAAGGAGACGGCACACTGCTGGACAATTGCATGATCCTGTTCGGCTCCAGTATCTCCGATGGCAATCGCCACGATCCCGACAATCTGCCGGTCCTGCTGGGCGGCCGAGGTGGTCGAACACTGGAATCCGGTCAGCATCTTCCTTCGAAAGGAAATGTGCCGCTGTGCAACCTGTACGTCTCCATGCTGGATCGCATGGGCGTTGATGTCGAACAATTCGGAGACAGCACGAAACGACTGCTGGATCCTGTTGGCTGAGTTGGCGTGTTTCCGTTTGAAAACACGCTACAATGTCTCGATTCAAGGCTTGTCCTCTATTTCAAACCGCGTTGCACTATGAATTCTATAAAATCCGTTTCGTTCAAGAACTACAAGTGCTTCTCGACTGAAGCCAAGATTGAACTCCGTCCACTGACGCTGTTTTATGGGTACAACAATTCTGGCAAGAGCGCCTTACTCCGTGGCGTTTGCATGGTGGTAAACTCATTGCTAAAGAATGGCAGTGAACCGCTGGATAGAAGTATCCCGGTCTTCTCGTCTAACATGATGCTTGACGAAATCGTCACTCAGGAAACAGGGGATTTGCAACAAGGTCGCCTTGAAGTTCGAGTCCAGCTCACGCCGTCAATGCAACGACTGTCGTGGAAATTCTTCAGTTTGCCCGAACGGCAAACATACGTTGTTAGTCAATTCACTATCGAGGCGTCGAATGGAACACGTGAGCTAGCGGCGGAATGGCTCACAAACGAAACCCCGGATGGAGGGATTGGCAATACATACCAAGCAACTTTCGGGGATACACAACGACAAATTTCATTGTCGTTTTCTGGGTTGTTGCCAAATTCCGACGATCCCGAAATTGCAGCGTTCGTGGAGTCAATCCGCCCGGCTGGGAAACACCCCTGCTTTTGGCTCCATTCCGAACGAAGTACTGGTAAACGCTATTTCAATAAGGAACCATTCCGTGTTGCCATTTCCCCAAGCGGGGAAGGATTCGCAACTCTTCTGCGTCATTCGGAACGAAACATGGAGCATTCACGTTTGTTTCAAGATGTTTCGCTGTGGTTTAGTACGCATCTCCATCAGGATCTGTATATCAAAGACGGGACGCGTGACTTCGAAATTCAATTCGGCACGACATCGACGCCAATTCGAGTCAATCTGTGTGATGTTGGACAGGGGTTGCAGGAAACGCTGCCGTTGCTCACGGCGCTTTCAGCATTCAGAATTGATCCCGAGATTTCTCAACTCGCATTCGAAGAACCAGAGTCTCATCTTCATCCAAAATACCACGCCGCATTGGCAAACGCATTCTGTACTGTTGTCAGGGACCGTGGTCCAAAGTTGATGGTCGAGACACATTCCCAGAATTTATTGCTGGGTTTGCAAACTGAAATTGCGAGGAACGCACTTAGTCCGGAAGATGTCGTGGTGTACTGGGTACGGAGCGACATTTCGGGAAACAGTGTTGCTGAACAGGTAACATTTGATGACTTGGGACAACCATCCGCCAACTGGCCGCCAGATGTTTTCGCAGACGATGTGAAGCAATCCCGCGCGTTGTATGAACTGCGAAAGCGCCAACAATGAAGGTGACTTTGCTGGACGCTGTCTTTGAGCATTGCCCGGATGACGCCGCACTTATTGAAGTTCTCCAAACAGGATTTGAAGGGCGACACATTGTCGTTTCATCCAGTGATATTTCGACTCCGCTTGTTCAAGGTTGGTTCAATCGCCAAAGTGAACAGATTCAGGATTCGAGTCGGCTGGCAATTGAAGATGGACTTCTGAGAGACGCGGCGGAAAATATGCGGCTAGAGGTTCACATAGACGACAGGCGATCAACTGATGATGACTGGTCAATAATGTTCTTGTCGTTGGAGTCGGCCCGTCAACTATTGCGGAGACCATTCAACGTATGGTTTGAAAATGACCTGAATGACGGACAATTCCTGCTCTCGACCGCACGACAAGAGGTTCGCAACAGGCTTGTGGAATGGAAAGAGAAAGGCTGGATTCAGTTTCAGAATGCTGGCGGAATTGGCTCTATTCCTGGGCGTTCAACAGCATTGAGTGATCGTCAGGTGATGAGAACGGTGTTCATTTTCGATAGCGATGCGCGTCTCCCTGGCATCACAAGCACGCCGGCAAAAGACGCTATTGATGCATGCAACGCAAAAGGGGTGCCTTGGCACTGCTTGGAGCGACGGGCCATTGAGAACTACATTCCGCGTGAGGCATTGACGGCATGGGCTTTGGGGACCACTCCGAACGTCGCTGAAGTACGACGACGCAAACAAGCGGTAAGGGCTTTCTCGCGTTTGTCTGCGCTGCAGCGCTGCCACTTCAACCTGAAGCGCGGATTCGACGGAGATTCAAAGAGTAGTGCGACGACTTGGTCGGCCGAAGATCTGGATCAGTTTTGGGCCGGAGTTTCAGACGATGATCGCACCAAACTGAGCAACGGGATTGAATCAGGGATTGCTCAGGAAATCTTCGGGGCCGGGCCTGTCCCCTACAGCCAACTTGTCAATGACAATTCAAACATGGAACTTGACAAGATTGCACAAACACTGATGGAAGGAGTTTAGCTTTGTCCCTTGGAACAGACTCACCGAGCTATCTGGAAGAACCACAGGTGGCGTATTTGGAACGCGTTCTGGACGATGTCAGGCGCGGTAATATCCTCATACCACGTTTTCAGCGGCGCTTTGTTTGGCGTTCTGAGGATCGTCTCAAACTACTTGAAAGCGTTCGCGATGGAATTCCAATAGGAAGCCTTCTGGTTTGGCGGACCACCGCCGTCGAATTGTCAACCTTCCCTCAAATTGGCGGAATCTTTGTTCCGTCGTCGCCACAGCCAACACCCGGTGCGCCGAGGCAATATCTCCTAGATGGGCATCAGCGCATCTCAACACTGTTTAGCGCGTTGGCCCATCAAGAATCAAAAGTCGAAACAGACGAGGAATACGGACTTATTGCTGGTGATGCGTACTACGACTTAAGCGACGGAAGCTTTACACTGCGGCGAAAAAACCAAAATGTACCGCCACATTGGCTTCCACTGAACATCCTGTTCAGCAGCCTTCATCTACTGCGTTATCAACGGACACTGATCGCTGATCACAACTTTCCCGATGAATATATTAAGACAAGCGATGCGTTAGCCAACAGGTTTCGCAACTACAAGATACCGCTGATTCCATTAGTCACAGACAATCTCGATGCAGCAACGACTGCGTTTCAACGAGTCAACAGCAGCGGGATGAAGATGGACGCCACGGACATGGTGGCGGCTCTGTCATTCACCCCTTCTTTTGATCTCAAAGAGCGTCTCGACACCGTGACTGCGAATCTCAGTGAGTTTGGCTGGGCAGGGCTCGATCATAAATACATTCTTGCAGTGGTTCGGGGACAGCTAGACCTTGATGTTTCTAAGATGAATGTCCTTGATGTCAGCAAACATCTAAGGGAGTCAAATAACTTAATTGATGATGCCGTCCACGCAATCCGCAAGGCGGCGTTGTTTCTCCGAGCAGAAAATATCCCTTCTCCTGAATTTCTTCCGTACAGCTATCAGATCGTTCTAATCGCGCTGGCATTCGCAAAAGAACCTGCGATGTCCGACACTGACCAAGAGCTTCTGCGTAGCTGGCTTTGGATCACGACCTATACAGGTTTTTTCCGAGGCGCACGTGATACCGATATCACTTCGGCGACCGAAGAAGTGCTGCAAATTGCGAAGATTCACAAATTGTCAGCAACTCGAGGTTATGTTGGTGCGTTCCCGGCGCGCTCTGACTTTCGGTCTGCTCGAATCAAAGCCCTGGCAATACGGCTGGCAGACCTTCAGATTCGCCGTGAACCATCCAAAAAGGAGGATATTCTCAATCTGATGGCGGATCAGGGTAGTCTATGTCTCTGCCGCTTTCTGGGGCCAAAACAACTCCCATCAAAACAGACTGCTTCACCCCAAAATCGTTTCTTGCTTACTTCGATCGACGATCTTAAGCGGCGTTTTTCTCACGAGGCAATCCTGATTTTCGACGAAGACTCACATCCGGAAAATCATGCTGTCTCGGCAGAAGCTCTCACGGCGTACCGACAAGGGGACTATGGCCGGTTTCTTAACGAACGTCGTTCGACATTGATTGAAATGGAACGAGCATTTGTAAATCAGTTTCAACTTGAGTATCCAAATCCTTCGGACCAAGAGGTCGATGACTGATTCCAGAATCCAGTGCAAAATCTCCACTTACCCATTTGTCTTATTGTCTTCGCTTTCTGACATCCGCGAATATTTTGGTATCACGGGGAGGGGCAATCACGCGGACACAGCATTGTTCTGATCGGTAAGGCGTAGTTTTTTGAATTCTTGCTTACCGATGAACCCAGTCAGCAGAAATCAGGCTGAAATGATGGCTTGTGTGGAGATCTTTGCGGCGAATGAGACAGCAATCGTTCACGTTATGAATCTGGCGGTGTGGCGGTTCTTTCTTTTGAGGGGATGATCGGTTGACCGGCAAGAACCATGATTATCGAAGGTAATGGCACGATGAGCAGTTGGTAATTAAGGCAAAACACTTGGGGATCGATTTGCGGTCTCAGGCGACTCCGCCAGACTAACTTGACGTGGCGGGGTGCTGAAACTCCCGCTGAGATCACGTTGGCTTTCAAGAACAACACGGGGATGACGTGGCCGGGGAAACTTTGCTTCATGTCGGACACCCCAGCAATGGGAGCCGATTTCTTGCGGCGTGGTTTCTAATTTCAAAACGTAAGGGAGCGACGCTTTTCGCCGGGAACGGTAATTTGGCCGTCCCATCTGTCACGTCTCACTTCCGAATTGAGCCGTGCAGGACAGTCGGCGGTGTGGTGCTCAGTGGACCGGTCCCTGCGAACATTCCCTCTTTGGACGCCATCGTCGATTTCTTTTCGCGAATTAGAAGATCAACGCAGAATGTGAATGAAATCAGCCGTCAGTCGAGCGAATTGAGGACAAAATCGGTGCCCCCCACACGAGAATTAAACATCACGGATCGCTGCATTCGCAACTCGCATGACATTGCCGCCGATGATTTTGCGGATGTCGTCGTCTGCATATCCTCGCTGGACAAGTCCGACGGTATACAGTGGCCAATTGGTCCATGCGAGGCTATTGGTCATCTGTGGTGTCTCAACGAAATCGTCTTTCGGCCAGAGCGATCGAAACGGTTCACGTGATCGACTTCGTTTTGGAAGTTCGCGGCTTTCGTCTCGGGAATTCTGTGACGAGTACGCAACATCAGTGCCGATCGCCACATGGTCCACTCCAAAATGTTTCGTGACATACTGGATGTGATCGAGGAGTGCCGCAATGTCGCCCGTGCCACGCAGGAATTTGGAAATGCAGCAGATGCCGACGTAACCGCCTGAATCCACAATGGCTCGAATCACGTCGTCTGGCTTACTGCGAATATGCGGATGGAGGGCCGCACAGGTGGAATGACTGGCGACCACTGGCCGCGACGATACCTTTGCCGCTTCCAGTGACGTTTGCCAGCCGGAATGCGCACAATCCGGGATCACACCGATTTTGTTCATCTCGGAAATCATCGTGCGACCGAAATCGCTCAGTCCGGCATTGGATGATTCTCCGCATCCGTCACCGATCATGTTGCGACGCTGATAGGTCAGATGTATCATGCGAATGCCCAGCTGAAAAAAGATTTTCACGTACCGCAGTTCATCCTCCTTCGAAACCCATTGCTGCGAAAGCCCTTTTTTTTCGAGGCGCACGACATTTGTCGATGAACCGAAATTCAACGAAGTCATGATGACGACACGACCAATTTGATTTGAAACGATTCATTAACCATGACATGTTGAGCACAGCGGATCAACGGTGTCGTTAGTGAACCAGAAGTTGAAAGATGTTCGCAGGCAGCGGCTGCAGGACATGGGTTCCATCTTTTTTAACATCGCATTCCAGTAGACGCGAAAGATTCGCTTCTCGGCTTTTCTCTGAATCTCGACGTCGATGGCAACTGCCGGAATGCGGAATTCTGCCAGCACGATCGGACGCAGCACGGCACTGAACAGATAGCGTTCATCGAGCTCGCTGAGCTTTCTCTGCAACTCCAGTTTCACCGCTTTCTGGCGAGATTCAATCTCTTCCGCTGTCGGGACGGTCTTTGTGCGTTTATTGGGTGTTGAACTTTCGCGCTGCAGTGCGCGGTAGTAATCCTGAAGGCGCTTGCGGTCTCGTTCCCGCCGAGTATCGATGCGCTGCAGAAATGGAGTTGCCTGACGCATTGTTTCGGCTTCCGCCACATGCAGCGCCAGATCCAGACTGGCGCTGGAATCTGATGGAGCATCGTTGGCCGGTCGGAGATCGTCAAGATTCAGCAGCTCACTCAACGGCACAACTACTCCGGAGCGGGCATTCAGAGTCACCGACACCAGCGACTCCCATGTTTCTTCCGATTGCAGTGTGACGTGGAACCACCAGGCGTGGTAAGGCACCGTCGTGACGCTTCCATCCAGCACTTTGGCTCGAGCGTTCTGCCAGCCGAATGACGATTCTACGGCTGAAGCAAATTCCGTTTTGCGAACCGGTAAATCATCGATCGCAAATGTGCCAATCGACGGCACAAAATGGCGCAGCGTCCGCCCCGCGAGATCGACGAATTCACCTCCAAGTGACAGGACCAGTCCCTCATCGCCGGGCTGAGTCTTCACGAGGAACGATTCGTCGTGCTGTCCAAGACTTTCCGCCAGATCTGGCGGGACAATGGCCGTTGCCTGGGAACCATCGGACGTCCAGTCGATGATACCTCCGGAATTTTCGACCAGAGCCGTGGCAAATTCCACAAGCTGAGATTCCACGCTGCTGCGACTCATTCGTAGTCCTCACCAAACAAAGCTTCGTCCAGATTTTTGGCGTCAAGGTATTTTTCCTGAGCAGCCACCAGCGTGTCGCCGAGCGTTTCGAAATCGGCATCCAGTTGCTGATCGTCCGGAGCTTTCTGCCAGAGCTGCAGCACCAGCGATTCGAATTCCTGGCCATCGTCAAGGTTGCCAAGGATCGAGCCGACTTCGCCTACCACCAGTTCAAACATGCGGATCTTGTCGTTCAACAATTTCAGAATCCGGGACTCCAGCGTTCCGGCCGTACACAGATTGAAAATGAACACATCCTGCGTCTGTCCGTAGCGATGAATACGTCCGATTCGCTGTTCGATCTTCATTGGATTCCATGGCAGATCGAAGTTGATCAGCGTGTCCGCAAACTGCAGGTTGCGTCCTTCCCCGCCTGATTCGGTACACAGCATCACATTCACCGATGACTTCAACTGTTCGACGGCCGCATCTTTGTCAGCCGATGATTGCTCGCCCGAAAATGTTGAGAAAGAAATCGCCGCTTCCGTCAGCAGCGATTGCAGCCGGTGCAATGTGCGGATCGATGCGACGAAAACCAGAACTTTGTGGTCATGGCTTTCCTTCAGGAGATGCAGCAGTTTTTCGTCCTTGGCGGAACGCGAGATTCTTCCAGCGCGTTCGCACAATTGGCGAGCCCTGTCGTCTCGTCCTGCAAGTGGCTGAAGCGTCGCTGCTGCCGTTGCCGGATGACTGCCAATCGACGTCAGAATCGCATGTAGCCGCATACGGGAGATGCCTCGAGGTCCGTTCGCGCCGGCATGTGGAGTCTCCATTGATTCTGCCGATGACGCATCCAGTTCTTCGGGACTTTCCTGTTCAGCGTCATCTGCGTTCATAGACGTATTCGCTGCGGTCGCCAACTGGTCACGCAGGTACTGCTGAATGTCGATGAGCAGTTGCGATTCTTCCTCACCTGGCGTTGCCATGATTGTCTGGGCATAACGTGGAGGCAGATTGATCTGCACCAGGCCGCGCGTATTTCGAATCATCACTTCGCCCAGGAGGTCGCGCAGTCGATGCCGATTACGCGGATCGCGAGGATTTCCACGCGTCACGAACTGCTTCTTAAAATCAGCTTCTGTTTTCAAATGACCAGGTTCCAGCAGCGTCAGCAGGCTGTACAGCTCGACGAGATTATTCTGGACGGGCGTCGCGGTGAGCAGAAACATGTGGCGACGTTGCAGCGAGTTGACGAGCTTCCAGAGTTTTGTCGAACGGTTTCGACAGTGGTGGGCCTCATCCACGATGACCAGATCCCACGGAGCCGACGCAATCGCCTGAGGTCTGCGACCGGTTCGGGCAAACGAGGTGGAAACCAGAACACGATCATGTGTCGCCCAGAATTCGTCACGACTGCTGGTTGCTGTCCTTGGTGCAATCGTGAAGTCGAGGTGAAACTTGGAAGAAAGTTCTTCGTGCCACTGACTGACCAGAGGATTCGGGACCAGAATCAACACTCGCTTGATCAGTCGTCGCAGCAGGTATTCGCGAAGTAACAGGCAGGCCTCAATGGTTTTACCGAGACCCACTTCGTCGGCCAGCAATACGCGGCCTCGAAACCGCCGCATCACTTTGCGGACCGTCTCAATCTGATGAGGCAGATGCTCGACTCCTGTGAGTCCGTCCAGGCACAGCAGTTCGTCAAATCCTCGCAGCAACTGCAGACGGGTGTGCGTGAGATGCAGCTGTAGCTGTTCGCGAGTCGCAAAATTTTTCGTCGTCGAGAATTCGGAAAGGTCCGTCCGAAAGCGGATTGGAATCCCGCCGGGACTGAAAGACGTTCGGGCGTGGGCTGCATCGTCGATGATGTCCTTCCCGGGGGTTGCGTCAAACAGCAAGCTCGTCGCGGCAGTTTTTGTCTTCATTGACAACGCTCCATGCATCCATTCAGGCCGAACCTCAAACCGAGTGATAGTCTACAGAATCGATGCCAGGCTTCCAGCCTGGCCCGCATGGAATTCACCCAATCATCGCTTCGAATGCCTGCGTCAACGCAAGTACTTCATCGGGGGAGTTGCAAGTAAATGGCGAGTTCTCGATCATCCGCATGGGTCATGCCACTGATTCGACCGACAAAATATGTCGTACAGAAATGACCACTTTCGTTGTAGGACCCACTGGGATCCACTGCATTCGGCGTTGAGTTCCCGACATAGCGGCTCAGGTTTGCATCGCCAGCGTTGAAGCCGATTGGGTCTTCGCTGATGAAGCGACCGATGCGAGGGTCGAACCAGCGGGCTCGGTAGCAGATCACGCCGGTGTCTTTGTCTGGTTAGCGGCCGGTGTAGGCGTTACGAGGCGCGTTCGCGGTGTTCGTTCCTGGTTTGCCGCTGAAGTCCTGATCAATCTGCGGTCCGTACATAAAACGGTGACTGACCTTTTGCCACGTAGTCGGCCCCGCCGCCAGTCGCGATCCTCCGCTGTCTCCAAAAGCCGCGTCTTTGTGCCGATTTGGTGAACTCAAATCTAAGCCCATTGACAACTATGCGGAGTACCACAGATTACCCAGTGCGGCGCAAACGCCCTGCCGCGTTACACAAGCGCTTCGCGATTGATGCAATTCAGCATCCAGTGATCCAGCATGCGAACTTCGCTGCTGGTGGGATCGACGGGCTGATCGGTCAACTCAACATCGACGTTCGCGCCAGCTGACCGGAGCAATCGTACGGCTTCAACGTTGCGAGCCAGTGTGTCGGCGGGACAAGTGCGCGAGACGCTGACAAGCATGGGCTTACCACGCAGCCCTGTCAGGCGATCTGCCTTCAGGCAGTTGCCGCGACCCGAGGGGTCCAGCAAAATTCCGCCGGCAAACCAATCCGGTCGCTGCACCAGCATCTGCAGGGCCGCGTCGGCTCCGTTCCCGGAGCCCGCCAGAAAAATTCGCTCACTGTGGATGTGAAACGCCTGTCGCAATCGGCAGGTCGTTACATGCAGCAGATTCTGGAGTGGTACGGATCCAAATTGCAGCGACGATACATCCCAGCGGAACCCGCCGACGTTTTCAAGTTCTCGATTGCCACGCAACGCCAGACCGACATAGTTCTGAGAGCTGACGGCCGACATGACGTCTTCCAACTGATCTTCATCGTTGGCATCACTATGAAACCAAACGACCAGCGGATAAGCGTAGCCTTCCTCATACCGTTCCGGCACGTAAATTGAGACGGGCCAGTCTGATTCGGAGACTGAACCGGAATACTGTGCAGGACAATCGGGGGACTGGCTCCAGGATTCGTAAACTTCCCGCAGCTCCGTCGGAAGCATCTCATGGTCAATGTCGGGCAAATACGAATCAAGTTCACCTGACGAGAATGACATGCTTCGAACGCGATTAAACATGTGAGACTTCCATGATTTAGTAAGTATGAGTTGGGGAGGACACAACAAATCAGGTGCGGAAGATCTTCCTGACCTACACCTCAATCACGATGCCGATGTGGAAATCACTTGTCTGATTTCATTCAGAGGAAAGTGCTTTCCCGGACACTCTGTCGGTTTCACGGCAGCGTGCCCCATAAAATGATCCGGAGTGATCCGGTGACGAGAAGCGAGAACTTTGACTAACTGTTTGAGCGATGCTACCTGCGCGTGCGACGGGGGATTCTGCTGAAAATCTCCAATCATACAAATCCCAATCCCTCGGGCGTTGTACAGGCTAATGCCGGAATGAGCCCCATGAATCTGCTCCTTCCAGCGAAATGTTGCCTGGACAGTTCCATCCGGCATTCCCTGCCCATTTCCAATCACAAAGTGATAACCAATTCCAAGCCACGGGTTTCCGTAGGCATCTCTGCGTTTCAGATGATCCGCATGAATCGATTCCACACTGCCCGATTCGGTGGCTGAGTGATGCACTATGATGTACATCCATTCCGTTTCACTGATGTCCGCCATCCATGTCTGCTTTTCTGTCACAGGCTCAGTTGTGGACCGTCCTGCAGTCAACCCACGGGCCACGGTTCCTGAAATCATCCATGATCGTTTTACCTGTCCAACGTCCTGACCGGCCGCAGGATGTAGAACAACCTGCAGCGACATCAAACCAATAACCAGTAAGAAAAACACTAAAGGCTTGCGCACGCAGGTTCCAAAATTTGCCCGGCAAACAGCTTTCGATTTCGCAGTCAATGTCACACGCCGAACCTTTCAACTTCAAAACTCTCCGTGCTTCGCCTTACTTGTTGGAGATGAATGCGGCGAAGTTGTGAACCGGGTGTGCGACTCTACAAGGCTCTTGCGGGAGTGTCAATATCCTGTGCTTTTGCGGTATTCAGACGGCCGTCAAGGTGGCTTTGGGTGCTTAATTCCGCGAGGTTTGCACTGACTTTGACGGCCTGAGACCGGGCCTGCAAACTGCCTGGATTACCTCGATCGCCCTAATCGTTACAACATCAGCGATTTCAACGATTTCAGGGCGGCAACTCCCAGATCTACTGCAGTTTTGCGAGTGCAGGAAAGTGGAAACTCCGCCGGAATGAGTCGGCTCTCAGCGCCCAATCCTGGCTTCAGCAGTTTTTGCCGTTCAAAACCCGTGTTGTCGCATTTCCGCCGGATTGCTAAATTCCCGCTGTCACATTGGGTAGTGATGTCTTGAAATCGCTCAAGGATCGAGCGTCTGACAGTTTTCAACCACGGATGGTAACGACTATGACCACTGAATGTTCGAGCACGGCCGACGCCATCACGGGCGTCCTGCTGGCCGGTGACGCAGTCCTGAATCTCACACAGCAGCCGCTCAATACGATCGCTGGCACGCTGTTTATTTCTGTGAGTGATGATCAACTTTCGATCGGTCGCACGCCTTCATTTGTGCAATGGCATTTTGATCTGCTGCTCTCTCTTGATCAGCTTCGATCGGGAGCCATCCATCGCATCGTGGTTGTCTCCGAAGAGAATTGCAGTGACGCCGCCATGGTGACCAGGGAATTTAGCGCCCTGGGTATTCCCTGCCTCCACTGCACCCTGATGAACGCCTGCGATTCAGACGCATTCATGGATGAAGAAGATACGGAAGCAGTCACAGAACGGCTTCGTCAGCTGGGATACATCTGATATTTTAAACCTGAATGCAGAGATTTGAGATTCAGGGAGGCATCAAAGATGAATATGTTTTTGCTGGGAATTGACGGACTGCCGCGCTGGATGTGGCAGCAGTTCGCAGATTCCGGAGTAATGCCAAACAGCTGCGAACTGCTGAAAAGCGGTACGCTGGTTCCGATGAAATCGGCACTGCCGGAAGTTTCATCGGCGGCATGGGCGTCCATCGTGACTGGCGAAAACTCGGGCGGCCACAATGTCTACGGCTTCACCGATCTGATGGATGGCAGCTACTCACTGGGATTCACGTCGTCCCGAACTTTTCGAGCAAAACCGTTTTGGGCTCAGCCTGACGCCGGTCCGAATCTGATCATGAACGTGCCGCAAACCTATCCCGCGCAGCCGATGGACGGAATGCTCGTGTCCGGTTTCGTCGCGCTGGACCTGAAGCGAGCCGTGCATCCGCCGGAACAGCTTGCATGGCTGGAAAGCATCGGCTACGCAGTCGATGCCGACATGTCGCTTGTCGAAAAAGGCAAACAGAGATTTGTCGATGAACTGCATCGAGTGATGGCGGCTCGCTGCGAGGCGCTGCATCATCACTGGGACCGCGAACCGTGGCAAAACATCATGTTCGTGCTCACCGGGACCGATCGACTGAACCATTATCTCTGGGAAGACTACGAAGATCCGTCCTCGCCGTTTCATCAGACGTTCCTCGACTACTATCACGAAGTCGACGACCAGATCGGCCGGATTCTGGAACGACTTGACGATCACATCACGCTCGCGGCTGTTTCTGACCACGGATTTGCACGGCAGCGAATGAGCGTGAACGTAAATTGCCTTCTGGCTGAAGGCGGCTTCCTGAAACTGAAGGAATCGAAGCGACCTTCGTACATCGACATGCTGCCGGAAACCAGAGCCTTCGCGATGGACCCCGGCCGCGTCTATCTGCATCGTCAGGGACGCTACCCTGGTGGTTCCGTGACGGCGGACGAAGCGGAAATTTTGATGCAGCAACTGACGACGTTCTTTGAGAACGCCACGGTCAACGGGCTGCCGATAGCCAGCGAAGTAATTCGAGGAAACGACGCCTACAGCGGCCCGTTTGCTCACCGCGCACCCGATCTGATCGTCATGGCGGCGAAGGATATTGCATTGTCCGGCCGTATGAATCTCTCGGATCTGATTGAACCGACAGCGATCAACGGAAAACACACGTATGAAGAATCCTCGTTCTTTGTGCGAGGCGATAAGCTCGGAAAGATTCCGACGGACATGAAGGTTGAAAACGTGCTGGACGTGGTCATGCCTCGACAAGTGCAACAAGCGAGCCGAGCGGCGTAATTTCAAAACAGCGACGATGACAGACAGCGAATTAAGATTATGGATGCCGCCATAGAAGCGATGGCACTTTCAAAGGGAACGTTTTCGATGTCCCTTCTCCCCCTGGCAAGGGGGAGAAGGTGGCCGACCGGCCGGATGAGGGGGCTGACCTGGAGTGAATATGATGAACCAGAAAATAGTTGATTCTTCCCCCTCACCCTAACCCTCTCCCCCGTGGAATACGTATACAGTTGGAAAATCAATTGCGGGGGAGAGGGGACAATCGCAAGAAAATCCACAGCATCATTTCTGACCGCGTGAAGTATCGAACGATTTGCTAACTCGTGCTGGGGCTAGAATCACCCGGCTCACAGAACTGGAAATGGATTTCCAAAGATGACTGAATCATCCTGCCACAATGCCGATCACACATGCTGGAGCTGTCCGGCGGTGGAATTCAAGGGCCATGTTGACTTCCGCGCGTGTGGCCAAGCCGCGTTTCGCAAGGCTGCTCAGGGGCAGCTTGTTGTCGAATGCAAGCGGCGACCTGAGATTGGCTACTTCGATCCGATGTCGATCACGTTCGAATCGTGCTCGGAATGGAAGAAGACCGACAGCGGTTATCTGCTCGAAGGCATGCGAGTTCTGATTCTTGGCATGGACGGCTATCTCGGCTGGCCACTCGCTCTGAAGCTGGCAAAGCTGGGCTGCAAAGTGTATGGCATCGACAACATGCTGCGCCGCAAACTCGTCGAAGAACGTGGCGCACAATCCATCACACCAATCCAGTCGATGGAAGACCGCATCAAAGCCGCCAACGAGCATCTGGGTGTTGACATCGATTTCCGTGAAATCGACCTGATGGATCGCGACGCACTGTTTGCGTACATTAAGGAAGTTCAGCCGGAGTCCATCGTTCAATTCGCCGAGATCCCCAGCGCTCCGTACAGCATGGCGTCTGTCGAAAAAGCCGTCGCAACGATTCAGAACAACGTCGTGGGAACGCTGGGGCTGCTGTTCGGCGTGCGTGATCACGCTCCGGACGCATCGATCATCAAGCTCGGCACGATGGGCGAATACGGCAGCCCGTTGACCGGTCGACCACTCTTCGAAGGTCTTTTCCCGGGCGATGCTGTGCTGCAGTATCAGGGCAAGGAATGGAGTCTTGGCGGTGAACTGACACCTCGCGATCCCGTTAGTTTCTACCATGTGAGCAAAGTGCAGGGGACGTTCAGCGTTTATGAAGCCTGCAAGTACTGGTGGCTGCGGAGCTACGACGTGATGCAGGGTGTGATCTACGGAAATTATTCTGAAGAGCTGTTGGCTCACTCAGATCTCAACACTCGTTTCGACATCGACGAATGGTGGGGCACCGTTGTCAACCGCTTCGTCGCCCAGGCCGTCATCGGCATGCCGCTCACGATCTACGGCAGCGGAAATCAACTTCGCGGCTATATCACGCTGCGAGATGCCCTGCAGTGCATCACGCGGCTGATCGCCGCACCACCGGAACCTGGACAATACGACGTTGTCAATCAGGTAACAGACGTCTTCAGCGTCCTGCAGATTGCTAAAATGGTGGCATCGATTGGTCGCGAGTTCGACCTGGATGTTGAAGTGCAGCGAATTGAAAATCCTCGCGTCGAAGCGGAAGAACATCCCTACGAAGTCATCCACGAAAAGCTGACCGAACGCTTCGGATTCAAATCCGAATCCGGCTTCGCTGACGAAGTGCGACATCTGTTTCGAGTCCTCACACAACCCGAAGCGAGGAACCGTATTCTGGCTCAACGAGACACGTTGTTTCCAAAAACCAAATGGTCTGGCGAACACGGCAAACTGGAAGTGCTGGAGACGTGGAAGCCTGCGGCATAGAGAATGAACAATGACCAATTTTGAATGACCAATGAACGGCAACTGACTGAGCATGTTGGCCTAAATCGAATGTCCCTTCTCCCCCTGGCACGGGGGAGAAGGTGGCCGGAGGCCGGATGAGGGGGTTGAAATGGAGTAAACGTGATGCATCAATAGGAGCACGAGTTTTCAGTCCCCCCTAGCACTAGCCCTCTCCCCCCGTGGAAATCGTGTGAAGTTAGAAACTTAGTTGCGGGGGGAGAGGGGACAATCGCCAACATACTTTGTTTTACATTTCTGACCACGTTGCATTTAGCTCTCCATGACCTTCACCGATCCGGGCGAGCCGGATGGCGTCTTTGACACAAACCTAAAACAGTCGAACTAAACACTTGCGATTTTCTGAACACTCAACATTGAACACTGAAAACTAATCCTATGGAAATTCGCGATACTGACTTCGAAGAAATGGTGCTCAGTTCCGATCGGCCTGTGCTGGTAGATTTTTGGGCGTCATGGTGTCCGCCGTGCAAGATGATGCAGCCGATGGTGGATCGACTGGCGACGAAAGTTGGTGACTGGGCCGATGTCTATTCCGTCAACATCGATCGCAGTCCTGGCCTCGCCAGCCAGTATCAGGTCAGCGGCGTCCCCACGTTCATCGCGTTTGCCGGTGGTCAGCCGATTGAGCGAAGAACCGGAGCCCTGACGGAAGGGCAGATGATGGATCTACTGAAAAAGGCAGAAGAAGCCATGCCACCTGAGTCCGCAGATGCCCGGCTTCTTGAAGAAGCCGGGCATCTAACCTCGGTCGAAATGCGGCCGTACATCACCATCGTCTCCGGTCTGCCGCGTTCCGGCACATCCATGATGATGCGAATGCTGGAAGCAGGCGGCATCCCGGCGCTCACCGATGAACTGCGGACACCCGACGAAGACAATCCTAACGGATACTACGAATTCGAAGACGTCAAGAGCATCGATAGCAACGCCGACTGGCTCGACGACGCTCCTGGGTGTTCCGTAAAAATGGTCTATAGCCTGCTGAAGCACCTGCCCGCCGACAGGAATTATCGGATCGTTTTCATGCGACGCGAAGTCAGCGAAATCCTGCAGTCGCAAAAGAAAATGCTCGAACGCAGCGGCATTGAAACAGACATCTCCGATGCCACGATGAAAGCTCTGTTCGAACGTGAACTGCGTCAGTTTTACACATGGCTGCCATCCCAGTCACATCTGAATCTGATCAACATCAGCTACAACGAACTGCTGTCCCGTCCTCAGTCAACAATCGCCCTGATCAACAATCATTTCGACGAGACGCTTGATGTCCATGCGATGAATGCGATGGTCGATCAAAGTCTTTATCGACATCGAGCTGCGTGAGGTCGTAATACTCCACGCGGCTTGGAATGAGGCTTTCAATTCTCGTTCCAGGGCTCCAGCCCTGGAACGCACTGCACTGGAGGCTCCTGCCTCCAGCGACAATCTCGCGAGGCAGGAGCCTCGGAAGCAGTGTGGTCCGAGGCAGGAGCCTCGGAACAAGGACATAATTGGTGAGCCACATTAAATTCACCGCCATTGATCGTCGCTATTTACCGCTTACAATTTTCCATTTACCAGCCAAGGTGTAGCCATGACATTCTTTTCAAACAAAACCGTCCTTGTGACAGGTGGCTGCGGAACGGTGGGACGAGAAATCGTCCGGCAGTTGCTGGATCACGACCCAAAAGAACTCCGCGTCGTCGATACCAATGAATCGGAGATCTTTTTCCTTGAACAGGAACTCAACGATCATCGGCGCCGCAATCCCCGCAGCACGGTTTCGAGTCTGTGTCAGATCGGCGACATTCGCGATGCTGACAAGCTCAATATGATGTGTTCCGGCGTGGACATCGTGCTGCACACGGCCGCTCTGAAGCATGTGATCCTCTGCGAACGGGCTCCATTCGATGCCGTGCAAACGAACATCATGGGCGTGAAAAATGTCATTCAGGCGGCACTCGCCAATGATGTTGAGCGAGTGATCTTCACCAGTTCCGACAAGGCTGTGAACCCCACCAACGTGATGGGCACGTCGAAACTCATGGGCGAGCGACTCATTACGGCGGCGAACAGCCTGAAGATGAATCGTCGCACGATTTTCAGTTCCACGCGGTTTGGCAACGTACTCGGTTCGCGCGGTTCAGTGATTCCGATCTTTGCGAGACAGATCGAAGCTGGCGGCCCGGTGACGCTCACCGATCGCCGCATGACACGTTTCATCATGACACTGGAAGAAAGCTGCCGCCTGGTGTTGTCGGCCGCTGAAAAAGCTCGTGGCGGAGAGGTTTTTGTCACTAAGATGCCGGTGATTCAGATCGCCGATCTGGCTCGCGTGATGATCGATGAGTTGGCACCGCAGTACGGTTACAGCGCCGAAAAAATGGCGGTCACCGAGATTGGTTCCAAGCCGGGCGAAAAACTTTACGAAGAGCTGATGAGTGACGAAGAGACACGACGCACAGTCGAACTGACGGAAATGTTCAGCGTCCTGCCCGCGTTCCGCAGCGTCTATGAGGACATTGCTTACGACTATGCGGACATTATGAATTCCGAGGTGACTGATCCGTACGTCAGTTCACCACACAATTCGATGCCGCTGGAAACGCTGCGTGACTTCTGTCTGGAGCATGACCTGCTGGCTCCGTATCTGCGACACACGCTGCCGGTTCGTATTGCCACTCCGACGCGCCGCGCGGCGTAGTGGTCTGTCAACATGGAGTTTACCAATCCAGATCGTAGCGAAAGTCGTCAGGACTTTTGGCTGGCTTGCTGACATCGCTGTTGTTCCTCGATTCTGTATTCACGGTTCGTTCGCGGAGCGAACGACGACTCTTTGAAAATATTATGTCACTTTTCAAACCATCCGCGATGCTTTCCGACGCCTTCGGCACGCTTGTCGTGCGGATGGTTGGCATCGCGCTGATTTTTGGATCCACGACTCTCACCGCCAGAATTCTTGGTCCTGCCGAATACGGAGCCTACAGCGCCGCAATGGCCTTGGCGCTGCTGCTGGCCACACTGGCACCGCTGGGATCGGATCGAATTCTTGTGCAGAGTCTTTCCACCTCAAAGTCTGATGCGGAAATCGGGCGCGAGACCGCGATCACGCATCTTGGCACGGCCTGTTCCGTCGCGGTCCTGTTCTGCGGGCTGATCGGAACATGGCTGTGCTGCACCTTTGTGATCGTCAATCCAAACTGGGCTCGGACTTCGGCACTGGCGGCGATTTTGTTTGTCCCGCTGACGGTCATCTATTTGCGACAATGGCTGGCGATTCCGCTGATCGGAGCCCGCCGCGCTGTCATGCCCGAACAGACAATTCTGCCACTGATTTTCACGACAACGCTGCTCACAGTGACAGTGATGAAACTGCGACTCACAGCGACGACCACGGCAATCACCTACGCCGGAATGGTTTTGTTCGTCTGGCTGCTGTCGCTGACGTCCCGACGCATTCGAAGTGCGTATCAATCGGCGATCGGTGTTCTTTCTGAGATACCAACGCCGGTCGTCTTCCGGCGAATGATGGCGGGATTGGCGTATCTCGCGGTGGCTGTAGGGGCGATCGTCTCACAGACCTGCATGCCGTTGACGATCGCGGCAACGTGCGGCTTCACCGAGACGGCCTTTTATGCGCTGGCAATGCCATTTGCCGCACTGGCCGCGATTCCTCTTGGCGTCTTCAACCTGACAATGTTTCCACGATGCTCCCGACTTTATCAGAACGGTCAGATGGCGGAAGCGGAGCACGCGGTCCGCAGTTCTGCGACAATCATGTTCGGGCTTTCCGTCGGCATTGGTTTTGTGGTGTGGATTTTCTCGCCCCTGTTGGTTGTTTTGCTCGGAATTGAATACACAACGGTGTGCCATCTGCTGCCTGCCCTGCTGTTGGCGGCAATGATCGACAGTCTCACCGGGCCCACGCTGCCGGTCATGCAAACGATGAAAATGGAACAGACCTGTGGCAGGATGCTCTATGCATCGATCCCCGTGCAACTTGGTTTGATTTACCTGCTCAGTGAAGTTGCCTCGGTCGAAGGTGCCGCTGTGGCGTATCTGCTGTCACGGGTTCTGTGGAACATCGCGGTCGTTCTGGTGATTAAGCGGCTTCGAGGAATAACGATGCTGCCCTACCTGAGTTTTCGCCTGGCGTGGCGGGAATTTCATGAGTTGCCTGACCCTTCAACGGCACAAAAAACCTATCCAGTGATCAATCCGTCCCCTGTGTTGCAGGTGCAGGACTGGTCAGCGTCGGCTGAAAGGAAAGTCGCATGAAGCCCGAGCGATCAATCGAGATTTCGCATCATGACGCTGTCCTGTTTACCTTATTTGTCGGTTAGCTATGTCAACCACCGTTGCCGCAATCATTGCGACGTTAATAACGACCGGAATGACCTCCGCTGTCTCGCACGATTTTACCATGCTGGGCGCGAGCGCCGCCGCAGTGCTGATGACTGGCTGCGCTCTCGTACGCAGTAATTCTCAGGTCTATTTTCCGTTCCTGTTCGGGGCGATTGCCCTCAGCGTTTTGGCACTCTTATCCTCGGAATCCAATACCGCCCAGCTTTCCAGTACCATTCATATCTTCGCGTGTTATCTGGCTCTCATCTCGCTGTCCGTTTCCTCGCCCGACCTGTCGAACTTTTGCCGACAATTGATGATGGGCAACAATCTGTTGCTGACGGCCTGGGTCATGTATCAGGCGAACCAGGCCGATGCGTTCGAAGCCTGGTCAATCTCCAATCCATCCGGAGCCGGGAACCTGATGGCGGCTCAGATCAATATGACGATTCCGCTGGTGATTGCGCGCCTCCAGGCTGCAAAGGGCCAGATGAAACTGGCCTATGTCGCACTGCTTGCGGCAAATTGTGTTGCGGTCGTCCTTGTGATGTCCCGCAACGGAACAGGGGCGATGCTGATCATTCTCACAATCTATGTGCTCTTCAATTATAAACGCCTGGCCATCATTTTAATTACAGGAATTCTGACCACAGCGCTGTCGCTCGACACGATCATGAATATCCCGGCGATCCATAATCTTCTCGTCAGGTTTCGCATCGTGGGATTCGTTCCGGTCGCTCCTCGCTCACTCATCTGGCAGATTTCTCTCAATCATATCCTTAAGAATCCCATGCTGGGCGTCGGGCCTGGTCAGCCGAAGAAGCTACTTGCAGTCCTTGATATCAATCACGCGCACAACAACTTTGTTCAGGTTGCGTTCGAGACGGGCATTCCTTCCGCCGTGATCTTCACCATCATGATCGGACTACTGCTATGGCTCTCCGTTAAATCGGCGTTCAGAAGCCGCGAAAACTTTCTGCCCACGTTGTCCATTCTCGCGTATTTCTCATACTCGGTGACCGCCGGCCCGCTGATGTTGCCGGGTGCGACGCTCCTGCTGGCGGCGTGTGTCAACGAAGCGCGCGTGGCAAATCAACGCGGCAATCTGAGGACGTCGCGACAGGCGGCGAATTCAAGGACACCAACGAAAAGCCGGGGCCAACCCCTCGTGAAAGCGTTCGCCAACCGTCCTCATGCTGGCTGACTGACTGGAACCAGCAGTGCGGATTGAGCCATTCTATTGTGCAGCGGAGAAACCCATGTCAATTAAGGCACACCGTGATTACGTCCTGTGTCTCAGCGGTGCCAGGATTATCAATAAACGCATGGCCATGTTGATCGAAGGAGTGCGGGAGAACGGCATGAATGTGCGAATCCTGGCGCTGCCACGCGGGCCGTGGGTTCTTGATAAGTCCGAGAATCCGACAGTCGCAAGTACCATCGGTCGATTCTCCGTCGATATCGGCGGCGAGATGAGCGCGCTCAGGACTGTCATGTGCTTTCACTGGATCGTGCTTCCAATCGCCGTCCTGATCGGGCTTCTGCGGCGTGTTCCGGTGCTGTACGACGAACACGACCATTATGAGATGAATTCGCTGGAAGGAACAGGATCCGCCCTGAAGCGTAGCGCCTGCAGTCTGATGGTAAGGTTGATCCACCGCATTTTTCTGCCGTGGGTCACACTCGTCACCTGCATTCATCAGCATCAGCAGTTTCTCAAGCGGCATCTCGAGAAATGGCAGTCCTCAGTGCTCGAAATTCATAACTATCCCGCGACGGTCTGGCGTGAGGCAGGTCGAAACAGAATTCCGTCCGGCAAATTGTGCTTCGTCTACATTGGAGGTGTTTACAGGGAGAAAGGTGTCGCAGTCGCCGCCGAGGCATTGCAGCTATTGCCTCTCGCCAGCAGGACTCAGGCGGAGTATCACGTCTTTGGCGAAGGAGATTCCGAGCTGATCGAGCGCCTGCGGACAATCCCGGGAGTCATCGTCCACAACGGTGTGACTCCGCGACAATTCCAGGAATTTGCCGCCAGTCGAAACTGTTGCGGACTTGCGCTGCTCGCGAACACTCCCCGATACAACCTGGTCGGAACCAACTGCACGAAACTGTTCGAGTACCTGGCGCTGGGAATGCCCGTCATTGCCACGCGCGTTGGAGAGTTCCCGCAGATCGTCGGGGGGCATCAGGTCGGGCTGCTGATTGACGGTGATTTGCGACCGAAGGAACTGGCCACGCAAATGTCGTCCATGATTGACGATAAAGAAAGGTTTGCCAGTTTCGCACGGAATGCGCTGCGATTGATGAATCGTGAAGAGATGACGTGGGAATACGAATGGAACAAAATTGGCGGCACCGGCCTGTTTGACGGTTTTCGCAAAGCGGGCTGATTGCACATGGCTCAACATCCTACACCAGTCTTTATCCTTGGAAGTGGTCGATCGGGTACAACCGTCACTGCGTCGTTGCTGAATCATTTGCCTGGCGTTCAGATTGCCAAAGAGACGGGCTTCATCGCAACAAACCAAAAGGTACTTCTCGAAGCTGCCGATCGACAGTCGCTTGTGAGACTCATACCAGAGATTAATTCATGGCTTGCCAGGAACGAATGGGTCAACCGAGCCAGCGCTGAAGGGTTTTACCAATTCTGTGATCGCTACAATCTACAGGGTGGCAGCGCCCTGATTCACTATGTCTGGCAGCTTGACTCTGAGACTCCCTGGCACGAACTCTCATTTATTGGCGACAATACGCCGCTGTATGTGATGGCGATTCCGACGCTTGAGGCGATGATGCCCAACGCGCGCTTCATTCATATGATTCGTGATCCCCGCGATGTGGTTTGTTCAATTCTGAAGATGCGTTTCGGTGCGGACGAGGCCGTCACAGCCGCAATGGAATGGCACATCTATTTTGGTTGCTGGCTGATGGCTGAAAGATTGATCCCTCCAGACCGACGCAGGGAATTGCGATACGAAGATCTCTGCGGCAACCCTGGCCAGGCGTTTCACATGTTGGCCGAGTTTCTGGGACGTTCCGAAGCGGATGCAGAAGCCGCCCTGTCAATGCATGCTTCGGGAGGTGGGAAGGCAAAGGACGGCTTTGAGAATGTTGCCAAATGGTCGCATCACACGCGGATTCATGAACCATTATCAACAAGCCGAATCGGACGATACACCTCGGAATTGACAAAGAAGCAGATTCAGGACATCGAGGAAATTGCCCAATATGGCATGACTGCCTGCGGCTATCAAAGTTCCGAATTGCGCCTCCATCCGCTAATTCGAGAAGACCGATTCAAATTACTGAAGGCGATGATTCGAGACTTCGCCAACCGCTGCGGAAAACGACTTCGCGGTCGATAGTCACCCAAGGAAATACAATGCGACAATTCGTCAGAAATATTTTTAGGTCCATGGCGCTGTGGCTGCTGCCGGATTCAGACCGATTCCGCTTTCTTGCGTACAAGCCCAGATTTGAGGCATGGCGAAAAAAGCAATTGGGAAAACATCCGATTTTTACTGAACGCACAGAGATGTATGATTTCATCAATCGCGACATCATCGGCGATCAGGCAATGCTTTATCTGGAGTTTGGGGTGTTTGAGGGAGAAAGTATTAAGTACTTTGCAGGCATTCACAGCAACGCCGCATCGAAGTTCGTCGGCTTCGACACTTTTGAGGGTTTGCCGGAGGACTGGAACGAATTCTCCCGATCTGTGACAAGCAAGACGTTTAGCACCGGTGGAAATGTTCCCAGGACGGACGACGATCGGATCTCATTTGTGAAAGGGCTTTTTCAACAGACGCTGCCCGGATTCCTGGACCAGATGAATTCAACCAGTCAACTGGTCATCCACAATGATTCAGATCTTTATTCTGCGACGATGTATGTGCTGAGTCGTGCGAATGACGTGATTGTCCCAGGCACAATTATTATTTTTGATGAGTTCTACAGCCCGTTGCATGAGTTCCGGGGATTTGAAGACTATTGCTCGGCTTACATGCGGAACTATGAGGTGATTGCTTCCACGGAGGGGCACGGCAAAGTCGCTGTCCGGATGCTCTGACGGCCTGACCAGGACGGTGATTTGGTGTACAGCATGGAAAGGAGTTTGCCGTGTTTCAGCTAACCTGGCAGGATGCCGCCGAATGGCGCAGACACGCGGGTGAGAGTCTCATCTCTGCGCCTCCGCCTGATCCGCCTGTATCAGGGGCTGGCGTATTGTACTGGGAAGAGCACTGCGTTGAATGCGCCATGCCACAGTGTTACGCGACGTGTTCACTCTATGTGGCGCGGCCTGACCAGAAGTGCGCTCGCTTTGTTTACGGAATCCAGCCGAACCGCCACATTGAGGGGCTCATGCCGTTTGGGGCCGACATTCGCTTTCGGCGATGGGCTAAACTGCAGACGGCCTGGCCTGCGAAGTTGCGGATGTCAGGAACGAAGACCCTCCGCATGCAGGCGTCATTGATCACTGGCGTCGAGAGTCTTGTCAGTGGTGTGGCAAAATTGTTGAAGCGATGGTCTCCGAAACGCAGGCTCAATGGCGCATTCACTGCGGCACGCCGCAAATTCGTTGAAGCACAATCGTCTTTCATCGGGAAGAACGCGTATGAGCCCCACGCCTTTTTTATAAAGTGCTGGTCTCCTGAGTTGACCCCATTTCGGATTCAGCTGGAACTGGTAACCGACATTCCCGTATTTCGCACCAGCCTGCAAATTGATCCCGGCTGGAACGAACACTACCTCGATGCCGCAGAATTGATCTCACTGGCCGCAGGGAAGTCGGGAGTCCTGAGGCTGTCGATTGAGAATGATCGCGAAGTGCGGCTGGTTTTTACCTGGCTGGATTTCGTCTGTCTCCGCGATGGCATCGCGCACCTAACGCAACTAGCAGGTGGCCCGGCCCAATCTCCTCAGCCAAACCAGCCGCCACAAGCAAAGAAAATCAAGTGCGTTGCCTGGGACCTTGACAACACTCTGTGGCACGGTGTCATTGGTGACGCAGGGGCTGCCGGAGTTTTGCCGAACGATGAAATGATCGGATTGATTCGGCGGCTGGACGAACGCGGCATTCTGCAGACCATCGTCAGCAAGAACAACTACGAAACGGCCTGGCCCAGGATCGAACAGCTCGGGCTGGCTGACTATTTCCTGTTCCCCGCAATTCACTGGGGACCGAAAAGTCGCAGCGTGCAGCAGATCGCGGACGAATTGAACATCAACGTCGATACGTTTGCCGTAATCGATGATTCGCCCTTTGAACGGCACGAAATCAGCAATCTGCTTCCCCAGGTTCGTGTATTCGATCCGGCCGATGGCGCGTCTTTGATGAACGACGCCGCGTTTGATGTGCCGGTCACTGAGGAATCCCGATCACGTCGCCTGAAGTATCTGACGGAAGCGAAACGAAAACGTGTTCATCAGTCCTGGCGTGGTGACTACGATCAGTTCCTGCAGAGCTGTCACATGGTGCTGCAGATTCGACATCCTCAGCCGGACGACAGGTCGAGATGCCTTGAGCTGCTACAGCGGAGCAATCAGTTCAATCTTGGGGGTCGCCAGTATCAGGCCGATGACCTCGCAGATCTTCTGGAGTCTTCAGCGCATGATTGCTTTTGCTTTGTTGTGGCGGACGATTTCGGTGGATATGGGATTGTCGGATTTGCTGCTTTTGAAACGACTGCGGACGGACCGTTGCTCGTCGATTTCGTGCTGTCCTGCCGAGTCGCCCAGAAGAAAGTAGAAGCTACATTCCTGCTGTGGTACGCCGCCCGGCAGCAGCAGCTGGGAC